>NZ_JBUYEN020000103.1:0-9393 GCF_055229415.2 Bradyrhizobium sp. Leo114 | reverse complement strand
GCTTCTCGAAACTGAAGCGTTTCAGGCGCGTTGCTACGCGCTACGAAAAAACCGCACGAAATTACTTCGCTGTCGTCGCTATCGCCGCAACTCTGCTCTGGCTAAGATAACTGTCCACGCGACCTAGCTCGTAATTCGCGATCGATCCCCCCGATCCATTTGCGGGCACCGAGTTGCCCGTGTTTGATATCCATCAAGACAGATGTGATTGGGCCCGCCAGGATTGGCTGGGAGGATGATGTGCGTCTCGCGCTGTTTGCGGATATTCACGGCAATCGGCAGGCATTTGACGCCTGCCTTGAGGCTGCGCGTGCGCAAGGCGCAGAGAAATTCGTTCTGCTCGGCGACTTCGTTGGCTATGGGGCCGACCCCGAATGGATCGTCGATACCGTCATGGCGCTGGTCGAGGACGGCGCGATCGCGGTTCGCGGCAACCATGACACCGCCATCGGTATCGACAACGACGCGATGAACGCCGAAGCCCAGGCGGTGGTCGAGTGGACCCGCGGCAAGCTCAGCGCGGCGCAACGGCGTTTCCTTACCGAACTGCCGCTGATGCAGCAGGAGGACGACCGCCTCTACGTCCATTCCGAAGCGTCCAACCCGACCAGGTGGCGCTACGTGCGCGACGCGTCGGACGCTGCGCGCAGCATGATGGCTGCGGAGGCTCCAATCACCTTTTGCGGTCATATCCACCGTCCAGCGCTCTATTCGATGTCGTCGACGGCGAAGATGACCAGCTTTGTCCCGACCACGGGCGTAGCCGTGCAGCTCTTGGCCGGCCGGCGCTGGCTTGCGGTGCTTGGCTCCGTCGGCCAGCCCCGCGACGGCATTCCCGCAGCCGCCTTCGCCATGTTCGACACCGAGAGGCGGGAGGTCACCTATTGTCGTGCCCCCTATGATATCGACTCGGCAGCCGCCCGGATCCGCGACAATGGCCTGCCGGGCTGGCTTGCCGATCGCCTGTTGGTCGGCCGATAGCAAATGGCGAAAATTCTCATGCAGCCGGGCACGGTCATCGATGGCTTCACCGTCGGCGAGTGCGTGCACCGCGGCGGCATGGCGACGCTGTGGAGCGTCACCCATCCCGGCATCAACGTGCCGCTCCTGATGAAGGCGCCGCGAGTCTCGGAAGGCGAGGACCCCGCCGCCATCGTCAGCTTCGAGATGGAGCAGATGATCCTGCCGCGATTGTCCGGGCCGCATGTGCCGGCCTGCTTCGGCACCGGCGATTTCGCGCGCCAGGCGTATGTCGTGCTCGAGCGCATCCCGGGCCGGACCCTCTACAAGCGGCTCGACGATCTGCCGATCGCTTACGAGGAGGCGAGGGCGCTCGGCATCAAGATCGCTGCTGCGCTGTCGGCGCTGCATCGGCAGAACGTCATCCATCACGACATCAAGCCGAGCAGCATCATGTTCCGCGAGAGCGGCGAGGCTGTGCTGATCGATTTCGGCCTGTCGCATCACGAACATCTGCCCGACCTCTTGCAGGAAGAATTTCGTCTGCCTTACGGCACCGCGCCCTATATGGCGCCGGAGCGCCTGCTCGGGGTGCGCGATGATCCGCGCAGCGATTTGTTTTCGCTCGGCGTGCTGCTGTATTTCTTCACCACCGGGGTGCGGCCGTTCGGCGAGAGCGAAACATTGCGCGGCATGCGTCGGCGGCTGTGGCGCGATCCCTATCCGCCGCGCAAGCTCAAACCCGACTATCCGCCCTGGCTGCAGGAGATCGTCCTGCGATGCCTGGAGATCGAGCCCGCCTGGCGCTATCCGACCGCCTCGCAACTCGCCTTCGATCTCAGCAATCCCGATCAGGTCAAGCTGACGGCGCGTGCAGAGCGGCGCGAGCGCGATCCGTTCGCGACGGTGATGCGCCGCCGCTTCAACCGCGGGGCATGGCAGCCGCAGCCGAAGTCCGATGTCGCGGTACAATTGGCGTCGAGCCCGATCCTGGTGGTTGCGATCGATACGACGGAAACCTCGGGCCCGCTGAACGATGCCTTGCGCGTCACCACGCAGCGGATACTCGGGACCTTGCCGCAGGCCCGTCTCGCATGCGTCAACGTGCTCAAGCTTGGCCTCGTCACCATCGATCGGACCCTGGATGAGAAGGGCAGCAACAAGCATATCGACCGCCTGGTCGCGTTGCGCCACTGGGCGTCCTCGCTGAAGCTCGACGAGAACCGGCTGTCGGTGCATGTGCTGGAGGCGATCGATCCCGCGGCGGCAATCCTGGAATTCGCGCAAGCCAATCAGGTCGATCACATCGTGATCGGCGCGCGGCGGGATTCCATGCTGCGGACGCTGCTCGGCAGCGTCTCGGCGAAGGTGGCGGCGGAGGCGCCTTGCACGGTGACCGTGGTGCGCCCGCCACGCTCGGGCTAGATCGCTTCGCCGCGCGCCAGCGCCGCTGCGTTGCGGATCGCGGAGATGTTGGCCTTGTATGCCTCCATCGTGCCGCCCTTGAACACGGCCGAGCCGGCGACAAACGCATTGGCGCCGGCCGCTGCCAGTTCCCCTGATACATCGGGCGCGACGCCGCCATCGACCTCGATGTCGATCGGCCGGCCGGCGGTCATCGCCCTGACGTCGCTGACCTTGCCGAGCGAGCCGCGGATGAAGGCCTGGCCGCCAAATCCCGGATTGACCGACATCACCAGCACCAAGTCGATGAGGTCGAGCACATGCTCGATCGCGCTCACGGGTGTTGCCGGATTGATCGAGACGCCAGCCTTCTTGCCCAGCGCGCGGATCGCCTGCAGCGAACGATGCAGATGCGGGCCGGCCTCGGCATGCACCGTGATGTGGTCGCAGCCGGCCTTCGCGAACGCCTCGAGATAGGGATCGCAAGGCGAGATCATCAGATGCGCGTCGAATACCTTCTTGGTGTGCGGGCGCATCGCCTTGATGACATCAGGGCCATAGGAGATGTTCGGCACGAAATGCCCGTCCATGACGTCGAGATGGATCCAGTCGGCGCCGGCCTGGTCGACGGCGCGGACTTCTTCGCCGAGTTTGGAGAAATCCGAGGCCAGGATCGACGGCGCGATCACCAGCGGACGTGGCGTGAAGGGCTGGGACATGGACGCTCTCCCAAGGCATCTCTGTAGCGGCAGGATGGTTCCGCCTAACATGCATGCTGGTGCCGGGCAATGCACAGGAGGGAAATCGCGGGCAGGAAAAAATTGCCGCAGCGGCAGCAATTGCCGGCTGCGGCGAACCTGTCTGTATGCACGAATGCCGATTTTAAAGGGCTTTTCGCCATGGCACAGCGCTTGCTCGCTAGTCGTGCAGGTGTTGGGCCGCCGCTCACGCGGCATTGTCGGAGTTCCCTCTCATGCTGTTCGCCCTTGGCGCTGCCTCGTCGGCCATCGATCTCTTGAAGTCGTTGACGTCGTCGAAGACGTCGCAGGCAAAGCCCACCGGCCAGACTCAGGACGCCGGCAACATCTTCGATATTTCCGCCGCCACGACGACGCCGACGGGCGCGGCCCCGAGTTCCGGATCGGCCGGCGGCAGCTCTGCGCCGATCGCTCCTGAGACGATGAGCGCGCTGCTCGATGCGCAGAGCCAGGCGTCGACCGGTACGGCTGCCTCGACTAAGAGTCCCTCGGAGGCGCTGAAGGATTTGTTCGGGCAGATCGATGGCGACGGCGACGGCAAGATCACGAAATCCGAATTCGAGAATGCGCTCGGCGCTGGCGGGACCAATCTGGCGAAGGCCGATGACGTGTTCTCCAAGCTGGACAAGGATGGCGACGGCAATGTCACGCTGGACGAGATGTCCTCGGCTTTGAAGGGCGGGTCCCGCCATCGCTCGCATGCTCATCGTCACTCCGGCGGCGGTGGCGGCGGTGCCGATGCGCTGATGCAGGCGCTTGATGGCACCAGCACTTCGATTGCCAACAGCGATGGATCGGTCACGACCACCACGACCTATGCCGACGGATCGAAAATAACGGCGACCTCTGCTGCGAGCCCGTCTGCCGCGCGGGCTGCCACCTCGTCCTACAATTTCGTCGACCAGTTGGGGCAGCGGCACGCCGTCGACCAACTGGTGCAGCTGCAGGCCAAGCCGATCTCGGCGCAGGCCTGGGCCTCCCTCTCGGTCAATGCGTGACAGATCGCGTTTAAGCCAATTGCTTGAGTTCGCGGTAACGGTAGCGATCTCGTATCTCGTGGTTGAAGAACTGGCCCTTTGAGAATGCGTTGCCGAACGCCTCGGCCACATCGGGCGGAACATCCTCATAAATGTAGCGGCGGCCAGTAACGAAGACGACCAACAGCTCGCGTTTTTCGGCGTCGTAGCGGAAGAAGCGAATGACAGTGGATGGCATTGCGGCACCCGAGCTGGAACCCGCAGCCTCAACGCATGTCGCTGAATTCCGTTGCTAGCCAAAGCGATCCTGCCAGCTCGGCAGCGCATCGTGGAAGGGCAGCGCGGTCGCCGCGTATACGCCGCGCGCAATCGCGCGGGCCACAGTGTTGGCGGCGTGCATGCCGAGTTCGGTGAGGCCGAACAAAGGATCGATCGGCTTCTCGCCGGTCGCCGCGGCAAACACCACGTCGCCGTCGAGCGGCGCATGCACCGGATAGATCGCCCGCGCCATGCCGGTCTGCGCGATCATCGCCAGCCGCTTGGCCTGCGTTTTCGTCAGCGTAGCATCGGTGGCGACCACGACCAGCGTGGTGTTCTCGCCGGATGTCGCCGCCGGTCCGCCCTTCAGCCGCGCCTTCAGCATATCAGGCGTGAACGAGGCCGGCAAACCGCGTCCGCCGAATTCCCTGTCGACCTCGAACGGTGCCGCCCAGAACCACGGGCCATCGCCGACCGTGACGGCGCCGACCGCATTGACGACGGCAAGCGCGGCAACCGTCACGCCGTCATCGGTCCGCGCCGATGCCGAACCTAGTCCGCCCTTCAGGTTGGAGGTGGTCGCGCCCGTGCCGGCGCCGACGCTGCCGAGCCGGAAATCGCTCCCGGCTGCGGCCGCCGCGGCATAGGCGAGATCGCGATAGGGCGGGAACCGTCCCCACGCCTTGTTGCCGCCGTTCAAGAGATCGAAGCAGATCGCACCGGGCACGATCGGGATCACGGCGTCGCGGATCCGCAAGCCGCGGCCTTGCTCGGCCAGCCAGGCCTGCACGCCGCCGGCAGCATCGAGGCCGAGGGCCGAGCCGCCGGACAGCGCGATCGCGTCCACCGCATCGACGGTATTGTGCGGCTGCAGCAGCGCGTCGTCGCGCGTGCCCGGGCCACCGCCGCGCACGTCGATCGACGCCACGGCGGGCTTATCAAAGATGATCGCTGTGACGCCGGAGGCGATCGAAGCGTCGTCGGCATGGCCGACGCGGACGCCTGCGATGTCGGTGAGGAGATTTTTCAAAGCGCGCTTCCTCTTGTCGTCTTGTTGATCGATATAGCAACCGAACCGAATGCATCAACTGCCGAGCGCGAGCCGGATCATCTTGGCGAGCTCGGACTTGCGATAGGGCTTCGCCAGCAGCAGCACGCCGGAATCGAGCCGCCCGTGATGGACGATCGCGTTCTCTGTGTAGCCCGACGTGTACAGCGTCTTGAGCCCAGGCCGCCGCTTCAGCGCCTCGTCGACGAGTTGGCGTCCGTTCATGGCGCCCGGCATGATGACGTCGGTGAACAGGAGGTCGATCGGCGCGCCGGTATCGATGATGTTGAGCGCCTCGGCGGCATTGGCCGCCTCGCGCGTGGAGTAGCCGAGGCTCGTGATCTGGGTCACGACATACTTGCGCACCAGCGCGTCGTCCTCGACCACCAGGATGGCTTCGTGTCCGCCCCGGAGATCGGTGGTCTGCTGCGCTTCCGCGATAGTCTGGGCGAGGCCGGTCGCGCGCGGCAGATACATCTTGACCGAGGTGCCGTGGCGCTCCTCGCTGTAGATCTTGATGTGCCCGCCCGACTGCTTGACGAAGCCGAACACCATGGAAAGCCCAAGCCCGGTGCCCTTGCCGACTTCCTTGGTGGTGAAGAAGGGATCGAATACTTTTTCCAAGAGATGGGCCGGAATGCCGCCGCCGCTGTCGCTGACGGCGACCATGACGTAATGGCCGACCGCGACCTCGCTGTGCATGCTGGCATAGCCCTCGTCGAGATAGACGTTGCGGCTTTCGAGCGCCAGCTTGCCGCCGCGGGGCATGGCATCGCGCGCATTCAGCGCGAGATTGAGGATTGCCGCGGTGAGCTGGTTCGGATCGACCATTGCCGTCCAGGCGTCGTCGGCCAGCATTGGCGTGATCTCGATATGCTCGCCGAGCGTCGGGCGCAGCAGCTTCGCCGCCTCCAGGATCAGCGCGTTGATATCGACATCGACCGGCTGCAGCGGCTGCTTGCGGGCGAAGGCGAGCAGGTGCCTGGTCAGGTTGGCGCCGCGCTCGGCGGCTTCGTCGATCAGCCGGGCGATGGCGACGAGGTCGGGCCGGTCGGAGACCGCTTCTTCCAGGATGCCGATGGTGCCGGTGATGACGGTCAGGATGTTGTTGAAGTCATGGGCGACGCCGCCGGTGAGCTGGCCTACCGCGTCCATCTTCTGCACCTGCCGGATCTGCGCCTCGGCGGCCTGCTTCTCGGTGAGGTCGCGGCCGATGAAGAAATAGCGCTTGACCGGCTCCGAATAGGTTGCGGACCAGTTGAGTGATACCACTTCGCCGTCCTTGCGGATCTCTCGAAGTTGCGCTTGCTCTGGCCGCGCCGCGCAGCGCGCATTTCGTTGCGGGTGTTTTCGAGATCATCCGGATGAACGAACTCGACCGCGGAACGTCCGACCATCTCGGCGGGATCGTAGCCGGCAATGGTCCTGGCGCTCGGGCTGACCTGGACGAAATGGCCCTGCTTGTCCGTTATCGAGAGGAAGTCCTGCGATGCTTCGAAGATATGCTGCCGCTCCTCGAGCTCCCGGCTCAGCGCCTCCCGCGTCCGCCTGCTTTCGGTGATGTCGTGCGCGATCTTGGAGGCGCCGATGATCTCGCCCGTCGCCGACAATAGCGGCGAGACGCTGAGCGAGACGTCGATCGGTTTGCCGCTCTTGTGCAGCCGCTGCGTTTCATATTGCGCCAGCTTTTCGCCGCTGCGGATCCGCTTGAGAATGTCGTTGACCTCGCCGCGATTGTCGGGCGGCACGATGAGGTCGATGTGCTGGCCGACCGCCACGGCTGCCGGATAGCCGAACAGGCGCTCGGCGGCCGGATTCCAGGCGGTAATGGTGCCGTCGAGCGACTTGGTGATGATGGCGTCATTGGAGGATTCCACGACCGCGCTGAACAGCCGCTCGCGCTCGGCGTGATAGTCGCGTTCGCTGGCGGCCTGGCGACGAACTACGCCCAACAGCCCCGACATCTGCGCCTGCAGCGCGACGTTATCGATCAACAGCACCGCGAGCACGAAGCTGGCGGCGCATAAGGCGTAGATGCGTGCGGCGTAGAAACCGAGATCGAATCTCGCGACGTTGAGCATCGCCGACAGCGCGATGTCGAACAGCCAGGCGCACAGCACGACCATGAGCCAGATGTCGATGACGGAATGCGGCTTCCGGAACCATAGCGCAGCAAGCGCGGCGGCGCAGAAGAACAGCACCGTCGAGACCACGCCGAGCATGACCGGCGTGTAGTGACCGCCGCTCAAAAGGACTGGGAGGTGGTCGTGCTGGGCGGTGACGATCCAGGTAAACAGCGCCATCGCGACGACGACTGCCGCAACGCTGCCCATGATCGCCGACATCGTCGAGCCGCGAATCCGGGCGCCGTCGTTTCCTTTCAAAACCGCGTAGCCGAGCACCGTCAGCGGGAAGAAGCCGTGCCAGACCATGTAGAGCCAGACCGTGGTCTGCGAACCGGCGCCGAACAGGCCCGCCGGCGCAAACAGGCCCGGAAAGGTCAGCGCGTGGGTGACCGCGGCCGCAGCGGTGAAAAGATACCCGCTCGCGAGCAGCAGCAGTGCCCGCCAGCGCAGGATGGCGAACTGCGAAAACAGCAGCACCGCGGTGATGAGATCGTTGATCGCCAGCGCGGACTGGTAGCTCGCCACGAAAGCCGGTACCGGCGTCAGCGGCATCCCGGCGAATGGTATCGCGATCACGAACAGCACGGCCGAGACGACGACCACCGCCAGCGCTACGTTGCGGTCGCCGCGCGAGGCCGGCATGGTCGAAAGGAAGAAGCTGCGATCGTTACCCTTGAGCACTGATGGTCTCCTGGAAGGCGGTATCGAACGCAAGACAGTCGATCACGTCAAATCCGCGCGCGGGCTGTCCACACAAAGTGGAATATCCGGCCCCTCTCTCCGTACCGGCGGAAAGGGAAGGCTGTGTCCGCTGATTTGGGGAACGTCGAAATGAAAGTCCCATAAACCCGCTACGCATCGCTTTGGCGCAAAACGAATTGCTCGAAATCGATCAAAGGTTATCTGCTACCGGCAGGGAATTGAACCGGGCGCCCGTATCCAATTGAGGTAACCACCTCTTTACTGACAGGATAGATAATTCGCCTGATCACCTACTGCATAGCGTTTTCCACGACTAGGCTTCCCGCAGCCGGTCCCGGGGGTTTTCATGGCCCGTGTTCTTATTGTCGACGACCAATCCGACGTGCGCGCGATGATCGCAATTGTGCTGCGCGTCAATCGTTTCGAGATTGTCGAGGCGGCGTCCGCCGCGGAGGGGATCAAGGCGTTCGAAACGACCAAATTCGATCTTGCGATCATCGACATCTTCCTGCAGGGCAAGAGCGGTCTCGACCTCATGTCGATGATGCGCGACCGCCAGCCGGATTTCCCCATCGTCGCGATCTCCGGCATGACGGCGCTGGATTTCGTCGCTGAAGCGCCAGACCTGTCGAACGTGGTCTGCCTGCAGAAGCCGTTCCGTCCGAACGACCTGATGCGCGCCATCGAGAACGCGCGGCAGGCGGTTGTCCCCGTTGCGGTGCGCGCGGCGGTTTGATCGGACGACTTCCCAAATTTCAAACAGCGGACCCGTAGGATGGGTAGAGCGAAGCGAAACCCATCGCGATGGAGCAAGCGGTGCGATGATGGGTTTCGCTTCGCTCTACCCATCCTACGTCTGATTCAAACAGCGGATATGAGTTCGCATTCTCGCGGCATGATTTGCCCGAGCTTTGCGTCTCGTTTTACCCTCCTCGATATCAGAGGGCGCAGGGAAAGCCGGGTGCTGGTTGCACCCGTGGGTCCCGTGCAACAAAAAGCACGGGGGTAGGACCACAGGTTCAACCGAAGCAGCTCCGGCTTTCCCTGCGCGATGGTGTTACGGTTTCCTTCGTGCTCTCCCCGGTGACCGGCTATCCGATTCACACATTTTTGAGCCTCAAAGTGGTGCCGTATTTGATGCGACGGAAGGCTTCGAGGCC
>NZ_JBUYEN020000102.1:0-9395 GCF_055229415.2 Bradyrhizobium sp. Leo114 | reverse complement strand
ACTGACGAGCTGTCCAAATGGACGTCCTTTTTGCCGTCCAATCCCATCCCAAACCTCCGTTCAATCCGGACGCTTCTTCGCACATCTAATCTAACCCCGAACCCTGGGTATCGGCTTAGCGCTTACAGTTCTTCCAGCACCGCCTGGTGTTCGACCGCTCCTCGCTGACGCGCTGGCGCCAGCGCATGGGCGAGGAGAAGCTGCAAGCGCTGCTGCAGGAGAGCCTCTCGGTCGCCACCAAGACCGAAGCGATCAAGCCGTCCGACCTCAACCGCGTCATCGTCGACACCACGGTGCAGCCCAAGAACGTGATGTTCCCGACCGACGCGCGGCTTCTCAACCGCGCGCGCGAGATCCTGGTCCGGCTGGCAAAACGGCAGGGCCTCGCGTTGCGGCAATCCTATGCGCGGGTGGGCAAGTTCGCGCTGATCAAGCATCAGCGCTATGCCCACGCCAAGCAGTTCAAGCGCGCCAAGCCTTGAGGACGCTTCGAACCTATCTCGGCCGCGTCATCCGCGACATCACCCGCAAGATCGAAGGCCGCACCGACCTGCTTGGCGAGATTGTCCTCGGCCGCATGCTGGCGCTGGCGCGACGGGTGCTTGACCAGAAGCAGCACCAGCGCGGCCCCAAGGTCTACTCGCTGCACGCGCGCCGGAGGTGGAGTGCATCGGCAAGGGCAAGGCGCACCGGCCTTACGAGTTCGGGGTCAAGCTCTCCGTCGCCACAACGCTATCGCACGCCAAAGGCGGCCAATTCGTCACCCATGTGAAGGCGCTGCCCGGTAACCCCTATGATGGCCATACACTCGAGACCGTGATCCCGGAGATGGAGGCGCTGATCGGCAACATCATCGAGCGCCTCGTTCTCGACAAAGGCTATCGCGGCCACAATGCGCCACCCGACTACAAGTTCAGGGTGTTCATCTCAGGGCAGAAGCGGCGGGTGACGCCCAAGATCAAACGCGAGATGCGCCGCCGCTCGGCCATCGAGCCGGTCATCGGCCATCTCAAATCCGAACATCGGATGGGCCGGAACTATCTCTGGCACCGCCAGGGCGATGCCACCAATGCCGTCCTCGCCGCCGCCGGCTACAACTTCCGTCGCCTCATCCGCTGGCTGGAGCTCTTGTTGCACCAAATCCTCGTCCTGCTCAGCCTCCGACTTCACCTCGCCCCGAGCTGAAATGCGGGTTCTTCACGGACGACTAGGCAAGCCCAACCTATCCGCCGCCTGGGCTGGATTCGACGCAAGACCAGCTCGGATCGCGTCGGTGGCGTGGCGTAGCTGACGAGGGAGCACCGCCGCTATCCTGCCGAGTCGGACGGCGTCAGCTAGTGTTCTGTCCCGGAAATTCGTCAACAAAGTCGTGCGAGTTTCTGGAGGATGGAATCCGCGGTGTTATGGCCGTGAGCTGTGTGCGTTCATCGCCGGAAATCGTCAGCATCGCCTCCGGGCGTCCGGTCCGCATCGGGTATCTCCTTCGATCGGCACACCTCAAACCCATGCAATTATTATGCTACGAATTAACGGGACAGAACACTAGCCGCCGAGAGCAAGCCGACGATGGGTTATCGCTCACAGTCGTAATAGCCTCCAACGTCAGGTAACGAGCGCACTATCGTGCTGCTGCCGCCGATGGTGAGTGCATCGCTTCCCCGGAAAGCTCCCGTGTCGTTTTGTTCGCTCAGGATTGCAAGACCAGGCGCACGATGGCATCTTCGTTCGGGAAGATGCCGACCATCTCGGTCCGCCGCTTGATCTCATCGTTGAGGCGCTCGATCCGATTGAGTCAGGCGGGGCACAGCATTTGTATGGCCGAACACGTCGACTTCGGTCGCACTCGTGAAGGTGATAAAGTGCACAGTCTGGATGCGCGGCACTGCCCGCGTCACAACAACTTCATACTTGGTCACCACCACTCCGCGCAGGCCACTTCGTCGCCTTGGCACCCATTTTCGATCATTCGCCACGCCAAACGTGGAATACTATCTTTGCATGTCATCGTTGATCGACACAACGTGACCCAAGTCGGGTGACGAATGAACCGCGTCTAAATCCCGCTCATTAAACGCCGGCCAGGCCTGCATTCCCGCTGAAGATTGGCTTCCTGGTTCGAGAACGGTTTCGGCATGACAATTGCTACCTCCGGACAAGCTCAAACTGATCTTGAAACGAGCTTTCCAAACCGCCGCTGCGGTTTATCGGGCCGTGACAAGATCAATCAAGACTTAGCAGATGGCGTCATGTTCCGGCAAAACGATGGTATCAGTTGGGCGATCCGTACTTGCTCGGGGGAGCCGACGGGATCGACACTGGATGTCCCGCGCATCTCCAATCGCTCCGAGGGCGGGAACACTATTGATCGTTTTCCGCCACGACACTGTTTCGAAGGCGACAATTGGGAGATTGCAAACGCCGATTCGGAGCGATGCTTAGAACCGTCCCGAAGCCTAAGAAGCCCACCTGCATACGTTACGCTACCTTACTTCGTAAGCTCAGCGAATTTCTCAAGAACAAGGCCGCGCGGGGAATCGCTGCTTAGGTGCGTGCTGAGGATGGCAGCTGGGACTGACAAATCGATCTCAACACCGCCGGGCGCGTCGCACCGCCGAACGCTGAATATTGCGGACAGGTGGGGCGCTGCCCATCCAAGGCGCTTTCTACCATTGTCACGGGACGGCGAGGGCCGATTTCGAACGCCACGAGTGTTAGTCAAAGCATTTGGGCAAGCATCAGCGCCAAGGCGGGAACCTGTCTGCGGTTCATCGCGTCGCTCATGCCGGACACGCACCTACAGAGGATGCCGCGCAAGTGGCTAGCATGAAGTTTCTTGACAGAGTCCGAACGGTCGCGTCAGGCCGTAATGATATTGTTCTGGTGGCGCTGCTGATCACGATCATCTTCATGATGATAATTCCACTGCCGCCGGTCCTGATGGATGTGCTACAGGCCGCCAACCTGGGACTCTCGGCACTCCTGCTGATGATGGCGGTCTATATTAAATCCCCCCTTGCGTTCGTCTCCTTTCCGTCAGTGCTCTTGGTGACGACGCTATTTCGGCTATCGCTTGGAGTCGCCGCGACACGCACTATCTTACTTCATGCAGACGCCGGCCAGATCATCAAGACCTTCGGGGACTTCGTGGTGGCCGGCAATCTCGTGGTGGGCGCAGTTACCTTTTTGATCATGACAATCGTTCAGTTTGTCGTCATCACCAAGGGATCTGAGCGTGTCGCGGAGGTTGCTGCACGGTTTTCTCTGGATTCGATGCCGGGCAAGCAAATGAGCGTTGACGGCGACTTGCGTGCCGGCAGTATTGATATGCGAGAGGCAAGTCGGCGCCGCCTTGCGATTGAGCGCGAGAGCCAGCTGTACGGTGCCCTGGACGGCGCCATGAAGTTTCTCAAGGGTGACGCCATCGCGGGCTTGATCAGCATTGCCGTGAACATCGTAGGCGGGATCGCGATTGGTTCGTTTCAAAAGGAAATGGGATTGTACGAGGCGCTCGAGGTCTATGCGATCCTGACCATCGGAGACGGACTCGTCGGTCAGATACCGGCTCTATTCACGGCGATTACAGCGGGGTTTATCGTTACGAGGGTTAGTGACGAAAATGGCGGTGCAGATCTCGGCAACGAAATCGGCGACGAGGTGAGCGCACAACCACGTGCGCTGATTGTCGGGTCATTCATTCTCCTTCTCTTTTCGTTCGTCCCTGGCTTTCCGACGGGAGTCTTCATGATCTTGGCGCTCGTAGTCGGAGGCAGTGGCTGGCAACTACAGCGTAATCGGCGGCTGGCCGCACCGGCAGTGAAGCCGACCGGCGGCGGTGATGAAGTCGCCGATAATGGCATCACGTTCACCGTGCCACTGATGATCGACATTGGTGACGACGTTGAGGCGGTCATCCCTCCCGATCTGCTAAACAAAGCATTGGATGCCGAACGGCAAGCGCTCCTTCTTGATCTCGGCGTCCCTCTTCCAGCGATCAATGTGCGAGTGAACGACAGCTGCAAGGACGGAGCGTATGTCATCATGGTAAATGAAATACCATGCGGTGAAGGGCGACTGCGATCGCAGCATCTTTTGGCACGCGATACTCCTGAGAACCTCGATCTTGTGGGCATTCCATGTGTTCTGGACAAACCCTTCCTTCCTCGCATCGAGACGGTCTGGGTGGACGCCATACATCGCGAATCATTGCGAGCTGCCAACATCCCTTTCCTGGAGTCGGTTCAGATCCTTGGCTACCATACTGGCCAAATCCTGCGCAGGCATGCTGCGGAGTTTGTCGGGATCCAGGAGACAAAAACTCTTTTGAATCGCATCGAGGTGTGGTTCCCGGAACTCGTAAAGGAAGTACTGCGCTCAGCACCTCTGCAGAAGATTTCAGAGGTCTTTCAACGCCTAATCGCGGAGGAGGTTTCATTGCGTAATATGCGCACCATCCTCGCCGCACTGGTCGAACGGGCACAGATCGAAAAAGACATTGTCCTGCTGACCGAGCATGTGCGCTGTGCGCTGAGGAGGCAACTCTGCATTCCGTATTGTATCGGCACGAACCTGCTGCCCGCTTACCTTCTCACGCCAGAAGTGGAAGATACGGTGCGCAACGCCATTCGGCAGACTTCCGCCGGCAGTTATCTCGCCCTTGACGCTCGAACCACCGGTCAGATCATTGACGCGATACGAGAGGCTATCGGCAACCTTACCCAGCAGCCGCACAAGCCGGTGCTGCTGGCGTCGATGGATATACGTCAATACGTACGCAAGGTCATCGAAACCGACTTCTACGAACTTCCAGTTCTATCCTATCAGGAGCTTCCCCCCGATATCTCCATACAGCCATTGGGAAGGATATCGCTGCAATGAGAAACGTGAACATAGAACAAGATGTTCTCACGGGCGATCAGACCCAACTGTCCTTGCATGTGCTATCTGGCCCCAACAAGGGGGCCGAGACACCGCTCGGCGATGGAGCGTGGCTAGTCGGTAGCCATGACGCTGACGACCTTACCTTCGCAGATCCGGAACTGGTTGACTCACATCTTCGCATTGTCATCGAGGCCGGGCAAATCCAGATCACCGCACTCGCACCGGGTGTGCTCATCGGCGGTAGTGATTGTCTAACAGAGTGCCCGACGACCCTCGATCCACTCACTCCGGTTCAGGTTGGGCGGACGATTTTCAGTATCGGCCCGACCGGTGCCAGCTTTCCCGATGTCGACTCCGTGGTCGAGCGCAGAAGTCTGCACGCAGAGCATGCCCCCCCAGCTATCGAAGGAGCGGCGCCCCGGGGGCGAGAACCTCGTCTTGCGATGAACTCGATACCTCGGCCATTTCGGCTTGGTGCAGCCGCTTGCGGCCTTCTGATCATCGCCTATGGAGCTTGTGCCGGGATTGAGCGGGTTGTTGCCTCTCTCACCCCGGCCGCCGTTCCGGGTACTGACTCGATCAAGATTGCCAGGAACGTCCTTCGCGATTTGAATGTCGGACGCGATGTTAGCATCGCGCTCCAAGATGATAATCTGATCATCGACGGCGACTTGCGACCTGAAGAGGCTACAAGGATCAAAGCAGCCCTGCGTGACGCAGGGCTAACAGCAGAGGTAACACCGAAAACGGCGACCGCCACCGCCCTGTCTGATGCAAAGATGATCGACCTGTCAACGACCGTAATACGGGCATTCGGCATCGAGGGGAGTATTCGCGTGGGAAGCGCCGGAGGGATATCAATAACGGGATATGGCCCGAGTGATGCAACCGTTAAAGCTGCCCTTCATCGTCTGCAGCAGGATATTCCCGGAGTTCGCACAATTGATGACACAGTCGCAACGCCGGACCGCGCACGAACCTTTCTAGAGACAGCGACGACAGCCGACCTCCGCGGCTCCATTCGCATCGTGGTGAAGCCAGACGCCATCCTCGTTTCGGGGGCCCTTACCCCAACCGCCTATAGCGAGTGGAAGACCGTTGCCTCCCGCTTCGAGGAGAAGTTCGCGCCCCACATTCGGCTCGAGGCGCACTGTTCGCCAGTGGTATTGCCGGCAGCAAGAGGTGTGCACCTCGGCCGGTCTCCGTTCATCGTCGTTCAGAACGGAACACGCCTGAAAGTCGGCGATAATATCGATCATTTCGGCAAGATCGTTGTCATCGATCGCGACGGAATGCTTGTGCGTATCGGGGAGGCCGACGTGCACGTTCCCTATCCGAACAAGCCGGAATGGATAGCAGAGGAGGATCAACTGTGAGCGAGCATCTGGTCAGGCTTGAGCTGCAGAAACAGCTGGTAGATGACGTCGATGGCGCAGAGTTATCTGCCCTTAAGAGAGAGTTTGAGAGTTGGCGACAATCGTTGAAACGTGACATGGATGGCGGCGTCACGCGGCGTCATTTCGACGCATTGTGCACATTGCTTGATGCAATAGATGCCGCAACAGACGTTGTTAATACAACATGGATGCACCACCACAGCGGCGTGTCCTCTGGCTTGGAGGCGTGAGGTGGATTTCAGGACAATAAGTGGGCCTCTTGGCAGATCTGTTGCGGCATCGGAACGCAGCCTAAGAAGTCATATGGCGACCATGAATCCGGACGACACCATGGATCAGCTCAAGCTTCAGCTCTCAATGAACACACACACTACACTCTTGAGCCTGAATTCGACCGTTATCAAAGCGGTTCACGAAGCGCTTAATGGTATTATCCGGAACATCACCTGAACTACGGACGATTCTGGGGTGCTATGTCTTCCAGTTTTATGCAACTACGTCATCTCCGATATTTCACGGGCATCGTGGATGCTGGTAGTTTTTGCCAAGCAGCGGCGACAATCCACGTGGCGCAGCCGGCCCTGAGTCAGCAGATGGCTGCCTTGGAAGCCGAGCTTGGCTTCGCGCTGCTGCACCGTAGCGTGCGCGGCGTTCGCCCGACTCGCGAGGGCAAGGTCTTTTATCGTGAGGCCACGTCCATTCTTCAGCAGGTTGACCAACTGCGCAGCATCATCCGCTCTACGGCAGGAGAACCGGAAGGTGCTGTAAGGCTCGGCATGTCCTCAGCACTCGCCGCTTCGTTCGCCTGCGCCTTGATGGAAGCCAGCCGGGCAGCGCTCCCAAAAGTGCGCCTCCATCTTGTTACGGGTGACTCTCTTCAGATGAAGCAGCTCATCGCATCACGAGCGCTTGATATCTGCGCTGTGCTTGAGGATGACCCCACCTCAGGTGTTACTCGCCAGCCACTCTTTCAACAGCGACTCCACCTGGTACGTCCTCCCGATACAGGAGAAGTCGCTCCCGCCGTTTCGCTTGAGGAATTGGCTGAGCTCCCTCTTGTATTGCCGCCGCGCCCAAACACAATTCGCGACGCATTAGATCGGACGTTTGAAGTGGCCGGCGTGATGCCGAACTGCATCGCAGAAGTCGACACGTTCGGCGGTGCGCTCTCCTTCGTCAGGGCCGGTCTCGCAAATGCGATCCTGCCCAAGGGCGACATTCCCGATATTCCAGGCGCCGAAGATCTGAGGCCGCTCGTGATAGATCCACCGATCCATATGACAGCCTGCCTCATCTCTTGTGGCGACCTCGCCCCCGCGGCCGAAGCCGTGAGCGCCTTGCTGATTGCGCAGGTACGAAAAGTGCTTCAAATAAGTCCTCTTGCAGGACGCGAGCTGATTGCGACACCTGATGTCGATTCAAAAGCCGAGACCCTAGCGGTTGCCGAGTGACAATTCAGTGGCAGGCGGTTCACATGGAAGGCGCAGGTCCGCCTGACTGCTCGCTACCGAAAGCTCGCTTCGCGCGGCAAGCGAACGATGGTGGTCTGCACTGCGGCATAGCCTGGCGCACAGCCTACGTCTTCCGGAGGACAACGACCGGCGGCATCGAGCAAGAATGGAAGACCGTCCGTCGACGTGTTGTCGAACCACTTTTCGAGCTTGATCACATGATCCCAGCTGTCGCCAAAGTCATAGAGATAATGGATCGTCTTGGCGCCGGTTTCGCGAACGATATCGCAGAGCCGCGCCTTGCTGGCATCGATCGGCTGGGGGCCAAAATCACCGTCGGGATCGGGGATGCCCCAACGTTCTTCGCCAGCGTGGAACTCGAAGAGATGGCTATTCGTCCAGCCAAACGCCGCCTGAAGCGTCAGATGCAGCCGATCAAGGCGCAGCGTGAGCGACACGACAAGGCATCGCATCACCTCCGGTTTCACGTCCTTGAGGGTCACCTTGATCCGGACGGCGGTCGTGTTGAGGCTCATGCCGCCAACCTCGGATCGTGTGCATGCATCGTGTAGGTCGACGCCCATGGAAGCAGTTCGTCCAGTCGCGCCGCAGGCCAGCCATTAACGAGCTTCGCGAGGACGTCGGAGAGCCAGTGCTCGGCGCTGACGCTATTGAGCTTACAGGTCTCGATTAACGAAGCTAGTACTGCCCAACTCTCGGCGCCCTCGTCGCAACCGGCAAAAAGGGAGTTCTTCGCATTGAGCTTGATCGGCCGCATCGCACGCTCAACAGCACTTGTGTCCATCTCGATGCGCCCGTCATCAAGGTAGAGCGTCAGGCCGTCCCAATGACGCAGCGCGTAACGCAAGGCCTTCGCCGTGTCGCTCTTCTGTGCAAGGTGATCAAGCTTGGCCTCAAACCACTGCTTCAAGGCTATAGCCAGAGGTCTGGCATGCGCCTGCCTGCCAGCACGGCGCTCGGCATCCGATCGGCCGCGGAGCGCTTTCTCGACCGCGTAAAGCTGGGCGATGCGCTTAAGAGCCTCGCGGGCAACCGGAGCTGGCGCCGGAGCAGCCTCGCGCTCGATCTTCACAAACTGGCGCCTCAGATGCGACCAGCAGAAGGCGAGCGTCCCGGACAGGGCGTCCGCACGCGTCTCTCGGGTCATGGTCTTGTAAGCCTGATAGCCGTCGCAGTGGATGATGCCGCGATAGCCCTCGAGCAAGCGCAAGCCATGAACGGCCCCACGGCCCGGTGCATAGGCATAGACCACGCCAGGTGGGTCAGGTCCGGCCCAGGGCCTGTCATCGCGCGATAGCGCCCAGAAGTAGCCGGTTTTGGTCCTGCCGCGCACCGGCGCCGGAGTCTCATCGACACAGAGCTTCGAAGAGGCGAGGAGAAGCTCGCGCAGACGATGCCACAAGGGCTTCAATTCCTGGGCGGCGTAGCCGACCCAGAAGGCGAGCGTGGAACGGTCGATGGCGATACCGTGGGTCGCCAGCATCTGCGCCTGACGATAGAGCGGCAAATGCCAATGATACTTGTAAGCGCTAAGCCGATACCCAGGGTTCGGGGTTAGATTAGATGTGCGAAGAAGCGTCCGGATTGAACGGAGGTTTGGGATGGGATTGGACGGCAAAAAGGACGTCCATTTGGACAGCTCGTCAGT
>NZ_JBUYEN020000101.1:0-9644 GCF_055229415.2 Bradyrhizobium sp. Leo114 | reverse complement strand
GGGGGGCGGGGGGTGCGGCGCCCCCCCAGGGCGGCGGCCCCGGGCGGGGCATCGGCCCTATTCCCCGGGATCGATTAAACCGCTCTGTTTTGGGCGTTGGGGGTGTGGGCTGTGGCATGGGGGTCCGCGCGGGGGTACGAACCTTAGGGTGGGCAAAGCGGAGCGTGCCCACCCTTTCTTGCACCGACCGTAGATGGTGGGCACGCTGCGCTTTGCCCACCCTACGGGACCGCGTTTCGCAATGACGGCGGAGCCTTCTCAACGCCCGCGTGCTGCTTTATCTTGCTCCCAACGGAACGGAGACGATCATGAGGAAACTGTTCGGCCACCTGGCCGGCGTGCTGCTCGCGCTGGTGCTGACGTCAGGTCTTGCCGCAGCGCAAAGCAAGGTCACGATCGCGGTCGGCGGCGGCGCCTGCCTGTGCTATCTGCCGACGGTGCTGGCCAAGCAGCTCGGCGAATATGAGAAGGCGGGGCTTGCGGTCGAACTGGTCGATCTCAAGGGCGGTTCGGATGCGCTGAAAGCCGTGCTCGGCGGCAGCGCCGATGTCGTCTCCGGCTATTTCGATCACTGCGTCAACCTCGCCGCCAAGCGGCAGGAATTGCAGGCTTTCGTGGTCTATGACCGCTATCCCGGCCTGGTGCTGGTGGTGTCGCCCAAGCACACGTCAGAGATCAATTCGATCAAGGATCTCGCCGGCAAGAAGATCGGCGTCAGCGCGCCCGGCTCCTCGACTGATTTCTTCCTGAAATATCTGCTCAAGAAGAACGGGCTTGATCCCACCAGCGCCTCCGTGATCGGCGTCGGCCTGGGCGCGACGGCGGTCGCGGCGATGGAGCAGGGCCAGATCGATGCCGCCGTGATGCTCGATCCCTCCGTCACCGTGCTGCAGGGCAGCCATGCCGACCTGAAGATCCTGAGCGACACCCGCACCCAGCATGATACGCTCGCGGTGTTCGGCGGCGAATATCCGGGCGGCGCGCTCTATTCGACCGCGGCCTGGGTCAAGTCGCATGAGAAGGAAGCGCAGGCGCTCACCAACGCGATCCTTGCCACGCTCGCCTGGATCCATTCGCATTCGGCGGAAGACATCATGGCCAAGATGCCCGACGAGATCGTCGGCAAGAACAAAGCGCTCTATCTCGCCGCGCTGAAGAACACGATTCCGATGTATTCGGAGACCGGCAAGATGGATCCGAAGGGCGCCGACGCGGTGCTGGCGGTGTTCAGCGAGGGTTCGCCGGAAGTCGCCAAGGCCAATATCGACGTCAGCAAGACCTACACCAACAGACTGGTCGAGCAGGCGAAGACTACAGGGCAGGGTGCGAAGTAAGCCCTCGTCAATGACGCCACCTTCCATTCATCGCGTTACCGCGCTCGATCTCAAGGTGCAGCCATGGGCGTGGCCGTTCGCACAAGAACGCCGCGCCGAGATCGATGCGCATTTCGCCGAGGCGCAGCGCGAGCGGCCAAACCTCTGGAACGGCCGTGTTCTGCTGGGCCGCAGTGCCACGTTCGAAGGCGAGCGCCTGAGCGCGAGCTATTTCGAGACCGATTTTGCGAGCTTCCTCGCCTGGCGCGACTGGGGCTTTCCCGATAGGGGCGTGTTCAACGGCTTTGGCATGGGCGCGCTGCTGGCAAGCGACGGCGCGTTCGTGCTTGGCGAAATGGGTCATCACACCTCCAACCCCGGACGGGTCTACTTCCCGTCGGGCACGCCTGATCTCGATGACATCAGGGGCGAGACGCTCGATATTGCCAGCAGCGTCGCACGCGAGGTGGAGGAGGAGACGGGGCTCACCGCTGCCGACTATCGTCCCGATGCGCATTGGGATTGCGTCTTCACCGGCGTCGCCATCGCCATGATGCGGATCCTGTATGTCGACATGTCCGGCGATGCCTTGCGCGCGCGGATCGAAAACAATCTCGCCTTGCAGGAAGACCCCGAATTGGCGGCGATCCATCTGGTGCGGGATTTTAGCGACCTCACTGCCGCGATGCCGCGCTTCGTCACCGCTTTCATCGAGATGCATCTGAGCAGGTAAGAAAGGGCCCATGGGCAAGAAATCGAAGCTGCTGGCTGACGAGCTGAAACCTTTTGTGTCACCGTTCCGCATCGACGGGTCGGAGCAGTTTCACCTCAAATCGCTCAAGACCAATGAGAAGGGCGGCATCGACAAGGCAGCGGGTGAAGAGATCATCGAGGCCAATCGCAGGCGGCTGAACGATTTCCAGGAGAAGCTCTACGCCCAGGACCGCTGGTCGCTGCTTCTGATCTTCCAGGGTATGGATGCCGCGGGCAAGGATTCCGCGATCAAGAGTGTGTTCGAGGGCGTCAATCCGCAGGGCTGCGAGGTCACCTCGTTCAAGGAGCCGTCGTCCAAGGAGCTCGACCACGATTTCATGTGGCGTTCGATGATCGCGTTGCCCGAGCGCGGCCGCATGGGCATCTTCAACCGCTCCTATTATGAGGAATGCCTGGTGGTGCGTGTGCATTCCGAAATCCTCGCCAAGCAGAAGATTCCGCCGCGGCTGGTGACCAAGAACATCTGGCGCGAACGCTTCGAGGACATCTCGGCGATCGAGCGCTACCTCTCGCGCAACGGCATCGTGGTCCTGAAGTTCTTCCTCAACGTCTCCCGGCAGGAGCAGCGCGCGCGCTTCCTGGAGCGGCTGGAGGAGCCGTCGAAGAACTGGAAGTTCTCGATGGCCGACATCAATGAGCGCGCGCTGTGGCCGCGCTACATGGCCGCCTACCAGGACATGATCCGCCACACCGCAACCCGCGCCGCGCCCTGGCATGTCGTGCCGGCCGACCACAAATGGTTCGCCCGCGTGGTGATCGGCTCCACCATCGTCAGCGCACTCGAGAAGCTCGATCTGCATTTTCCGAAGGTCGACGAGTCCGAGCGCAGCGAATTCAAACGCGTCCGCGAGGCCCTGCTAGCGGAAGGTAAGGGCGGGGCGGGGAAGAAGGCGAAGGCAGGAAACAGGGCGAAGTAGGTCTCAGCCGTCATGGCCGGGCTTGTCCCGGCCATCCACGTCCTTGCCGTGGCAGCAAAGAACGTGGATGCCCGGCACAAGGCCGGGCATGACGGAGTACGATGGCTTGACGGCTACGAAGCCGCGTGGCGGCGGGGGGCCGGCATTTAGGTCAGCCCCACTGACCATCTTTTTACCGTTGCGGCCGGCCGCTCTCTTCGTCTAGAAACGGCCCGCGGAGGTGGCCTCGGCAACCAACCATCAATGGTTTTGACCGAGGATTGGGCCTCCAAAGGGTACCGGCAATGCTGATTCGCAGCGAAATCGATGGAATTCTGACGGGAACGGCCCAAGCCGCCCCCGCGATTCCGGCTGCGTCGCTGCCGACCCTCCTTCTTGGCGGGCTTCTGCTTCTTATCGGCCCCTGAGGGCCGTCTGGGCGGTTGCGCCTGGGCACTCAGGGGTTGCGTGAGAACGACAGAAACCCTTTAGCGCTCAGTGATAAGATAGCGCGATCGACCCAAAGGAACTTTGCAGATGACCATCGCCAACAAGTCCGAGAAGGACCGCGTAATCATTTTCGACACCACGCTGCGTGACGGCGAGCAGTGCCCCGGCGCCACCATGACCTTCGAGGAAAAGCTCGAGGTCGCCGAACTGCTCGACGATATGGGCGTCGACGTCATCGAGGCCGGCTTCCCCATCACCTCGGAGGGCGACTTCCAGGCGGTCAGCGAGATCGCCCGCCGCTCCAAGAATGCCGTCATCGCCGGCCTGTCCCGCGCCCATCCGAAGGACATCGACCGCTGCGCGGAAGCGGTGAAATTTGCCAAGCGCGGCCGCGTCCACACTGTCATCGCGACCTCGCCGCTGCACATGCGGGTGAAGCTGAACATGACGCCGGAGCAGGTGATCGAGACCTCGATCGCCAATGTCAGCCGCGCCCGTAACCACATCGACGACGTCGAATGGTCAGCCGAGGACGGCACCCGCAGCGAGATGGATTTCCTCTGCCGCATCGTGGAAGCCGTCATCAAGGCCGGCGCCACCACGGTGAACATCCCCGACACCGTCGGTTATACGACGCCCGACGAATACACCCACTTCATGCGCACGCTGATCGAGCGGGTGCCGAACTCCGACAAGGCGATCTTCTCGGTCCACTGCCATAACGATCTGGGCATGGCCGTGGCCAACTCGCTGGCCGGCATCGTCGGCGGTGCGCGCCAGGTCGAATGCACCGTCAATGGCATCGGCGAGCGCGCCGGCAACGCCGCGCTCGAAGAGATCGTGATGGCGATCAACGTGCGCAACGACAAGTTTCCGTACTGGAACAAGATCGACACCACGCAACTGACGCGCGCTTCCAAGCTCGTCTCGGCGGCGACCTCGTTCCCGGTCCAGTACAACAAGGCCATCGTCGGCCGTAACGCATTCGCGCATGAGAGCGGCATCCATCAGGACGGCGTGCTGAAGGATGCATCCACCTACGAGATCATGCGGCCCGAGATGGTCGGGTTGAAGCAGTCGTCGCTGGTGCTCGGCAAGCACTCCGGCCGCCATGCCTTCGTCCACAAGCTGGAGGAGATGGGCTATAAGTTGGGTCCGAACCAGCTCGAGGATGCGTTCGCGCGGATGAAGGCGCTCGCCGACCGCAAGAAGGACATCTACGACGAGGACATCGAGGCGCTGCTCGACGAGGAGATCGCGGCCGCGCACGACCGCATCAAGCTGACCTCGCTGACCGTCATCGCCGGCACCCATGGCCCGCAGCGCGCGACCATGAAGCTCGATGTCGACGGCCAGACCCGGATCGAGGAAGCCGAGGGCAACGGCCCGGTCGATGCGGTCTTCAACTGCATCAAGCGCCTGGTGCCGCACGACGCCAGGCTGGAGCTCTACCAGGTGCACGCGGTGACTGAAGGCACCGACGCGCAGGCCGAAGTCTCGGTGCGCCTTGCCCATGACGGCCGCTCCATGACCGCCCGCGCCGCCGACCCGGACACGCTGGTCGCCTCGGCGAAGGCCTATCTCGGCGCCCTCAACAAGATCGTCATGAAGCGCCAGCGCGACATCCCGGCGGCGGTTGCGGGCTAAGAGAATCGTAGGGCGGATTAGCTTTGCGTCTTCGCTCGAAGAGCGAATGCGCAAGGCGTAATCCGCCATCCCTTCCGCCACGCCCACCGCCGCCATTCCGGGGCGCGCGTCAGCGCGAGCTGTGATGTGCAATTGCACATCAGAGAATCCATCGGGCCTCAAGCGCAGGCGGAGGAATGGATTCCGGGCTCGATGCAGAGCCTGTCATCGGGCCGCGCTTCGCGCGGACCCGGTGGCATCGCCCCGGAATGACAGAATTCAGAACCGAAAATGCGCGGCGCATAAGCCGATATCCCGCGGCCAGGAACTTGTGGTAATCTCCACCAGGTACCTCCTGAGGAGGATTAGGCGTGGAGCGGGAGCGAGTCCGACGAAGACTCGCGGCGGTCCTGGCTACAGACGTCGCGGGTTATAGCCGTCTGGTCGGCGCCGACGAGGAGGGCACCCTTGCCCACTTCAAGCTTCTCCACCGTGAACTTGTGGCCCCCAAGATTGCTAAGCATCGTGGCCGGGTCGTGAAGACCACCGGGGACGGCCTGCTGGCCGAGTTCGCAAGCGTAATCGACGCACTCCGCTGCGCTGTTGAGGTCCAACGGTGCATGGCTGAGCGAAATGCCGGGCTACCCCAAGACAAGCGCATCGAGTTCCGGATCGGTATTCATCAGGGAGATATCGTCATCGAGAGAGGCGACATCTTCGGTGATGGGGTCAACGTGGCTGCACGCTTGCAAACGCTCGCCGAGCCTGGAGGCATCTGTGTGTCCGCCCGCGTGCAGGAGGATGCGCGGGGCAAGTTCGACATTCCATTGGAGGACACCGGCGAGCAGCAGCTCAAGAATATCGCTCGGCCCGTGCGCGTCTATCGAATACGGCCGAGCGATCCAGCGACGAGCTCACCGTGTTCGTCGCCGCTCTCCGACACGCCGCCGATGGTTTCGTCTCCGATTGCTGTCTTTCCGTTACGCCTGCGGCGGATGCTTGGTGCACGGCACGTTCGAACGGCTCTGATGACAGCACTGGTCCTTCTCATGACCAGCGGCGGTGCGGCTTATTGGTATCTTCGGGGAGGCGAGCCGCAGCCGCAGGAGCATCGCTTGTCCATTGTCGTGCTGCCATTCACAAATTTAAGCAACGAGCCCGAGCAGGATTACTTTGCGGAAGCCCTCACTGACGATCTGAGCGCCGATCTCTCACGGATCCAGGACAGCTTCGTGATCGCACCCAACACAGCCCGCGCCTACAAGAACGTCGACCCAAAGCGCGCTGGCCGCGAACTTGGCGTTCGTTACGTTCTCGACGGCAGCCTGCGCAGGACCGAGACGATGGTTCGAATCCATGCCCGGCTGATCGATGCCCGGACCGGCGCCGAGGTCTGGTCGGAGCGCGTCGACGGCGACTGGTCAAAGTCGATGCAACTTCAGGACATCATCACCGGACGGCTGGCCCGGCGGTTTGATCTTGAACTGATTAACCAGGAAAGCCGCGACGCGGAGCTTGCGCGACCGAACAGGCCGGACGCAGTCGATCTCACGATGCGCGGGTGGGCTGTGCTGAATCAACCCTATTCGCGCGAGCAGTTGGCGCAGTCTCGCACCCTTTTTGAGCGCGCGCTTCAGATCGATTTCGGCTTCCCCAAGGCGCTGGTGGGCCTGGCAGATGCTCTGGCCATGGAGGTCAACTATCGCTGGAGCAATGCGCCGGCGGACCAACTGCAACGTGCCGAGAACGCTGTGGGGCAGGTCCTGTCAAAGTTTCCCAGTGACGCAATGGCACATTTTGTAAAGGGAGAAATCCTGCGGGCCAGAGGTCGGAACGTCGAGTCCGCCGTCAGTGAGTATGAAGAGGCAATCGCAATCAATCCCAGCCTCGCCCCGGCCCATGGTGCGCTCGGTGCCGCCAAGATCCGCGTCGGGCGTTCCGCGGAGGCCTTTGCTCCGCTTCAAATGGCAATTCAGCTCAGCCCCCGTGATCCGCTGCTGAGCACGTGGTACTTCTACATCTGTCATGCGCACAGCCATCTCGGGCAATATGAAGAGGCGATTGATTGGTGCCGCCGCTCCATCGCGGTGAGCGCCCTCTGGATTGCCTACGCAGACCTCGCTGCCGCCAGTGCGCTGACTGGACACGAGCGCGAAGCTCGAGCTGCCGTCACCGAACTCCGTCGGCTCAGGCCGAATTACACTGTTGCCCTTTGGTTGCAGGATGGGAACGGGTGGTCCGACAATGTCACCTTCCTTGCCGAGTTTCAGCGCATTGCCGAGGGTTTGCGCAAAGCGGGCCTGCCGGAGTGAGAGGTATGGCTGCGATCCTTGCGTGACGACCCTCACCGCAAGTTAAGGGATCTTTATTCTTTGTGGCAGGCCATTGTTCCAACAGGCTACCTCCCAGACCCGCGTTAACCCTACTCCAGATCTTTTCCGATCAAGGTCCCGGCTGGGTTCACGTCCGCCGCCAAGCCGCCTCATTGGACCCTAGCAATTGCATTTGCATTCTCGGGACCCATTCCTACCCGGCGTGATCGAGGACTTTCGTTCGGAAAGCGCGAGATCAGATGAGGGCGGCTCTCATCCTTGTTGGCCTCGGTACGCTTGCGGTGATGGAGATCCAGACTCCGCCGCGCGCGACAAAGTCTGTCGCGACGGAGCTTGCTCAGGCAACCCTGAGCTTCGCCGCCCCTGGCGATACGCTGACCGCAGCAGATCGGCTCGAAATCCCGCACGCGCAACAGCAGGCATCGGCTCAGCAGATCTTCTCGCCCGAACCAATCGCGCCGCCGGTTCAATCCGCCGCGGCTGCGCCGGAACCCGCGCCGATCCTTGAGCCGCCTGCGCGCGCGGTCCCAGCCGCAAAACCCGTTGTCGTGCTGCCGAAACCTCGACCCAAGCAACTGCCCAAGCACGAGATTGCCAAAGAGACGGCAAAGACCACGCGTTCGAAACCAACTGTCGAGGCCAAGTCCTGTCAGCCCGGCGCCTTCGACGGCCTGTTCAAAGCATTGAGCCTGCCACTGGGATGTCAAACCTAGCGCAACAATCCTTTGCCTTCGAAGGGGTGGCTGATACCGGGCCGCGCCACCCCATGCCCAGATCCATGCCCACGTCCATGCCCATGTCGAAGCCGGCAGGCCGTGCTGATGAAATCAGGCCGCCTGATCCGGATGAACGTCGGAACATCGTGCCGGCGCGGCAGTGGTGGTCAGTGGAAGCCATTGCCATCCTGCTGGCGGTCGCGATCGCATTCGCCGTCACGGCAAGCCTGTTGTTGTTTCGCGACGTTCCGTTGAAGGACGAACCGATCGACCAGGCCGCGATCAGGGCGCTGGTCGAGCGCATCATCACGGCTGAATCAAACGGCGATGCGAATGCGAAGAACAAACGCTCGAGCGCGACCGGAGCCGCTCAGTTTCTCGACGACACATGGCTTGAAGCCGTTCGAAGACACCGACGCGATCTGGTCCAGGGACGCAGCGACAAGGAAGTGCTGGAGCTGCGTCGGGATACTGGGCTTGCCCGGGAAATCACCGCACGCACGATCGAGCGAAATGCCGCAATGCTGAGCAAGCGGGGCCTGCCGATCACGCCGGGTTCTCTCTACCTCGTGCATTTCGCCGGACCGGCAGGTGCGGTGGCGTTGCTGACCGCAGCAGAAAACGCCGACGCGGCTTCGCTTATGGCCGCCGCCGACGTGACAGGCCGCACCACCCGCGAAAAGCTGGTCACCGCCAATCCGTTCCTGAAGATGTTGACGGTGGGCGATCTCAAGCTTTGGGCCGATCGCAAGATGGCAGTGAGCGGTTCACCCGGGCGCTCGTGAGACTTGAATAAAACGGCGCTCGGCCTCCAAACACCTACCGCTGTCATTCCGGGGCGCGACGAAGTCGCGAACCCGGAATCCATTTGCCCACTTACGGAAGCGGAAAAATGGATTCTCTGATGTGCAATTGCACATCATAGCTCGATGCTATCGCATCGCCCCGGAATGACTGAGGGACGCATTGCGCAATCCTCTCCTTCGTCATGGCCGGGCTTGACCCGGCCATCCACGTTCTCTCCCGCGCACCGAGGCAAAGGACGTGGATGCCCGGGACATCTGCGCGAAGACGCGCTTCGCGCTTTTGCCCGGGCATGACGGCGTCGTATCGTTCGCGCGATTTTCCTTAAGCCAATCAATGTGATTTGCCCGGTCCAGCCCTCGCGCGAAAAACATTCCGCTTTCGCCGTCGGGCAAATCAGTGATTTAACTCCGCGCGTCTCACGGCGAATGAGGGGCGGGTCGCGATCGTCACGAACGTTGCGGTGGGATGCGGTGGACGCGATGCGTGCGACTGACGAGCGCAGGTAACGCGGACGGCGAAGTCGTGTGGTCCTGGCGCCCCGACGCTGGCGCTAAGTTTTTCGCGTGAACACGTTCGCGCGAGAGATGACGGTGGCAAAAAAGCCCGGTGACCGGCTATCCGATTCACACATTTTTGAGCCTCAAAGTGGTGCCGTATTTGATGCGACGGAAGGCTTCGAGGCCCAGGCGCATCACCTTTGGACCAGGCTTTCCATAGTAGGCGGTCCAT
>NZ_JBUYEN020000100.1:0-10065 GCF_055229415.2 Bradyrhizobium sp. Leo114 | reverse complement strand
GTGTGATGGGCACTCCGCGACGTCCCCAGTCCCTCCGATCCTGCGAGCAATGACGCAACCTCAGACCGGCCGACAGTCGGCGCTACGTCCGTCAAGCGAAAGTAACATCCTCAGATGAGGCAATACGCCAGAGCCAGTTTTGCACGCCGAATGACACCCGCGCTCGACCTGAATGATCCACGACGTGGAAGTTGTAAGCGGACATAATCATGCGGGGTGTCGAGCGAGCCACGCTTTGATCTTGGGTGTCTTGCGGTGGCGTAGTTGTGCATGACGATGTGAACATCGAGCCCTTGAGAGACTTGACTGTCGATCTTTTTGAGGAACTCAGGAACTCGACTGGGGATGGCGCTTGTAGCATTTGCATAACGACCCCTGACGCAACATCATGTGCTGCAAGCGGCGCGGTCTTACCATGCCGCAGATAGCTCTGCGTGCGACGTTCCGGGCACCCCAGGCATCATCGGCAAGATTGGCTGCTCGCGATCAACTGTTTTGATCTGGCTTTACTCATCGATGCTGAGGACAGGGCTCGGCTCAGCGGGGACATATCAATATCGCCCACATTGTCGACGAACACCGGATCGCCCGGCAGCTCAAATGGCTGGCTCCGGTGTGGTGAAGGCAGAACGCCATCCACATTCGGTGGATAGTAAAGCGAGAGAAGCCGGTCTCCGCGGCCATTGAGCGGATCGAACAGTGCAACGCATCGGCCAGCATCGAACGCAATGTCCGCTCGATAACGCAGCAACCTGGGCGTCCTTGATGGCCGAGGGCGGCCAGGGCGGATCTCGTCAAGAAGACCATCACAGCGATCCTTCAAACATCGACGGCGCCATTTACCAATGGTATGTTCGTGGCTAAGCGGTCATTCATTTACTCGGTATCCCCCGCGCATCCGGGATCGCGCGACATCGCTTAGACAACGATCTGGCAACACGTTTGCGGCGACGATGCCGTTGTCGGTCAATTCTCTCCAGTCCTGGTGGATGATGATCCCTGCCGGCTCCCGGAACTCCTGGACGAGCCGTGCATGCCCGAGAATGGAATGCACTTTGGTCAGGCAAAAGCGTACCGTCAGAACGCAGCTCTCTCGCGTTGGGCCCCCGTCCTCCCAATACGCTTCCGCAAAACAGCCGACTCCGATCCGGTACATGCGCTAGTAGTCGAACGCATGAGCGGCGAAGAATGCTGCGGTCTCATGCTCTCCAGATAAGCCTGGTCGGTACCGAACAACGCGTCCGTTCGAACCTGAAGCGCTCTTTCCGGAACGCGAATGGTAAAAAGGACGCCAGCCGGAATGCGCGTACTCGTGCATGCCCAACCTTGAAAAATGCCACAGCGAAGCTCGCTCAGACGGGCTGGCGTGTCGTAAGCCTGTCAGGTCCGCGCCGACTTGAGCGTAACCGGTATGAGCTCCCACGTTCCGCAGTGATCAGCGGGCGCGTGCGTAGCGGATCGGCATCCAGTATTGGCGCAGCGCCTCGACGGCCGCTGGAATATCGAGGTGGGCCTTGCGGAGAAAGTCCTCGGTCTCGCGGCCGCTTCGCGGCGGTCCGAGCAGCGGACGGCCCTGATCGTCGCGACAGTGCAGCAGGACGGGTAGCAGCAGGCCGTGATTGACGTTGCTGGCGTCCAGCAACGGCGCCCACGCCGACAGCCTGAGCCGCATCGCGACATAGAAGCCCCGGCACCAGGGACGCGGATCGATATCGCCATTGACTTCACGCCGGTGCATCGGCGCGAACTGGCGAGGCGTGGTCGAAAGGGTCTGGCTGATCTCGTTATGATGCAGCGCGACGGCGGAAATCGCCGCGAACTCCGGGGTGCCGCCGTGGTTGAAAGCATCGGCATCGATGGCGAGCAGCGGGCAGATCCAGTCGAGTGGGCTCATCGACACCGGTCCGGTCACGATCGCGGCGACGTAGCCATCGAGCGTGGGAATGCTGGTGGCGACAGAATGCCGATCAACGCGAGCCTGGAGCCATCGCTCGAGCTCCTCAAGTGGCATCGCGGCTGCCGCCATCGACGACGCTGCTTTATGACGACGCGGGCTCATGCCGCGGCCTGTGCGGTGCGCTGGCGCGCCGCCTTCCAGTTCCAGGCGAGCAGCTCGTGCAGCTGATGGCTCTTGGTTCGCCCGGACACGATGCGCTCCAGCACGTCGGCCAGGTAGGCCTGCGGATCGAGTTCATGGAGCTTTGCCGTGTTCACGAGCGACGCCAGGATCGCCCAGCTCTCGGCGCCGCCCTCGCTGCCGCTGAACAACGAGTTGCGTCTTCCCATGGCAATCGGGCGCATGGAACGCTCGACCGTGTTGGAATCGACCTCGACGCGGCCGTCGCGGAGAAACAGCGTCAGGCCATCCCAGTGATTGAGCGCATAGTTGATCGCCTCTGCCAGCTTCGACTGGGAGAAGAGCTGGCCCACGATCTCGGTCAGTCGCGCCTTGAGCGCCGCCATCAACGCTGCGCTCCTGGTGCGGCGGGTGGCCAGCCGCTGCTCCGCACTGTTGCCGCGGATCTCCGCTTCGATCGCATAGACCGCCCGCAGGCGTTCGATCACCTCGCGCGCAAACGGCGACTGCGTCGTTTTGAACACCTCGACGAATTTGCGTCTGGCATGGGCGAGACAAAAGGCGAGCTGGATCGCGCCGCCATGGTCGCAGGCGAGCGCCTTGTAGGCGGCATAACCGTCCACCTGCAGAATGCCGGAAAAACCCGTCAATTGTCCGGCGATCTCCTCGGTGCCGCGGCCGTCGGCGAACACGTAGGCGACCGCCGGCGGCGAAGGGCCACCCCATGGCCGGTCATCCATGGCATGCGCCCAGAACTGGCAGATGCGAGTGCGATGTCGTCCGGGATCGAGCACCGGCATCGGGGTCTCGTCGCAGAACACGCGCGGCGCGGCCTGGATTGTGCGCAGCTGGAGCTCATAGAGGCTCTTGAGCCACCAGGCCGCACGCTTCACCCAGCCGGCAAGCGTCGACCGGTCAAGATGGACGCCCTGGCCGGCCAAAATCTGCACCTGCCGGTACAGCGGCAAATACCAGGCGAACTTCGAGACCACCACGTGAGTCACGAGCGCGGTCGAGGCCATGCCGCTCTCGATCAGGCGTGGCAACGCCTTCACCTGGACCACGCCATCGGCGCAGCCGCGGCAGGTGTATTTGGGACGGATCGTCCGCAGCACACGCAGGATCGCCGGGATCACGTCCAGCACCTCGCTGACGTCCTCGCCGATCTTGTGGAGCTGGCCCTGGCAGCACGGGCAGGCGGTCGCCTCCGGCTCCAGCACCTGCTCACAGCGCAGCAGGTGCTTGGGCAGCGCGCCGATGTTGCGGCGCGCCTTCTGGCGTAGCTTATCAGACGGCTTCGCCGCAGGCGCATCGTCGTTGGCAGTCGCAGGCGGGGTGGCACCGGTCTCAAGGTCGTCAAGCTCAAGCGCGAGTTGCTCGGCCACGAGCGTGGCAAGCCGCTCCGAGCGCTTCCCGAAGATCATCTCCTTGAGCGTCTGCATCGCCACGCGCAGCTTCTCGTTCTCGACGTCAAGCGCGAGCACCATCTCGGTCAGAGCCGCCGGATCGGTCGGGAGAGCATCGGGGCGAATCGCCATGATCGAACGATACATGCGCCCGCTCCATGCTCCAGCGAAATCCTCACCTCTCAGCCAACAACGGCCGGCTGCTTCACAGGCTTGGGTGAGACACGCGTCCACTCAAGTCCGTCGAGCGAGGGGATTGAGGAATGTCCCCAATAGTGAGTCTGACGAATCATTTCCGGAGGTGGTCGAAGTTCGGGACCCCCACCATCCTTTGTACGGCCGCTCATTTCGAGTGATCAGGAAGATCGGCCAGCGAGGCCGAGGCATTCCCGCTTCGTATGAAGTCGAGTTTCGCACGGGAAGCAGTCTCCTGATTCAGGCAACCGCAATCGAATATTATGGACAAGGAGCAAATCAGATTAAGCTGAGCATGGAGGCTCTACTCGAGCTTCTATCGATAGCGGATTGTCCCGACGCACATGAGCATGGATCCAGCCGATCTTTGGTCGACGCTGACGCCCGCGCTCCGACGCCAGATCGTCGAAGACGTCGCCGCGATTTTGGCGGAGATCCCTCATGAAGTCCGAGTTGGTCACTTCAAGCCACTTGGCGCGCAAAGCCGTAGTCTACATCCGGCAGTCGACGCCCCACCAGGTCGTAAGCAATCAGGAGAGCCTGCGCCTTCCATACGCGCTTCGCAAGCGCGCCCGCGAACTCGGATGGCGTGAGGCTGCCATCGACGTGATTGACGCCGATCTCGGGTTGAGCGGCGCGTCTGCAGCGCATCGTAACGGCTTCAAAGAACTCGTTGGCCGTGTTGGCCTGAGTGAAGTGGGGCTCATCCTGTCGATCGACGTGACTCGCTTGGCGCGCAATTGTACCGACTGGTATCCGCTCCTGGATATCTGTGGTCTGCGTGGCTGTCTGATCGCCGACCGCGATGGTGTCTCGACTGGTCTTCACCAAGTTCCGCGAGCTCGGCAGCGCCCGGCAGGTCTTTCTTTGGCTGCGGGCCGCCGACATCAAAATGCCTGTGGTCCTGAGGAACGTTCAAATCTGCAAGCTCGGCTGGAAGGCGCCGGCCTTATCACACGGTGATGCAGATCTTGCACAATCCGCTCTATGCTGGCGCCTATGCGTTTGGCCGAATCGCCCAGAAGACACGGATCGTGGACGGTCGCGCTCGCAAGGTCAGCGGGTTCAAAAAGCCGCGGGAGGATTGGAATGTTCTGCTGCGGGACAATCATCCCGGTTATATCGGTTGGCAGGAGTACGAAGACAATCAGAAGCTGCTGCTGGAAAACGCCCACATGAAGAAGAATTGCTCGCGTAAATCGGCGCGCGGGGGACGCGCACTGCTGACCGGCTTGATGCGGTGCGGACGTTGCGGGCGGATGATGCGTGTAGTCTATGGCCAGGCCAAAGGGAATGCCCATCGTTATCAATGCCGCGGCGATGATGCCCATGTCGGAGCAGGCTTATGTATCGGCATTGGTGGAGTGCGGGTCGATCGTGCGGTCGCGCTGCAAATCCTTGAGGCTGTCTCCGATCGGGCTGTCGAAGCAGCGATATTGGCGTCCGACCAGATCGAGCGATCAAGAACGGAGATCATCGCCGCCGTCGAACGGGAGCTTGAAGTCGCACGCTACGAAGCATCTCTTGCTGCACGCCGATATGAGCTTGTGGATCCGGCGAAGCGCCACGTTGCCCGCGAACTCGAGGCGCGCTGGAATGGCGCATTGGAGCGGGTTGCCGAGCTTGAGCGGGGGATCAAGGAGCTGCGCGCTGCATCGTCGGAAAGTCCAAGGATCGACCGCGCCCTGCTACTGCAACTTGCGCATGATCTGCCGCGGGTTTGGAATGCACCGTCCACGGACACACGAACCAAGCAGCGGCTGGTTCACATCGTGGTCCGAGAGATTGTTTGCGATCTCGATGAGAACACCAATGAGGCGGTTCTGCTCATCCATTGGACCGGTGGCCGGCACACGGAGGTTCGTGTTGCTCGCGTTAAGACAGGCCGATATCCGGGGATACGGCACCCACTGCCGTTGACGCACTTCGCACACTCGCAGGTCATTGGCCTGATCGAGAGCTCGCCGCGTCGCTCAATCGGATGCGCTGTAAGACCGGCGACGGCGAGACCTGGACGACTGTTCGCGTGCGGGAAATGCGCGAACGCCTGGGCTTGCCGGACTACGATCCCGCATCATCCGACGGCAAAATGATCAGCCTTGCGAAGGTTGCGGCACACTTTGGAATTTGCGTCGGATCAGCAAAGAGCTTGGTGCTGAAGGGCGTCTTGCCGGCAACACAAGCAATCAAGGGCTCGCAATGGTTGGTTCCTGTCGAGGCGCTGAGTTCGGAAGCCGTACGCGTAGCGGTGCAGCACGTGATCGAACGTTGACCGAAAAACTACATTGATTATCAATACGATAGAATGATCCGCCTGCCCGGACTCTGACAAAGGGAGGTACAATGAAACGAGCTGTGCTCGTTTCGATCGGAACACGAAGGCTGCGCCGCTAAACGGGTCGAGACGGAGCATCTGCTGTACCTTCGCAGCCAGCCCATCATGGCCGCAGCGGAAGTCAATCGGCCGCGTCGCGATGTAAATCTTCAGATCAGCACCGGGCGCGATCATCGTGACGCTCGCACCGCGCGGATCAACCGAGCCAGTTGCTCACCGTTAATGGCCACGTCCGTCCCGCACGACGACGTCGCCAATCGCAATCTCGAGTTTGACAGCCGGAACGTGACGCTCCTCTAACGGCTCCTCCACGACCAGCGGCGCGAACGGCGGCTGCGAAGCCTCGCACGACGGCAATACGCCTCGCCGGCGAAAGCGTCGTCGCCAATCGTAAATCTGCCAACGCGTCGCCCCGTGCCTGCGCGCCACCTCAGACACCTGAGCACCGGGCAGCAGACTTTCCGCGACGATCCGAGCCCGCTCGGCCTCCGAACGCACACCACGCCCGGAGGGGCCTTCAAGCACCTCAAGCCGGCTGACCGCCCCAACTGACGAGCTGTCCAAATGGACGTCCTTTTTGCCGTCCAATCCCATCCCAAACCTCCGTTCAATCCGGACGCTTCTTCGCACATCTAATCTAACCCCGAACCCTGGGTATCGGCTTAGCGCTTACGTTGAATTCGAGATCGACGGCGCCCTTCGCGTTTTCCGACGCTGAGGTCCAAGTGCTGGAAGCCTGGCTCAGCAGACAGCTCGATGCGTTGTTTGGGAGTGCCCACTCGCCACGAAATGGCACCGCCGGACCCGATGAGGCGATGAAGCGCCCGATGCGGAAGCAAGGATAGTGCTCGATGGTCAACATGACCACCAAGGGCGACGCCTCCACTCTTACTCAGGTCAGAAATATAGGCGACATTGTTGCGGCGTTGGTATGCTATCGGCATGAAACGCGACGGCCGACAACTTGACCATCGAACCCTGGAAGAAATCCGCATGATGGCGACCCGCGCACAAGAAGGCGGATCGAGTCCGCGCCCAGCTCGCCGACATCGGCAACAGACCAGCTTTGGTGCGTTCCTGCTTCAAGCATCCAGATGTCGCCTATATTTCTGACCTATGAGTAAAACAAATCCATCGTAATTGTTGGTGTTGATGTATTCATTGACATCACGCTCATCTTGACGTAACAACTTCCATCAATGGCCAAAGCCCGTAAAATCACGCGAACCCGGCTTGTCGTCAGCCCCGGATTTGCCGAGCTGGTTGTGTGGGAAGTTCCCGAGCCCGTCTCGGGCAGTCCGCATAGCTACAAATACCGGCTCGCCTATGTGGTGAACGGCGTCTGCCGCGTGCGTTACGACAATGAGCGCGGCAAGGGCGATCATCGCCACCTGGATGGCAAGGAAAGCTCTTATGCGTTTCGTGGGCTGGAGCGGCTGCTGGCGGATTTTTGGCGTGACGTGAATAAACGGAGATAGAACATGCGGACGGTTATCCTGGGCGTCGAGACACAAAGCGACCTGACGCGCCGCATCCTGGCGACTGCGCACGGGCAGCGTAAGGCTGGCGACGACCGAATTTCATTCGAGAGCGTCAGCGACCTTTGGCGGGTGCTGGCGCCCAAACGCATGGAGATCGTGCGAGTTATGACCGGAGCCGGCCCGCTGACAATCCGGGAAGTCGCGCGTCGGGTCGACCGCGACTTCAAGGGGGTCCACTCCGACGTGACGCTGCTGCTGGGCGCGGGGATTTTGGAGCGGACGGAAAGTGGGGGCGTGGAATTTCCCTATGACCGCGTTCATGTCGAGTTCGACGTGATGGCGGCGTGACGTCCCCGCCCGCGTCAATCGTAAGATTGAAACAGCGCAATAAGACAAAATCGCGCGGGACTGTAGAGATTCGTCAATGACTCGGAACGTGCAATCAAGAACAAGTCTTGCCGCAACGGGCTGCCCCACGCCATTGAGAGCCGCGGTTTATCTGAGCTCCAGCTGCTGACTCGCATCCTCCGCGAGCCATAGGAGGGGCACATGTGAATGTCTTTAGGGTCGCACTCGACTGCAGCCGTATCGCTACCCTGCGTCCTGCGTTTCCTCAAGCTTCCGAAAGATTCACCGGCTCCTGCGGGAGACCCGGTCAAGGCGGAAGTTTCGGGAAACGGCGGCAGAGACCAAGTTCACGCGACGATGCCTAGTGGACCTGAATTTGGCTTCTTGGCCGAGGCAGGGCGGTCCGCTCCTCCGGCTCAACCGCTTGAGAGATTCTTCACGGCCGACGAAATAGCCCAAGCTATCCCGGACCCGAAATAGAGGGAGATTGCTCTCTTCTACCACCGGCGGAAGTAAGCTGTTGGAACCCGATAGACAAGTCGCAGTTTGTGCTCGTTAGAAATGTCACCAGCTGGTACGGCGAGGAGGGCGCACGGCGCGGAGCTGGCCGGGATTGCGAAGTGGCGGGCGCCCGTATGACAATACCTTGATAGGGACGACTTGATCGGGCGGCCGCCCAGGGCTCTCAACCGGCCTTGAACATGCTTTTGCCCTGGCCCCGCCGGCGCGGGGCTTTCTGCTGCGATTGGTATCCAGCAGCTTCTGCTGCTCGGCAATGTAAGCCAGCACAGGCCCCAGCCGCTTGCTCTCGACAATGGCGGCCTGGTCGACCTGCTGCAGCTTGTCGAAGGTGCGGTAGGGCAACTCGCGACCGTTATGTTTGATCGCCAGGCGACCGTCCGGATAATCAAACACCATGACCCGTTGGCGAGCGAGCGGCCGGGTGATCTCGGTCGGCTCGAGAATGAAGAGCAACCTTGTCGTATTGCAGGGTCAGGCTGTGCGAAACAGTGCGCTCTTCCTTCCAGGCAAAAGCGTCATCAACGTCGTCGTGCTCGGCCAACAGCCGATGCACATCCTTGTCGTTGAAGGGTGCCTTGGCAAACCGTCGATTGTAATCCTCCATGAACGGCGGCAGAAACGCATTGCCGGCCTCCATCGTCGAGAGTCCTGCAAGCCGCATCTCCTTGACCAGTCGATCCTGCAGCGTGCCATTGGCGCGCTCCACGGCCGGGCTGCGAGAATGGCCGTGCCGTAATGGCTCGCCATCTCGGCATAGGTTCGGTTGAGGCCGGGATCGTGGCGGTCGGGATTGGTGACGGCGGCCTTGAGATTGTCGCAGACCACGAATGTCGGCGCGCCGCCGAGGAAGGCGAAAAGGTTGATGTGGAGGCGGATCCAGTCGGCGAGCCCCTCGCTTGGGCAGGCCTCGGCGTAGGTATAGTTGGAGGCGCCCATCGCCGCGACGAACAGCTTCATCGACTGCACTTCCCCGTTTGAGGGGTCGATGACGTCGATGGTGTCGCCGGCGAAATCCACGAAAGCCTTCTCGCCGCCCAGATGGGTCTGCCGCATCGAAGGCCGGGCACGCCCCTTCCCGGCCTCGTAGGTCGTGCAGAACCATGTGTAGCCGAATCCATCGGGATGAGTGGCGCGATACTCGTCCCACAGCAGCCGACGGGTCACGTTGCGCCGGCGCAGCTCCTTGTCGACATAACCCCAGTCGGGAATAGGCCGCTGGAGGCTCTGCGACGCCGGCTTCGGCGCAGGAAAAAGCAGCAGTTCCAGGTCCTCGTCGGTCATTCCGGCCGGCAGTGGCCAGTTCAGCCCGGCGGCTCCGGCGCGGCGCAGATAGCTGTGCATGGCACCGTTGCTGATGCCCAGGGTGCGCGCGATGGCTCGCTCCGGCAAGCCTTGAACATGTTTTAAGCGGAGAACCTCTTTGATCCGGCGCATCGACAATCTCTGGGTGGGCATCGGCCTTCCTCGTTCACTGACGAGGCAGTTCCTAAGCCGGCTGAGTTATCGGCCGAAGCGGACTGAGCCACTGAAAAGCTGCTCACGATCCCGCGAAATCCCTGCTCACGATCCTCTGAAAGGCGCGGCCATTGGGCAACTTCAGATAACCCTGCGTTCGCTCCAAGGCCTGGATCGAGGGCTTCTCGTCCACGCACAGCACAATGGGCTTCGCCGGCGGGGCGACATAGAGGCCGACAACATCGG
>NZ_JBUYEN020000099.1:0-10850 GCF_055229415.2 Bradyrhizobium sp. Leo114 | reverse complement strand
AGCACCAGCGGCAGCGCGATGATCGTGGCGACCGCCTCAGCCCAAAGGCTCTTCGAGCGCGCTATCCACCACGCGAGCGGCGTGCCAAGGACCAGCAGGATCACGGTCGTCAGGCTCGCGAGCTCGACCGTGAGCTCGAGCGATTCCCAGATCTCTGGCGAAAAGCCATCCATGCGTCAACTCTAGCTTTGCACGTAGCCACCCCGCGCGATAATCGCGTGGAGTTTTTGCCCTTTAAGAAAATCGACGAAAGCGCGTGTCGCTTTATTATTGGCGCCGCTCTCCAACAGCACGGCATTTGGCCCCATCGGGCCATAAGACTCCCGCGCCACCAGCCAGGGCAAACGGGTTTTGCTGTTTGTGAGCTCGGACGGCGCGACAAATCCGAGCTCGGCATTACCGGTCTCGGATCGATCGGCGTGTGTGATGCTGGCGGTATCGGCCCTCGGCTGAATCGCCGCACTGACGCCTGGCGCTTTCATGACCTGCACCGCCGTTGCGCCATCATAAGGTGCGGCGGCCGGATTGCAGATCGATGACTTTGCCACAGACATCATCTGAAGGCTATCCGCGCGATTGGCGAACTTCACATTCGAACGCCACAGCACGAACTTGCCGCTCTTAGAGGTGAAGCTGTTTCCCGATACCGGGAGACGCTTCTCGCTCTGTTTACTTGGGCGGAACTGGTCGGCCGACAGAAGGATGCAAAGCGCGGGTTGGATGATCCAGCTGCAAAAATGTCCGTGCGCGCGTGAGCTCAACCCGGCCTCGAGCCGCGTCGTCTGAGTGAGCGGTGATGCAATCTCGTTGCTCGGCAGACGGACGTTTGCGGCAAGGGTGGGACTGATGTTCACCGCTGCTGCTTTTTCGAGCAGGATCAGAATCAGAGTTGCATTGATCAGGATCAATCGGGCAAGCCTCATTGGGAAGTCTCTCGGAGCGGGGCGGCCTGCGACCAGTTTGGCCGCGACGGCTTCTGCTCCTGATCCCAGCAAACGGCGTGCCGCTCGCGAAATATGATGCGCGCCTTGCGCCACAGCAGCCAAACACGCTTAAGCGCCAGCCTGGCTGTTGAATTGCGGCGGAATGGCCCCAGCGCCGTGTCAGCTTTCCGACTTCGGCGTGTTCAACCGAACATCTCTAGCCTCTTGAACGAAAAACTTCTTGGGATACTCCGCCCCAACCTTGGCTCCGCCGCGCCGTGATGTCCGACCTTGGATCTTTGAACGGCTCGAACTCCGATCTCCGGCTCATCGGCCGGCCCAACGTAGCCCCCTGGCCTGGGGGTGTCGGAATACGATAAGTTCTGCCTTCACGTCGCCGCTATGAAGCGTCCGTTCGAGAAAAACTCTGTGGCAAGCGACTCGTCCAGGCGCGGCAGGAGCTCAGCGTGTATCGTCCGGTGAAGGAGTATCGAGGCTGTCGTTTGTAGCTGTGCGAAACAATATGACCGAGGCCGGATAACGCCCGGGGGCAGGCTGTATCAAGGCCTTTGAAGGCCTGTCTCCACATGTCGATGGCGTGGATGCGTGCCATCCAAAAAATCAATTTTACCAATGTTACGGAACGTTGCATTGACAGCACCTGACGCCCGACGAATCACGTCGCTGCTTCTGTCGCGCGACGCGTCGCGACGTGGCTCGGCTGGGGGATGGCGCCGCGTTCGCGTCGAAGCGCGTCATGGAAGCAGCAGCATGGCAGTTCAACTCGCGAAGGAAATTGTCGCACGATGAAGGAAAACGCCGTCGGCGGCGGCGAGACAACGACCGCCAGGCAACTGACCTGGTGTGGCATCCAGTCGCTGGAGTTGAGGGACATCATCTGCGACCTGGAGCAGTCCGACGCGATCGAGATTGAGATGAACACGGATGACGCCTGATCGAATCTCAAGAATGTCGGCGACGCGACTGTCCGCGGCGTGGTCGCTGAGAAGGCCTGAATGGGGAGGCGCGTCGTCATTACCGGAATGGGCGGGTTGGGGACCGACGGCGCCTCCATCTATAAGGAGATACGCGAAGGCCGCTCCGCCATTGGCCCGATCGCAACTCCGAGCTCAGGATAGGGGCCAAGCTCAAAACCCTTCCCGAGCATGACATTGCCGCAAGCGGCTGGTCGATCTCGAGGTCGCGCCCACTCTGCCGCGCGAGCGCAAGGTGCGCGTCGCGCCGAGCAATGCCTTTGCCCTCGGCGGCACGAACGTGGTTCTGGGATTCAGCCAAGTGTCGTCAGGAGACAGTCGGTCCACAGTCTCGTCGGTTGAACGGCCGCATGGCTTTGGCGCTTGGCGCGCGACTTGCTTAACAAAAGAAAACACAGGTAACTGCCGACCTACCCTCGGAATTCACGCTGCGATCTGTCGGATTTCCGACATCGCCGTCTTCAATGGGACACGGCTGGCATAAAAGCTCGTCTGATGCCGTCACCGCTCAACGCGCGGCGGCTCGGTGTTCGAGTTCGTATAGGGAAGGAGCGTCATGACCACCATCGCAACTGCGGCGCCCGCGCGGCCGTCGCAAACTTGGTACAAAATTCTCTACGTTCAGGTGCTGATCGCGATCTTGATTGGCGTCGTCGCCGGTTGGCTGTGGCCGTCGCTCGCAACCAACGACTGGATCAAGGCGCTCGGTGATGGATTCATCAAGCTGATCAAGATGGTCATCGCGCCGATTATCTTCTGCACCGTGGTCTCGGGCATCGCGCACATCCAGGATGCGAAAAAGGTCGGCCGGGTCGGCCTCAAGGCGCTGGTCTATTTCGAGATCGTCTCCACTTTTGCCTTGTTGCTCGGCCTGGTGATGGGCAATCTTTTCCAGATTGGCCACGGCCTTGCGGCCAAGCCCGATGCCGCAGCCGTCGCCAATTACGTGAAGCAGGCGGAAGCCTCGAAAAGCGTCGATTTCATCCTCAATATCATTCCCGACAGCGTGGTCGGCGCGCTGGCGCGCGGCGATATCCTGCAGGTACTCTTGTTTGCCATCCTGTTCGGCTTCTCGCTGATGGCGCTGGGTGAGCGCGGCGAGAAGTTGCGCGGCATGATCGACGACACGGCGCACGCCGTGTTCGGCGTCATTGCCATTGTCATGAAGGCAGCGCCGATTGGCGCGTTCGGCGCCGTGGCTTTCACGATCGGTAAGTTCGGACCCTCGGCGCTCGGGAATCTGATCGGGCTCATCGCGCTGTTCTATGCCACGGCCGCGCTATTCGTGGTAGTCGTGCTTGGTCTGATCGCGCGTTTCGTTGGCTTTTCGATCTTCAAGTTTATCGCCTATGTCAAAGACGAGCTCTTGCTCGTGCTCGGCACCTCGTCCTCGGAAAGCGCGCTGCCGCAGTTGATGAAGAAGCTCGAGCGGCTAGGCTGCTCCAAGCCCGTGGTCGGGCTCGTGGTGCCGACCGGCTACTCCTTCAACCTCGATGGCACCAACATCTACATGACCTTGGGAACGCTGTTTATCGCGCAGGCGCTCGGGGTCGATCTCACCTTCGGCCAGCAGCTCACGATCCTGATCGTGGCGATGCTGACGTCGAAAGGCGCAAGCGGTATCACCGGGGCCGGCTTCATCACGCTCGCGGCGACGCTATCAGCGGTTAATCCGGCGCTGGTGCCGGGCATGGCAATCGTGTTCTCGATCGATAAATTCATGAGCGAGGTGCGTGCACTTACCAATATCATGGGAAACGGTATTGCCGCGGTGTTCGTGTCCTGGTGGGAAGGCGAACTCGACGAGGCCACGCTTCATGCGCGGCTCAACCAGGAAATTGGTGCGGCCGACGGCGAGACCACAAACACGACGGGGTAGGGGCTGCATTTCTGTTCGTCATTCCAGGACGCGTTGACGCAGGTGTACGCGAACTCGCGAGTCTTGCTTGTCCAAGTCGGCAGCAGCCGACTTGGATTACGAAGGCGGAATCTCTCGCCGCGACCTCTGGATTGCCGGTTCGCTCGCTTTCGTGAGCGCGCCGGAATAACGTCCTAAAGAGGCTGCTCCGTGAGACGAGGGGACGAAACCCTCGGTTTCGCCGGGCGGTTTCTCATGAGCGCCGAGTCTGAACAACTGCTTGAAAGTGATAGTCCTCTATCCAATCGCATGACGGCGAAGCGTTAGCGAAGTGCAATGCCCCATTGCAAGCGGGTCTGAAGGTTAGCTTGAATCGAATTTGGATTCCCAAATCAGGAGACTTCGGATTTACCATGCTGGCTGGGCCTGGAGGCCAGCACGGATCGGCAAGCCTTACTCTGAGGATCTTCGGAAACGGGGCGTTGCAGGGTTGTTTCCGGTGGATTGTCCTGCAACGAGGCGGCTAAACATTCGGTGTTGCGGTCAGCACGGCCGTTGGATGGGCGCGACGGCATTGCGAGACCGGCAGCGTGGTGCCCGGCAGGGATGCGCGGCAACAGGTCGAAGGCCATTTCCGGCAAACACCGCGTCCGGGTTTTAGGGCGAATCAAGGGGACTTCACCCTGCGCGGCTTGGTCGCCGAGCTCACTGATCGCGGACCTAAGGCTGATTACCGTTCAATATGGGAGTTCTCCACGCCGAGAAGCTCAGCTTGAAAAAACTGTGGCTGGCGAACGCGAGATCTGGGCCAGGACCGATATGGGGCCTTGCGGGGGTGCGCCGCGTGGCCAGAGGATTCACAGCAAGAGTCCCAACGGCCGCTGGACGACCATAACCTTCCTGGCCGCGTTGCGCCATGACCGGATTGAGGCGCCATGGTTTCTCGAGGGCCGAACGATGGCGAGAGTTTCCGCCTCTACGTCGAGAGAGTCCTCCTTCCGACGCTTTGTCCCGGCGACATCCTAACCATGGACGATCTCGGCAGCCACAGACGCAAAATCGTGCGTCAGCTTACCCGCCTCGTGAATTTCGCATAAGTGCCGCTCTCGTGAACCCAGAGCCGATTCTTGGCATCGTGCGACCGTCTTTACAGCTCCGTCTTCGTGCCACAGACTTTTACAGATATAGCGCGCTCGAGCTCGGACGCCAAACCACTCAAGTGATCCGCAAGCTTTGCGAACAGCTCTCGCTTTTCCTGGTCGGTTGCCAGATCGCTGATCAATTTGCACTCGGCTGCATCGGTGCGGAGCTCTTTCAGTTGCTTCTGCAGGTCTTTCATCGGTATGCCCGTGGAGCGGCTATTCAGACCAATTAATCGGAGTGTACTTCAGCTCTCGCCGCTCCATTTCCGAACGAAGCAATTCAGCATAGCTGCGCAGATTGTTACCAACAAAGCGGCAACGTCCGCCGTCCGCGCGACCAGCCAACACTTGCCGCCGCACACTTTCCCAAAGAAACAATAAGCTCTCATCTTTCGAGTTTGAAAACCTCATCCGGACACCCCAATCCTTGCGCGCAAATGCTACCGCCATCTCAACGGCCTGAAGTGTTCGTTTCGGACACTCCCGCGCAGAAACCAAGTACCCGTTGCACATTTGCCACATGAGCCTTTCGGTCACCGCCCTACGCCTATCAGGCGGTTGGAGCAGAGCAGCTGGGTCTTACAGCTTCTGTCTTTGACGGTTCCACATGCTGCCAGCTAGTCGCTGTGGCTCGGACTCATCACTTGGCTGCGAACGCATTTCGCGCTCAGGAAAAAAATTGACTGTGTAAGCGGTCGCGCAGTTCAAAAGGAAGTGAGCGATGGAGGTGGCGTATGTATTCGGCTCTTGTCGGGACTCTTATTCTTTTGAGCATTGGCATCCTATTGGCCCACGCGCCGGACGCTTTTCGCTCGGGTCGTGATAGCAATTCCCGACACTAACTATACTCTCATGCAAACAGCGCCGCGCCCGCCTCAGTGCTGACGACGGATCGCGCCCGGGTAAGCGATCGAGTGCTTCTCTTAGAGCGCCGTCGTGCGTGCAGAGGCCCTCTCCCGTGAGCATAACCATATCAGCGGCCTCGCCCTTGGCCGCTCGGGAGATCCGGCCATCGGCGACTTCGGCGATCCCAAGGTGATCCGGAAATACTGCGAACTGATCGCGGATCCGATCCGCACGCGGGGATCGTATCCTTCTCGCAAGTCGGCGCGAGGCTCAGATCAGACCCGATCAGGAGGTCGCTTATATAGGTGCCGTCTAGCTCTAACAGCCTGTTGAAGAAGTCGGTAGCGAAGCGTTTCGTATCGTGATTCTCTAGGACCAGGATTTAACTGGGGGCGCGATGCGGGGAGTGACGAACAGTCCGGCTCGCTTTTTAGTTATGTGGACCTGGAGGCTCGGGTTCGGGTCGACCACCCGCTACGGGTGATCCGAGACTTGGCGAATGCGGCGCTGGGCGACCTTTCTGGGGAGTTCGGCAAGCTCTATACGAACGTCGATCGCACCGGAGAAGTTGCTTCGGGCGATGCTCCTCCCGGCATTTTATGGGGTTCGCTCGGAACGGCATCTGATGGAATGGATGGAGTTCGATCTTCTGTTCCGCTGGTTCGTTGGGCTCGGGGTGGATGATGCGGTTTTGGGACCATTCGACCTTCTCGAAGAACCGCGACCGGCTGCTCGAAGGCGAGATTGCGGCCAAGTTCCTGAACGCGCTTTTGGCGCAACCAAAGGTCAAGCGTCTACTATCGAGCGATCACTTCTCGGTGGATGGTACGCTGATTGAAAGCCCGGGCTTCGATCAAGAGCTTCCGGAAGAAGGATGGCAGCGACAAAGACGAGGACGGTCCGGGACGCAATGCTGAGCGCAGCTTCCACAAGGAGAAGCGATCGAACGAGACATGCGAGCACGACCGATCCCGAGGCGCGGCTCTACAAGAAGGGTGACGGCCAGCCGGCTAAGCTGAGCTATATGGGCCATGCGCTGATGGAGAACCGCAATGGTTTAGCGGTCTTGGGTGGGGTGAGCCAAGCGACGGGCACCGCCGAACGGGAGATTGCGCTTGCCATATCGACAGGCGCGGGTGCGCGAAACGGATCACTCTGGGGGCGGATAAGGCCTATGATGTCACGCAGTTCGTCCACGAGCTGAGAGATAGATCGGTTACTCCGCATATTGCGATTGATGGACATCTGAGTAAGACCGGCAAGCGGCGCAAGACGGCGATCGACGCGCGGACCACACGTCACAGCGGCTACGACATCAGCCAACGCTGCCGCAAACGCATCGAAGAAGTCTTCGGCTGGATCAAGAGTTCCGCTGGCTTGGCCAAGATCAAGCTGCGAGGCCGCGACCGGGTGGATGCCGTGTTCGTCCTGGCGCTTGCGGTCTATAATTTGATCCGGCTTCCCAAGCTTCTGGCGGCACCGGCATGAGCATTCGGGGCAGATGGCAGGTCGTCGAGACACCGAGCTACGGCATGGCCTTGGCGAGCGCCTACATCCTGTTCGACGAGGCCGGCGGCGAATTCGCCTTCGATTGCCGCACAGGCTCCATTCATGGAACCTGCCACGGCGATGCCGCCGAGTTCGGCTGGCAGGGAAACGACGAAATGGAGCCAGCCGAGGGTGACGGCTAGGCCGAACTGCAGGATGACGGCTCACTCGAAGGGGAGATCTGCCTTCTCAACGGTGACAACATCCCATTCATCGCGCGCCGTTCAAAGACTTCTTCAACAGCCTGCTAGCTAGGGGCGGCTAGGTTGGTTCTTTGGCTCGGGCGAATCCGTTCGGAGATCAGAGTCCCGCTGCAGGTCGCGTAAACGAAGTCTCCGCGACATCGAAATCCAGAGATCGTCGGGCCAGCTATTTAGATCAATGTCGATCACAAGCGCAACGCAACCCACGCCCTGAGGAGGCGGCCCATACTTGGCACGCGAACAAGTGAACATCCGTGCGGCCCTTGCACCGGGGGGTGGGGCCGGATCATCGGCGCCTTTTCGTGTGGCATATCATTTGCAAGGGGTCATGCGGGCTGGACACGGCCAGGTGCCGCGCCATGCCCCAACAGCCCGACGCACCTCATACCCGGCAGTGTGCGTCGGGCTTCGCGCTGTTTCAGCGTCCACGCTCGGCCGCATTCACCGGTGCTAAGTCGGATGTAGAGTGGTTCGATAGGCCGAGACCGCGCTGCCGTTTCACTTCGAGAAAGTGGGACACTATGTACTGGCGCCGGTGCAACAACAAAGACTCTTGGTGGTCCTGGCGTGGGCAATCACTTCCCGGCGTATGTGGAGAACACGTTTGTCAACTTGCATACGCTAGATCGCGCGACCGGATTTGCCGAATTGAATAACGTGCGCGAATTTCCGGAACACCTCGGTCATCCGTTGGTTGCTTGTCTTTCCTGCTACAGGATGGGCGACATCTCCTATGTTCGGTGTCGAAACGGCCGCGCCCCATGCGCGCGCTGAACGAAATCGGCGAAGACGTTTCCCAGCACCAAACCGACGTGCCTAAGTTGCCTCTAAGATCCTGGAGGCCGCGATCCGCAAAGAGAGGTCAATCGACGACCTCAAGCGTATAGGCCAGAAGGCGCTTGCCAATGCGGCCATCTTGTGTCGCCAGCTTGGCAGCTTTGGCATGTCATTTCGCTCATGAGAACGCATAGACGACCCAGCAGATACCGGCCCAGAGGAGAGCGCTGACAAGCATCGCCGCAAGCGGCCAGGAATTCAATCTGATCCGCGACTGCGAAGCATCAGGACGCAATGCGCGATCGGCTTTACCGCCTTCAAGCACGCGCGGTTTTGGTTTGCACCAGCGCGTCATCCGTGCACCATCCTTGCGCTGTGCAAGTTGATTAGGGTCACAGCAATTCGAAGATCACCAAGCGAAGTGAACTGCGTCTCGATGCCGATAGGATTGGCGTCGTGAGGCTGGCGAGCCTGATTGTCAGCCTGGCCGACTACCAGAGTCGCGCATCGTTCAGCTGAGGTTGAAATGCCGTGCCTTGTTTGATGTGACTGTAACATTGTCCATTCGCGCCGCATCTCAAAGTGGCCCCATGACCGGCCTCCGCTTGATGGTGTCGCTATCTCCTTGGTAGGTTGAAGGTGACTGCCACATGAGGTCTGCCTATTGTACAGCTACAACCGGCCTTCAGCACCGCATTGATCAGGCTCAATCGAGCAAGTCTCATTGTGAATTCCTATTTCAGTGACCAGCGGCCGACCTTTAACTGCGGCATCTTTCACTCAGCAATCGTATCCGTCCGGTGAAGGCCGCCTTGCCGAGTGAGGCGTGTTGTTGAGAACTGTCCTTATGGACAGTGATAGGCGCAGTGCCCAAGTCGAGCGGCTCGAAGTAGTGGACACAGGCCGACGGCGGCGCTGGTCCGAGGATGAGAAGCTCAAGATCGTCCTGGAGAGCTTGCAGGCGCCGCGCCAGGTCGCGGCGACGGCGCGGCGATATGGCGTTTCGCGCTCATTGCTGCTCCGGTGGCGACGGTCGTTTCGTCCCGAGCCGAAGGATGCCGCCCATCAAACGGGCTTCGTACCGGCGATGGTGGTCGCGGAATCGGGGCCGACGCTTGGTCCGGTCGGGCCGGCCGGCGGCGGCGCGATCGAGATCGAGTTTGCGGCCGGGGCTCGGATGCGGATCACGGGCACGGTCGACGCGGCGACGCTGAAGGCCGCGGTCGCGGCACTGGCAGATGGACGGCCGCGGTGATCCCCATTCCGCCCGCCGTACGGGTGTGGATTGCGACCGGCCACACCGACATGCGCCGCGGCATGAACTCGCTGGCGTTACTGGTGCAAGAGGCCTTCAGACGCGACCCGCACGGCGGCGACCTCTACGTGTTCCGAGGCAAGAGCGGCAAGCTGATCAAGATCCTTTGGCATGATGGGCTCGGCATGTCGCTCTACGCCAAGCGGCTGGAGCGCGGCCGCTTCCTCTGGCCGTCGTCGGCCGATGGCATTGTGACCATCACCCGAGCCCAACTTGGCTACCTGCTCGAGGGCATCGACTGGCGGATGCCGCAACACACTTGGCGGCCGCAGGCGGCGGGTTGATCGCTGGGATTTGAATCGACCACACGTCGGCAGTTCAGACACAGACAGCTTATTGTGATTCTCTGACCGGGATGGCGCCGATGATTCTCTCCCCGACGATGCGACCACGCTGAAGGCGATGCTGCGTGCCGAGCGGGTAGCGCGGTTGGCCGCGGAAGCGGACGCCCAGGCGCGGACCTTGCTGATCGAGAAGCTCAAACTCACGATCAAGAAGCGGCGGCATGAGAAGTTCGGACAGTCCTCGGAACGTGGCGCACTGTTGGATCAGCTCGAACTGCAACTCGCCGATCTGGAGGAGAACGCGGCGCAAGCCGAGACCGCGGCGCAGATGGCCGCAGGCGACAAGATTACGGTGCCATCGTTCGAGCGCCGCAAGCCGGTGCGCCGGCCGCTGCCGGAGCATTTGCCACGGGAACGCCTTGTCTATCCGATACCTGCGGCCTGCCCATGCTGCGGCGACCGCCGGTTACGCAAAATCGGCGAGGACGTGAGCGAGACGCTGGAGCTCATTCTGCGGCAGTGGAAAGTCATCCAGCGCGTGCGCGAGAAGCTCGTCTGCCGGGCCTGCGAAGCCATCACCCAGCCTCCGGCTCCCTCGCACCCGATCGCGCGCGGACGTGCAGGACCCAAGCTGCTGGCCCATGTCCTGTTCGCCAAATACGGCTTGCACCTGCCGCTCCATCGTCAGAGCGACGTCTACCGGCGCGAAGGCATCGACCTCGACGTCTCGACGCTGGCGGACTGGGTGGGCGCCTCCACGGCAACCCTGATGCCGCTGGTCGATGCGATCCGCGGCCATGTCTTTGCGGCCGAGCGCATCCACGCGGACGACAGTGTGCTGCAGAAGCACACAGAAAGGATGATCGTGATGATCTGATAATCTGTGAGCACAAGCTGTGACAGCGATGAGGGAGGGCCCCTCGGGATCGGCTTTCAGGAGCAGGTCCCAAATCACTTCA
>NZ_JBUYEN020000098.1:0-12403 GCF_055229415.2 Bradyrhizobium sp. Leo114 | reverse complement strand
GCATCGCCATGAAGCTCGCCCAGCGGCGCATCCCGCACGCCCGCGTCCTCGCATGGTCGTTCTGGCGCAGGGCTCATCAGGCAACTGCGCGCAAAGCCCATCTCAAGAAAAAATTACAACTGTAATGCTAGAGAAGTTTGTACGCAAAGAGATTGCATTTCAGCAAGCCGAGCGCATCGAGCGCGCGAGGGAGCTGCGCCTTCCTGTTCAGAAGGAGACCGTGCTTTCCTGGCCTGGGCCGAGTTCGAAATTGGTTACACGGCGATCTTCCTGACTGGGTCCGAGCTCAAGGTCGCCGCTCATGACGATGACGCCCGGCAGCGTACGCGATCGTAGTGCTGGCCCACGTCTCGTGGTGGATCGCTGCAGAATTGTCGACCAGCTGCGGTCAACGACGCCCGGGTCACACGGCCGCCGGCGCGTTTCCTTTCTGCGGGCAGAGCCGTCGTCTGACCCGTGTCGTCGACGGGGATCCCGTTGACTGCGACCTGCTGGTTCCACAGAGTAAAATGGCACAGAGATTCTTTGGAGTAGTGATGATGCGCGACGGCAAGTTTTCCTTCAGGGCCGCTCACCACCAAGACGCGGAGACGGTTTTCAATATCACGAAGGCGTCAATCGCCGGACTTGGGGAAGCATCCTACTCTCGGGACCAGATCGCGAATTGGATGGGCGAGCGGACGCCGGCATTCTACGAAGAGCTCATCGCCAAGGGACGAATGACGGTCTGTGAGCACGAAGGTCTTGTGGTTGGATTTGTCGATGCCGAGCCGGGCGAAGTAACCAGGTTGTTCCTATTGCCTGAGGCTGCAGGTGTCGGGCTCGGCCGCCGACTGCTTGAAATCGGGATAGCACGAGCGCGGATGGGTCATAGTGGGCCGATCAGGCTCGAGGCGACGATCAACGCCGAAGGCTTCTATCAAAAATGCGGCTTTCGAAGCGTGGGCCGCGACTTTTTCTCTCATGGACTCGGCGGCGAGCCTATTGAGATTGTGCGGATGGAATTGTGAACTTCGGCGTTCACCGGCGCAAAGCCCAACCTTGAAGTAAGGGGTGACCAATCAACCTTGAGGGAGACAGCCGCGCTCCAATACGACGCCCTCTGAAAGCATGAGCACTCAGATGCGCGCGTGTCTGCGGCGGCCTGTCCATAGGCTAACGAGCACCGTGGCGATGAAGGTCGTCACCCCGCAGGCCATGTAGAGGCCAGCTTCAGTTGCGTTGGGGACCAAGGTTGGCAGAAGGAAGATGAGCCCACCGAGCCCGCCTGTCAGCAAGGTCGTGAATGCCTGGACGCGCCCGATCAGGGCCGAATCCACAACGGTCAAAAGATGTCCGTTGGCCGCGGCCCGTGACAGGTTCCACAGTATTCCAGCAAGGGCATAGAGCACAATCGCGACCAGCGGGTTGGTCACGAAGGATAGAACGATCAACGAGGCCGCGGCCCCTGCGAGAACCGTCGCTGTTGCTCGGGCCATTTTCCTGGCGAGCGCCGGTATCCCGGCGACAGCAAGGGCGGCCATACCGGCGATTGCGGCCGTCATCTCGAGCATGCCGAAGAGATCGCTGCCGCCGCCAAGCGCATGGATGACGAAACCCGGCAACAACAGGTTGGTGATCTGGATCACGGCGAACGCCAGTCCTACCGTGATCGCAGCGGACAAGCTTTGCGGCTCGTTCAGAAGATAGCGGAACGCTTCACGCGAGGCGGAAAGCGGATTGAGCCCCTTCATCGACCGGCGACCGCTTGGGGTCCTCGTCAGCGGCCCGAGCAGAGGCAGAATGGCCAACGCGATGCAGGCGGACAGGACGGCCGCCGTAGTGCTGCCGAGCTGATCGATCGCGTAGCCGGCTACACCTGTGCCCATGGCGAGCCCCGCCTGATTGAAGAAGGACAGGCGCATGTTGAACGCCATGCGCTCAGTCCCGGGAACGAGCGACTGGAGCAGGCCGCTCATAGCGCCTGCCAGGAGCGCGTATCCGAAGGCCCCGAGAACGGCTGATAGAACCAGGAGGGGGCGCGAGAGCCCTTCCGGCAGGATCTCCACGAGGGCCAGCATAAAAAGCCCGGAAGCCTGGATCACTTGTCCCGCTGCAGTGACTGTGAGACGGCTATGTCGGTCGACGACGTACCCGCCGAGCGGTGCGAGAACGACTCCAGCGACGCTGGAGGTCAGCAACACCAGGCCAACCAGGCTCGATCCGCCGGCGTGGAACGCGATCCACGCCGGCAAGACGATGCCGACGCCGACGATGAAGAACGACGCCGAGGAAAAACCAATAAAGCAAAGTCGCTGCGTCGCTCGCATATCAAATCCATTCCCTCCGCTCACCCGGATGACCGCTACGCCCGTCGCTCAAGCTCGCCCGCGCGTGGCAGTTGCAAGCTGGAAGGCCTGAACACGAAATGTCTCTCTCGGGATTCAGATGGTCGGCGCGACTATCGATGCGATGCCAATCGCTCGCCCGTTTCTCTCTACCACCCCCGTGATCATTCGCCGAAGGCAAGTGGCTGGGCCGCTGGCCCAGAAACCAACTGGTTGCCATTGGACTCTGTGGAGAAGCAACCGATACTAGCGCCTACCCTAACGAGCTTCCATGGGGACCGGCGCAGGGCAATGCGATCACTGGGTTCAATCAAAGAAGGCAGGCCTGTTTGTGTCGGTTGCGAAGGCGAACGCAGCTTCCACATCGCTCTCGATCGTCCTGCCGCGCGAAAGCGGCGGCAATTGATCTTTCGGGAAAAACTCCGCCTCGCTCGTCTCCAACGTCGTCTTCACCAGGCTGCAGGGCAGCCGGGTGCACAGGAAGAACATCTTGTAGAAATCGCGGACATCAGGGGAATATGATGCGCTCGCCTTATGCCGCACGCCGTAGAGGCGGTTAGCGGACACGTTAAGGCCTGCTTCTTCAAAGATTTCCTTTTCGACATTCTGAGCCGCGGAGAGCCCGACGTCTGCAAAGCCGCCGGGGAGGGCCCAAAGGCCATCACTCTTCTCCCGGACGAGCAGGATTGCCTCGCCCTCGACGATTGCACCGCGCACGTCAATACGCGGCGTGGCATAGCCCAGCGCGAAATCAGAAACGAGTCCCTCGATGCGTTCGATCGGAACGTTGCCCAATTTGGCCAGCATTTCGTTGGCAATGGCCGCGATCTCCTCGTATCGCTCGCGATCAAATGGATCCTTCGCGAAGTGAAGCCCGGTTGACGCAATAGCTTGCAAGCGTTTGCCATAGCTAAGCCACTGAGGTTCCATCATGCCAACTCGATTTCGACTCTGGCGGCGAGCATAGCCAAGGGCGGCTCTTGGAGAAACCATAATGCGAAAAGAGAATTCCACATTCATCCGTGCGAGCGCTTAAAGATCTGGCAGTAAGAACCGTGCGCTTGCAGAAAACTAGTCTCCTACAGTGGAAACAACAGAATGGATCGTTCTGCAGACCTGGATGAGGGAGATGATTCGGTCGCGGGCACAGTCCAAATGAGCGTCGCGTCAAGTTCAATCGCTCGCCGATTACATCGAGCAAGAGGATCGCATTTTGTGGTCGATGCCTGCAAACCGTCCAATTCTTGTTCGTTCAGGCTGGGACAAATTGTTCAGCGATTCGCGAGGAGAAGAGCAGATAAACGATAAGAACGATCTCGAAACCAGGGTCGTTGCGGCGATACACGACTATCGCGAGGCCCTCGCACTGGTAGAAAACCTGGAACGAGAAGACGCTAGCGCGTATCGCTGGGCGACCAACACGCTGCTCGATTTGGTACGTGCCATGAAGGACGAAGCGGCACCGCTTTACAAGGGTAGGCTGTTTGAGATCAGCTCTGCAGCGATTAAGCGGTCTGTTCCGCCACCAATCGCCGATGCATTCACGTTACCGCCAGACTGGGCGCAGCGGGCGCCTGTTTGGGTTAGGCCCGGTTCATGCGCAGCGTGGGTATCCTGAAGGACTCGCCGGCGAGCGCGAAAGACATATTCCGCTTCGCAATGCCCGAATGCTTGGCCAGGACATCCTTGATGACAGATACGTCGTCCGTGAAAGCCATTTTATCGAGAAACTGCCGCAATGTGGCTTCGTCGGGACTCAATCGGGTGCAGATCCCGAACTTGAGTATCTCCGGGACGGCTTCGTCCATTTTCAAGCCGGAGCTCGTAACCTTGCCGTTCTCGTAGATCGCGGAGCGCAGCCAGTAGCCGGCCCTGTCAAAGAATATCATTGGAGTGAAATTCTCAGCGTCCTTCGCGTAGTAGTTCCTTTCCACGTCCTGGAAAATCTCGCGCAACGTTCCGCCGCCCCCTCGGCCGTAGATGATCCCAGCCCGCGAATTATTGACGAGCGCTTCCTCGCGAAGACTGTTCTGGTAGTATTTGGCGTAGTGCGTCGCGAACGGCATCGTGGGCTCGGCACCGTACAGCCAGGTCGGAATGGCCAGGCTGAGAGGCAGCGTCGACGGCGCGGCCGAACGCACGTCGAGTGCAGCCGCGAGCCAATCGCGGGCGGCCATCACGTCCTTTCGCTTCGATTTCTTAAGGCTGCCGTCGTTCTCGAAGAGATCATCCAGATCGCCGTAATCCGGGGTCGCCGCAAGCTTCGCCAAGGCCCTTTCGAGATCGTCCATTCCGTTTTTGCTAAAGGCCACTCCCACGTGCGCAGCCTCCATGACGCCGGGACCGCCTCCGGTGACGATGAGGTACCCGTCCTGCGCCACGCTCCAGGCAAGCTTGGCGATGTCAGCGAACGCCGGCGAATTGCGCTTGGCGGCGTGGCCGCCCATGAACCCCACGAGCGGCCGGCCAACGTCCTTCAGAAATCTCTTGAGGGCATCGGCGATCGTCGCGTCGTGCCGCGCCTGCGACAGTCGCGTCTCCAGAGCGGACGGCACGGGTCCTCCGTCGGACACGAATTGCCGGAACACCTCGAAGTCGCGGGTGAGCGTGAAGCCCAACTCGTCGAACGGATTGAATCCATCGAGGAGGTCGGACGCTGCGTACAACCTCTGAAGCATCGTCGGCAGCATCCAAGTTCTCCATTTGAGGTCTAGCGAAGCGCCGTGTCTAGCAATCTTGCGAGCCTTGCAGCGGCAAGGGCTGCGCGGTTGCGGGCGGTGTTTCGTGCGTTCGTTTCGTAGTCGCGCGTGAGTTGAACCGCGGCCGGTCCGAGCCCGACCGGCTGGGCGTACGCGAAGCTCTTTGCGGCCTCGAAGCTCTCCTGCGCCCATCGATCGGGATCGAGCACCTTCTCCGCATCGGCATCGACCGCGACCGACCCGAGACCACCCCGGTCGTCAGCGTCGAAGATGGCCCCGAAGACAGAAGAATATCCGCCGAAGAGACGATCCCAATAGGCGTGCAGCGCGATCGTCTCGCCGGTGGCCGGGACGACCATCTCGGCGTTGCCGCCGCGGTCGCCGTGCGGAAGCTCGGCGGTATAGCGGGCGATCGCGTGAAGCGGTTGATGGAGATCCCCGACGAGGTGCAGCAACCAGACGAGGTCGTAGGAACGGAGTTGATCGGAGGCGCCGGAAGCTGCGGGCAGCGTAGCGATCATGGTCTTCGCCATCTTCGCGGCATCGACCGGATCCGGTGCGGGCAGTGTCGTGCCGTCCGGCGAGAACAATATGTCCTCATAGTGCCAATAGCTGTGCTTCAGCTTGTCGTAAGCTACGTTCTGCCCGGCGGTCGCGTCCGTAATGCGATCTTCCCGGTAATCGCTCTTCGTCTTGATGTCGTCGGCCCACGTCGCCGCGTGGACGAAGGCATAAGTCCTTCGGGAAGCTTCGTCCTGCGCACCGCACGTCCAGACCTGATAGTCGGGATTGAGCCTGAGCAGGCCGTCGATCTTGTCCTTGATCGCGGGATCCAGCCGCTTGTAGGCCAGATAGGCGATCTGCATATGGCCTTCGTCCCACCACGCGGACGCCGGGTCGGGCAGGAGCGCGACGAGGCAGGACAACGCTATCAAAGCGGCTTTCTTCATGCGCGTTCCTCCGCGATTCGCCCAGTGGATGACACGTCGGCTCCGGTATCGCGATCGTTACAGGTTCCGAGGTAGAAGATCGGACTCGGATTTCACCGGAATCGCCGGCCGCGCCTCGCCTACGACAGGCTGATCTTTGGTCTCGAAAGTATCGGCCGACCCGACCTGATCGCCGAAGTCCAGGCCGGTCCGGCGTTCGATCTCGGTGATGGCGACACGCCATTGCGAGACGTCGACGAAGGCCGGCGGCTTCGGCGGAATGCCTCCCTTGCGCTGTTCGGACAGCAGTTGACGCTGATCGACGACGAGCCCGACTGATTTCACGCCGTTCTTGCCCTTCCAGGCGATCACCTTGAAAAACGACGACGGAATCTGGGTGGCGTCAGCCCAAAGATCCACCTTGTCGTCGAAAATCGGTCCCTGGAAGACGCAGATGCGGTTCGCGGTCTCTTCCGAGATGGCTCCGTTTTCGAGGACGTATTGCTCGGCGCCCTGCCAGAATTTGGTGCTCTCGTTGAAGCGGAAGTGCTGCGGGGTGCAATTGGTGAAATGATAGGTGTCCGCATTCGCGCGTTCGGCTTGATCCTTGCTTCCCCAGTCAGGGTCCACCCGGCGAGTTAGATGGCCCCTGTCGAAGAGATTGGACCAACCAGAATAGAAGGTCTGGTCGATGAAGAAGCTCGCGCTGATGCGGGGGTCCCCGTACCACGTCTCTCCTTCGGCGCCGTTGGTGACTTCTCCCGTAGAGCGATCCACGTTCAGGAAGCTCTTGCCGTCGATGTTGGTTGCGGTGAAGAGAGCCATCTTCTTGGCCTTGTTCATCTTGATGCTGAAGTGCTCGTACTTCAGTTCACCGGCCTCGGCGTTCTGTTCGCCGGTCCTCAAGGGAGCGATCTGCTTCGCCAGTTTGCCGACCGGCGTGGGCAGAGGAAACGTTACGCCATGCACGAACCGCGGGTCGTAGCCGTCGCGATTCGAATAGTCCTGATCAATTGATATCTTTTCCGCCGCTCGCGTGAGCGCTTTCTGGGGAGCTGGCGCTGGCGCGATCGATGCGGCGGTCGCGTAGCTTCCGCCCACCCGGACACTCACCTCGATCGGAATCGTCACCTTGATCTCGTTCCCACCCGCTTCGCTGGCCATGACGCCCTCCTCCCCGATTACCAGACTCTCTTGTGCATCCGCGGAGGGATGCGGCGGCGAGAGTCGCCTTCCGCCCGTCTGCTCGAGCGCCGTTTTCGACAGATCGAGCGCGGCCCGCAATAGGTCGCGACGCTCCCCGTCGAGACTGGCGAGCCTGTCCGAGAGATGTCGATAGATGGCGCTGATCCGCACGCCTTCGTTGACGTTCGTCGGAATGGGATTGCCGTTCTCATCCTTGCGTTCGAGGAACGGCTCCCCGAAGTGATGAAGCGCAACGAGCTCCCACGCATCATTGAAGACCGCCGCTCCCGACGAACCGTGGTCGGTGTCGGTCTCGTACAGAAGCGTACGCTCCGTCCGGTACTGCAAAATGTTGTTTCGGATGGCGATCATCTTGGGCAGACCGTTCGGGTGCTGCACGATATTCATGTTCATGCCGATCACGTGCTTGTCCGGCCGATCGGACAGGACGCAATATCGGAAGTCTCTCGGATCGCCGTCGCCAGCCACCTTTCGCCCAAGCGCGACGAGGGCGTAGTCCAGTTCCTCCTGCTGCGAGAACAGGGCGAAGCGCTCGGGCGCCAAACGGAAGACGGTGGTGGGCCGCATTGATCCGTCGTCGCCCATTTCCCGATCGAAAGTGATCTGTGCCGAAAGGGCAGCGGCTTCGTCCTGGATCACGTGCTGGTTCGTCATGAAAAGCGTGGGACTGATCATGAAGCCTGTGCCGGCCGTCCATTTGCCTCCGGCCGTCGCCTCGACGAACGCGATTGCCCGCCGCGCCGTCGCGCCGCCCGGCAGGAACCACGACGTCTGCATGTCGTCAGGACCCTGCACGGCCTCCGCGCCTCGAGGCATGGCCTGCCGCGCGGCCCGCAAGTTGAACATCGCCATGCGCGCACGGTCCGGCTCGGCCTGGCGCCACTGCTTGCCTTCCACGAGCTTGCGCACGCGATCGCGATCTTCGCGCGTCTGCTCAACTACATTCCGAAACCGCGTCTGATTGATTTCCATGGGGTCAGCCCGTCCCGATCGAAAGCACGTCGAGCCGACCTCGGGACGCGGCAGCGCTCCGCAGGTTCGAACATCTCGACGTCATGCCACCGTCACAAATGCCGTCAGGAGCGCGCCGCATCCGGCGGTCCACTAGAGATCGTGCGGAAAAACCGTCGCGTTTCCGTCTGAACGCTCGCGATGTCATGAAAGTGCCGGCCTCTCCGGGTGCCCAGACATTACCCGCCCCGCAATAAATTCCGATAAAAAATTTGTCTGCAATCTTTGATTGCCGATCCTACATATGGCGCGCGCGCCGTCAAGCTCGCTCGACAAAAACCAAGAAACGAACGCATAGCCCGTTGACGCTTAGCGGCGGCCTCACAGCCATTTGGCTTCCAAGCTTGAACCCTGGTCACGTCAAATAGCAATATCCTGCTTCCCGCCTCTATCGACACATCGTCGGAGCTTTGGAAAGAGCCTCGCGACCGATCCGTTTAAGGCGGTCACGCGTTTTCTCGCCCGTGCTGGCCGCTTCCAGTATCTTTGAAGCCACATGGGTGCGAGCGCCCGTCTCGTAGCGCGAAAGGCTCACACAGACTTCGTCGAGGACCGACCGTAGAAGCGCAGTTGTGGCAGCATCGAACATCTTCAATCTCCCAATGGTACAACAGCAATAGAAGAAGCTGACGAACACGCGACAAAGAGATGTCTGTTCAAACCTTCGACGCTGTTTCGCTTTAGTTGAATAAAAGGCTCCGACCGGGGACGTGACGCTGATGCGCCCGGAGAGGTGCCATTTTCATGGAGATTAGCCGGTGGCACAGAAGCAACTGTCATCGATGGTCTCGGGCACAATAGTGGCATGTCCGCGCCGATCCATCGGGGAACGCTTGTGCAGGAAGGGATTGCGCGACGATGGGAGGGATTGTGCAACCATGGTGTGGCTGAGGTATCGAGAAAATGAATCGTTAACCCTGATCGATTCATAAAAATCATTGGACCTCGCTTCCGCAGGAAGCGAGAATCCGGGCATGCCAAACCTCGAGCCAAGTCCGCTTCACCTTCGCCGCATCGACGCCACCCGCAACATGCGGCGGTTTTACTTGCTTTCGATCCAGCCGACCCTGTTCGGCGGGATCTCGCTGATCCGCAACTGGGGCCGGATCGGCACGACCGGCCGAACGATGGTGCAGACCTTCGATGCCAGTGCAGAAGCGGGCGAAGCATTCGGACGGCTGGAGCGCGCCAAGCGCAGGCGCGGATACGCCTCTGCTGAGGAGAAAGTCTAAAGTTTCGTCAGTTTTCCGGGGATTATGGCTCCGCTTCCGATGTCTGGCTCTATTCGTCCGGCGGTCTTGGTGTCAGACGGAAGAAAATCGAAGCAAGACGGAGCCTGTTCCATGACCACCGCCAATGAGATTGCCGAGAAGATCGCCGCTGAGAACAGCCTGACAAAGACACAGGCGAAAGCGATTGTCGACGGCGTGTTCAAGGCCATCGCCGATGCAGCCGCGAGCGGGGCCGAGACAAGCATCGCCGGCTTCGGAAAGTTTAAGGTCAAGGACACCCCTGCCCGCGAGGGCCGTAATTCGTCGACCGGCGCAACGATCGCGATCGCGGCTTCCAAGAAGCTCACCTTCACGCCAGCCAAAGCCATCAAGGACGTCCTCAACGGATGAGCGGAGCCGTTGCACTTCGTGCCGTAAGTCGCTAGACGAGGGGGCTTACGCCCCCTCCTCTTCGGCCGCGAGTGCTTCGTTGCGCTGACGGATGAGGTCGGCCAGTTCGGCTTCGATCGCCTTGCGCTCCGCGGCCGTGAACAGGCATTCCCGCAGCTCGGCGCGCAATTCCTCAATGGTGTCGACGGTCATGAGGGCGTCTCCGATTGAAAGGAAGAAGGCCCCGCCTCGCGGCGGAGCCCTCTGGCGGTAGCCTCAGTCCCGGTTCGGCCGGGACCAGATCAGCTGCAGGCCCTCCTCGCCCTCCACCTCGATCAGGGTGGCGTAGATCGGAGCGGGGAAGCTCGGGTCATCCAGCTTGACCGAGAGGTAGTCGCGGCCCTCGTTGGAGACCTTCTGCCAGGCAGCGCCCAATTCGACGCTCGCGCCCGCGAAGATGCGGAAGTGCGGTCCCTTCTCGGAGGGGTTCTCGACGCGGACCAGCTTGGCCTTGACGTTGAGGTTCAAAGTCTTGATGGCGCCAGAAAATCCGTTGCCCGTGGAGGTGAAGCTGCCGATGGTAGCCATTGTCTCATTCCCTTGGTTTTCTCGGGCCGCGCCTATCGCGACCTCGATGGCGGTCGTGAGACCGGAGGCGATCGACCTGCACCCGAAGGGCCGAAACAAAGTGGAGGGCGGCCGGGAGCGACTTTCTTGAACCGCGAGGAATGGCGCGCAGCGCCAGGGGAAGAAAGTCGAGGACGGACGTTGCGGGGACAAGATCGAGAGCCCGCGTAGCGGGATCGGCCTTCGGTCAGACCAGCCTCTATCGAGGACGCAGATGGGTGTGCCCGTCGCGAAAACACGTGGAATGAAGTCAGGCGACCTGGCCATTCGCATCTCGAGGCAACGAGCACAGGCAACGAGACGCGGTTTTCCTCAACCAGGCCGCTTTGGCGTCGCGCGCTCGCTGCGTGAGGGATCGCCGCTGTCTGCAATCTCGGCGCATCTGCGGAGGTCGCTGCCGCAACATCGCCGACGAGCCTGCCGACGTGCTTGTCGTGCGGATGCAACCTCGCCGTATCAGATACACGCCACCGATTAACTTCGGAGGCGCCATCGCCAGCGATTTGCCATAATGGAATCGCGGACGGCATCCGCGAGAGGGCTCCCGCCGCGAGGCGGGGCCTCTTTTCTTTTCGATCGTGACTTGCGACCTACAAAGACGCCATGCGCGACGAGCGCCACAAGCATGGTGGAATGCACGGCCGCGTGCAGGGAAATCGCGCACAGGGCGATTGGGAGGACGGACGCCCTCCCCTTCAAGGAACCGAGCATGTAGCATCAGGCGGCTTCGCGCTCGCCATTGCTCTGCGGTTGCAAGCTGTGGAGATAAGCAACCGCGCGCTGCGCATGGGCGGCTGCTGAGAAGATTGCGCGCCTGTTATTGGAAAGAACGGAGACCCAACTTACCAGATAGGCCGCATGATCCGGTCTCGGTTCGAGCTCGGGGACGATGCCAAGATCGGCGCAAACCAGGGCCGATCCAATTTCGGCTAAAAGTTCTTCCCGGGCTCGCTCACTTCGATCCTTCGCGTAGCGGCTGAGATCGCGGCCGACGCGACGGGCATCCGCTGTCCAATGAATGTGCTCGTGGCTCAGCACCGCCACGTATGACGCGGCATCACGGAAGCTTTCGAATATCGGCATCTGGATGTGATCGCTCGATGGCGAATAGAACGCTCGCGAACCGCCATGCCGGATCACGGAGCCGGTGTTGGCGAAGAATCGATCGGCGTGCTCGATGCGCTCAACGGGATCGAGAATGGGTGCCGGCCGGTGATAAAAGTGTTCCGGCAGACCTTCGATCTGCTCGACGTTGAACACGACGTAGGTCTTGAGGAACGGGATGTCCCGCTCGACCTCGCCGCCGTGTTCGTCCGTCTCGGTCTTGGTAAACCGACTTGCGTAGATGACGGTCGAACCCGATTCACCCTTGCGGACATGGCCGCCGAGGTCGGTGGACTGCTTGAAGGTCATCCAGATTGATGACGTGAAGCCGCGCGCCAGTCCTTCCGACCACAGCAGCAGCACATTCATACCCGTGTATGGTTCACCATTGTGGCGCAGCGGTCGGGTGATCCGGCCGGTCGCATTGCCGACGCTCCAAGGCTGCACCCAGGGGCGCACGCCTTTCTCCAGATCGGCGATGATGCGTTCAGTGATCCGCGCATAGATGTCGGCCCGTCCGCCTTCTTTCTTCCCACTCATTTTCGTGAACCTCCGTCTTGGAGCCGCGCTCATCGCGGCCCGTCACGACGGTCCGAAGCCGGGGAATTCAGGGGGCCGGCGCACCCATAGGCCGAAACGAAGTGGAGGGCGTCGAAGCCGCTGCGCCGGCCGCCGGCCCCGGCAAGACCGACAGCGGGACGGGCTGCGATGAGAACCCCTCACCTTCCTTCACTCTGCGCCCTTCCGCCCCCTGCCTTCTTCCGGCATCGCATGTATGGAACGGCCCGCGGGCGCAAGAGCTTTCTCAGTCGACTTCACACATGGGAGCGGTGCCGTCATGTATACGGCCTGTAAAGCGCGGCGCATGACCGCTGGCCTCGATGAAGTCCGCGACACAA
>NZ_JBUYEN020000097.1:0-12717 GCF_055229415.2 Bradyrhizobium sp. Leo114 | reverse complement strand
GGATATTCGATCCCATTGCACATCGCTCAGAACCAGCCGATCCATGACACCCAAGGCTTCCTCCTAAAAGAAAGCCTTGAATCACGTTCAATCTGATTTGAGAATCCCAAGAGTCCACACGACCTAGTCTAAGGCGACGCCGCGATCTTGGTCGCGTCCCGCAACCCAAACCGGTCGCCATCGCGGACCAGCGCGATGTTGCGCTGGTGGAATTCCTCCAGCGTCGAGCGGTGGCCGATCGAGACGATCGTGGTGGCCGGCAATTCCTCCATCAGCAAACGATAGAGCGCGGCTTCCGAGGGCTCGTCCAGCGAGGCGGTGGCCTCGTCGAGGAACAGGTAGTCGGGTGCATGCAAGAGCGCGCGCGCCAGCCCCAGGCGCTGCTGCTCGCCGAGCGACAGCATTCTGTTCCAGTGTCCCTCTTCTTCTAGCCGTGAAGCGAGCTGGGGCAGTCCGATCTGGCCGAGCACTTCCCTGATCCTGTCGGCGCTGAACTTTTCTGCTTCGGCGGGATAGACGATCGCCGCGTGCAGCGAGCCGATCGGGAAATAGGGCTTTTGCGGCAGCATCATCAGCGAGGCGTGCTCGGGAATGACGATCGAGCCGCTGCCGAACGGCCAGATGCCGGCGACGGCCCGGAACAGCGTCGACTTGCCCGCGCCGGACGGCCCGGTAACCAGCGTGCGTTCGCCGGGCCGAAGCTTGAGCCCGGTCGCTGCGACCAGCGGCGCCCCATTGGGCAGCTTCACGAGAAGCTCTTGCAGCGCGATCGCATCGCTCGCCGCCGGTACCGCCTTGACTGCGTCGGGGTCGGTAGCGAGCCTTTCCGCCTGCGCAATCGATCGCTCAAAGCCATCGAGACGGGCGACCACCGCGCGCCATTCCGCCATGGTGCGATAGACCGATATGAAGAACGACAGCGCATCCTGCACCTTGCCGAAAGCTTCCATGATCTGCATCACGGTTCCGAGCTGGATCTTGCTGGCGAAATAGGCCGGCGCGGAGAGGATGACCGGAAACACCACGGCGGCCTGCGAGTAGCTCTGCGTGAACGCCGTCAGCCGCTTGGTCCGGCTCATGATGCCGTACCAGTTGGAGACCACACTGCCGAAACGCGTCGACAGCTGCTCGCGTTCGGCGCGGTCACCCTTGAGCAGCGCGATCTGTTCGGAGTTCTCGCGAACCCGCACCAGGTTGAAACGGAAGTCAGCCTCCAGCCGCTGCTGATCGAAATCGAGCCGCACCAGCGGCGAGCCGATCCACTGTGTCAGAGCCGTGCCGAAGATGGCGTAGACCAGCGCGCCCCACACCAGATAGCCGGGGAACGACACGTCGCTACCGAACAGATGCAACGGCGCCGCCGCGGACAGGCCCCAGAGAATTACGACGAAGGATGCCAGCGTCACGATCGAGCTCAACAGCCCGATGCCTAGCCCCAGCGTCTGACTGACGAACATCTTGATGTCGTCGCTGATGCGCTGGTCCGGGTTGTCGGCGGCATCGCCGTGAAGCTGCATGCGGTAGTGGTTGGCATCGTGCAGCCATTCGCCGAGATATTTACTCGTCATCCAGCGGCGCCAGCGGATCTGAAGCCACTGGTTGAGATAGAGCTGATAGATCGACAGCACGGTGAGGATCGCGGCCAGCACGCAGAACACGATGAGCTCGCGGACGAAGCCGTCCCAGTCCCGCTCCTGCAGCGCGTTGTAGAAACGATTGCGCCACTGGTTCAGCAGCACATCGTTGGCGACCAGCGCCAGCTCGATCGCGATGACCGCGGCAAGCAGGCCGCGGCCGGCCCATTTGTCTTCGGAGTTGAAATAAGGCGCTGCAATGCGCCACACCGTCGCGAGCGTCGAACGAATGTTGTTCACAGATTAGCGTCTCCGGGGGACCGCCTACAAAGGCTTGAAAAAACGGGACAATCAGGGAACCTTCAGACTAAAGTCGTGGGTTCCTCGGTCAGCGTCCACTTGTCGCAGCATGATAGTTAACCCTAGCATGCCAAGGCGACGCGGGGCGGCGGACTTTCTGATTTCGCGAGGTTGTGAGCGTTTGGCTGTGCCGACTCGTGCAGGCCTGTTTCGCACCACATGATCTTTGATTGCGCCCGGTGCGCCGGGTCCATGCCCGCGGCGAGCCGACGCAAGCCGCCGGCGGGAAGCCGCCACCGGGAAACCTTGGGGAGGAACAACAAAAATGTGGAACCAAATCTACAACCCGCTCGGCAACGCCGCGCTGTCGACGATCGCAGCCGCCGTTCCCGTGGTCACGCTGCTGGTCCTGATCGCCAGCGGCAGAGTGAAGGCGCATGTCGCCGCCATCATCGCCGTGATCGTGACCAACCTGATCACGATCTTCATCTTCACCATGCCCCCGAACATGTCGATCCGCGCCACGCTGCTCGGCGTGGTGACCGGCTTCTTCCCGATCGGCTGGATCGTGCTGAACGTCATCTTCCTCTACCAGATCACGGTGGCGACCGGGAAATTCGAGCTCCTGAAGCGCGCGGTCGGCGGCGTCACCGAGGACCGGCGCTTGCAACTGCTGCTGATCGCGTTCGCCTTCGGCGCGTTCTTCGAGGGCGCCTCGGGCTTCGGCACGCCGGTCGCGATCACAGGCGCGATCCTGATCGGCCTTGGCTTCTCGCCGCTCGCGGCGTCCGGACTGTCGCTGATCGCCAACACCGCACCGGTCGCCTACGGCGCGCTGGGCACGCCGATTCTGGGTCTCGCCTCGGTCACCGGGCTGGACCCCTATGTGCTTGGCGCGATGGTCGGGCGGCAATTGCCGCTGTTCTCGCTGATCGTACCGTTCTGGGTGGTGTGCGCATTTGCCGGCTGGCGCGGCATGAAGGACGTCTGGCCGGCGATCCTGGTCACCGGCGTCTCTTTCGCGGTCCCGCAATTCGTGATCTCGAACTTCATCAATCCCTGGATCGTCGACATCGGCGCCTCGCTGATCTCGATGGGCTGCCTGATCCTGTTCCTGCGCGTCTGGCAGCCGCGGCAACTCTGGCTGTCACCGGCGCTGCGCGGCCACGATGAATCGGCCGCGACCATGGCGGCGCCGAAGACGCTGGACAAGACGCCGCTCACGCAAGGCGAATTGTGGAGCGCACTGCTGCCATGGATCATCGTCTGCATCCTGATGCTGGTCTGGGGCAACGGCGCGTTCAAGACCTGGGCGAACGCCAATTTCGTCTGGAACTATCCGGTGCCCGAGCTCGACAAGCTCATCAACAAGATGCCGCCTGTCGCCGCCAAGCCGACGCCGGAAGGCGCGGTGTTCGGCTTCACCTGGCTGTCCTTCACCGGCACGGGCATGCTGATCGCGGCGATCATCTCGGGTCTGTTGATGGGCTTCTCGCCGCTGAAGCTCATCACCGAATATGGCCGCACCATCCGCCTGTGCGCGATCTCGCTGATCACGATCTCGGCGATGCTCGCGATCGGCACGCTGACGCGGCTCTCCGGTGTCGACGCGACGCTCGGCCTGGCCTTCGCCGCAACCGGCGTGCTCTATCCCTTCTTCGGCACGCTGCTCGGCTGGCTGGGCGTCGCGCTGACCGGGTCGGACACCGCCTCCAACGTGCTATTCGGCAACCTGCAGAGGATCACCTCCGAGCAATTGGGCCTGTCGCCGATCCTGATGGCGGCCGCCAACTCCTCGGGTGGCGTGATGGGCAAGATGATCGACGCACAATCGATCGTGGTCGCCTCCACCGCGACCAACTGGTACGGCCATGAAGGCTCGATCCTGCGCTATGTGTTCCTGCACTCGATCGTGCTGGCCTGCCTCGTCGGTCTGTTCGTGACGCTCCAGGCCTATGTCTACCCGTTCACGGAGATGGTCCTGAAGTAGCGACTCGCCGCCCTCCCCCTGCAGGGGGAGGGCGGGGTAGGGGTCAGCCACGGGCGCAGGCGTTCGCGGAGAGACCGGATCCCCACCCGGTTGCGCGTTGGGCAAACCGACCTCCACTTTTCGAGGAGGTGGATCGAACTCGTAGCCCGGGTGAAGCGCCAGCGTAACCCGGGTCCGCTCGCAAACACTGACACGGATATCCCGGGTTGCGCGTTCCGCTCCGCCCGGGCTACGAACTCGTCTCCGCGTCGCCGATGCGGCAGTGTCAGAGAGAGTTGATGGTTTCACGGATTTGCAAGAGCACGGTCTTTGTCTTCGCGCTGCTCGCGACTGCGATCGCGGCAGGTCCGGCGCGCGCCGACGAGGAGTTTCCCTTCGGCTTCGAAATGTCGCTCGATGCCGCGCGCATGCCCGGCTCCAAGCGCATCCCTTCGCTCGAGATCGGCGACAATGGCGAGGTGGTGCTGGAACTCTGGTGCAAGGGCGGCAAGGGCCAGTTCTCGGTGGCGGGCAACACCATCATCTTCGTTCCCGGCGCGATGGAGAATCGCAACTGTCCGCCTGAGCGGGCGCAGGCCGACGATGATCTGCTTGCGGCGCTCGGCGACACCGCGACCTGGCGCCGTCAGGGTGACCTCGTCACCTTGACCGGCTCGAAGACGCTGCGCTTCCGGCTCAACACGAATTAAGGCGCCGCAATCAGTCCGTTGGCCGTGGCAACGATCCAGCGGTTACCCCAGCGCACGATGGTTTCGATACGCCCGAGCCCGGGTATCGTGTCGCCGCGCGCGGCCATCCGAATGCCCTCAGGCCCGTCGAGAACAGCGGTTCCGTCCCGGACATCGACAACCGTCCAGCCCGATATGGTGGTCGGTCTCGTTTCCGGTGCCGGCGCCAAAGGTGGCCTCGCCGGCGCCGCGCCGGAAGGACTCGCATTTGCCTGCGAGGCGAACGGGTTTGAAGTGCGCGCGGCCAGGTGAGTGCTCGCGGGTAAAGGCTTGGGAATGCTTCCTACGACAGCGGGGGCCGCTGCCTGCAGATCTGACGTGGATGTTGCTTTTTTGGTGCCTTCGATCCTGCCGCCCGGTCTTGCTTCAGCGGTTCGAGGCGAAGACGTGACTTTCTGGGCGACCGAGCTGATCCCGAGCGTGCTCGCGAACTCCGGCCAATTCAGACCGCCGGCCCATCCCAACCCAAAGGCTGCCACCAGTGCCGTCGCGGGCAGCGCAATGGTGCGCGCCCAATCGCCGTACGGCCCCCGCACCACCAGAACGTCACCGCGATTTTGCTGCAGGAAATCCGACAGGCGCGCCGGCTGCTCCGGCAACTCGCCGTCAGCCACATTCCCCGACCAGCTTCCAAGGGTACTCGGCTCGTGGACTTGCATGGCGTGACCCACGTTCGGCTGAGCGATGATGTTCCCGGAAATTGAATCGAACCTTAACGACCAGGCCGAATGAACTGCGTCGCGATGCCGCTCCGATCGCTGGCCCCGGCAGCCGGCCATCCCAAATGGAGCTGCCAAAATTCCATGTCAGGCTGTCGAGCCGCCGGCTATCAACCTTCACGGCTCTCCGTTTTGTGATTAGACAGGTGCGAGTTTTGGGGCGGACATGCACGCGCAGTGGGAAAGTCGGTTGGCAGGCACGGAAATCTGCTGGTTAGCCCCGATAATTTTGCCCAGCGCCTGACAGCCGGAATCGAAATCTCTGACGTGGGCATGCGACGTGATGATTGTCAGTCATCCTGTCTCAACCGCGTCGTAACGGTGGAGAGACCGCCATGGCTGTGAACCTCGTCTCTGTTGTCATGCAATGTCTGACTCCTGACCTGATCGCCAAGATCGCGTCATCTCTGGGACTTGATCGAGACATCGTACAAAAGGCGATAGGAGGTGCCGTCCCCGCACTGCTCGCGAACTTGTCCGAGGTGGCCTCCACCCCCGGTGGGGCTCGTCAGTTGTCCAGCGCATTGTCGCAGCAGCAGCCCGGAGCGCTTGAAAGCCTAAAGAATGCGATGGCAGGTCCTGGCCAGGCGGCGCTCGCGGACAGCGGATCGGCGATGCTGGCCGGCCTGTTTGGCGGCCGGGCGCTGGACACGATCGCTCAGGCCATCGCGAAGTTCGCTGGCATCGGCGAGGGCTCCGGCAAGTTGCTGACCGGCATGCTTGGCCCTGTCGTCCTCGGGGCGTTGGGGCAGCATCAACGCAGCACCGGCATGGAGGCGAGCGGGCTGACATCGCTCCTCGCCGCGCAAAAGGACCAGATCACTGCGGCGCTTCCATCTGGTCTCGCCGATCAACTGAGCACTGCCGGTCTCATTGACAGGGCGGGGGAGAGCGTGCGCAGCGGAGCTTCGGCGGCCGCGAGCCGCGTCGCCGGGGCTTCTACACGCTACACGCCAAGCAACACGATGGCGCAGTGGCCCTATTGGCTGGCCGGCCTCGTCGTGCTCGGCGGTCTTCTCTGGTACGCAACGCAGCGCCCGGGTGAACAGACTGTCGCCGAGCAACCCGCCGCAACGCGCCCCGCAACCGGGACCGTGGGCGTGGCGCCCGCGAATTTGACCGTCGACGGGGTGAACCTGGCCAGCCAGGTCGATTCGTCCGTCAACACCTTGAAGTCCGCGCTGTCAGGCGTCACAGACGTGGCTACCGCTCAAGCGGCCCTGCCCAAGATCAACGAGGCGGTAGCACAGTTGAACGATGTCAACGCGCGAGCTGCAAAGCTGCCTCCGGAAGGACGAAGCGCACTCGCCAAACTGGTCGTGGTGGTGACACCTGCAATCAATCAGATGTGCGACAAGGTGATGGCGATTCCAGGTGTTGGTCCCGTCGCGAAGCCGGCGATTGATGATCTTCACGGAAAACTGGACTCGCTCGCACGAGTCTGAGCTGCGCGCGGCAAGCCAGTCACATATCGCCGCGTGGCCGCTACTTCCACGCCGATTTGTCGGCGTCCCAGCGCTGGGCCTTGAATTCCTTCGCCAGCGCCTCGATCGAGCCGTTGTCGTCGGGCGGCTCGCCGCCTTCCTCGTCGCCGACGGAGTCTTCCGAGAGGTTCAGCTTTGGACCTGAACCCTCATCGGCGGTGGTGACCACCGGGCTCGAGACCCACAGCATCAGCCTGTCCGACGCACCGGGCTTGTCCGAGGATACCAGCGCCGAGATCTCGACGGTCTCGGTGAGGCCGAGCGCGGGATAGACCTGGCTCGGACGCTTGAAGGTCAATTTCAGCTTGCCGGTGTTGGCGTTCCATGACGCCCCCGACGGCTTTGCCGCCAGCGTCTTGCTCAGTACGCCCGATATCGCTGATGCGATCTTGTCCCTGTTGATCTTGTCGCCGCTGAGCCAGTCGGCGGCGGCGAAGCGGATGGTGCGGTCCATCTCGACGCTGCCCGTGGTCCAGCCGGCCGCGACCACGCGCGGCGTCGCCTTGGCCTTGGCGACCAGGGCCGAGGCCTGTTCCGGATCGACGGTGAGGTTGATGGTCTGCTCGCCGGCGCGCAGCGCGTCGCAGGTGATGGCGAGGCTCGAGAGGCCGACCTCCACGGCCTGGCCCTTGAGGCTCTTCAGCAAGTCCAGCGCCGCGTCGAGCTTGACGCGCACGCCGACGGATTCGGGAGACACCTCGGTAAAGTCCTTCGGTGCCGGCGTGATGCCGTCATCGGTGGTCTGGCTCTCCTGAAATTCCCGCTCCGAAAGGTCGGTATTGTCGGAGGAGGCGACTTCCGTCACCGCCTGGCCGATTGTGATCTGGCCGCGGAATTCGAAACTGTCGCCGGTCGGCTTGCGCACGAGCTTCACCGTGACGGGCGATTTGTCATTCAGGGTCTGCGTCGTGCCGCTCAGGTTCTGGCCATTGACGGCGAGGTTGACGACGAAGCGGTCCTTGCGGTCGGAACCTTTTTCCGCGGGGTAGCAGACGTCGAGGACCGCCGCGGTGACGTTCTTGCCCTGGCGGGTTTCCTTCAGCACCGCGTCGGCATTGCCCTCCATCAAGCCGTCGATCGCGGTGAAATAGCGCGTCTCGGTCGTGCCCGGCGCCGTCTTGGACGGCAGCTTCATCTGGGCAAGAGCGAGATCCGAAGAGGCCGTGAGGAGGCCCACGAGGCAGCAGAGCAGGGCGCGCATATGAGGATCCCCCTTGAGGAACAGAATCGCCAACGCCGTAACTAGCAAACCTTTGGTGAAAAAGAAGGCCGCGGCGGTGACGTAACTCAAAAATGCGCAGCCGCATTCAGGGACGCGGGTGCGGGCGGGGAAACCGGTTGCGGACTGCTGGGATGGGCGCGTTCCCAACTCGAAAAAAGTCGTGGGCTAACCGGACAAGGGGTGAGCCGCAACGGCTCCCGCGTTTGCTCGCTTCCGCTTCAGGCGGCGCACGACCGGAATTCCGCCCGGTGTCAACTGCTGCGACGGCACCATGCGACGCCGACGCCACGCGTCCGTTTCGTTCTTCAGCTTGGCTGCCCAATCGGCTTCGCCACCGATACCCTTGTCAGCCACATCCGAGCCAGCCATGCATTCTCCAACAATCATCTAAAATAACAGCCACAACGCTGCTCGCGCGATGACAGGCTTGCCCGCTGCGCTCGTGCGTCCTGCAACAATCAGGTTCATTGAATTCCCGAGCCCGGGCTGCAGTTCCTTCGGCAACGCCGATCGCAGCCTCGCGCTTTGTGCGGGTCGAAGAATGCTGCATCGTGTTCTTACGTCCCGCCGAAGGGAACGGAATCTCCACTGCAATGGTTAGGGTGAACAGCAGTCCGGGCGTTCATCATGGCCATTGATGATCGCAACCCCGACATTTGGTGGTGGATTCGTCGCGCCGCTGAAATAGTGGGAAAAATCGGAAAAATCGCCGCGGCGTCCTCCGGCAAGAGCAGATGCGGTGATTACAAAAATCGACAATTTTCATTGCTAATCGTCCGATCAGTCGGATGCTCCTTGGCAAATCAATATCGGGATAAAATGGAAATTCGCTCTGCGCGCCCCGGAACTTGTGCGAGTCCATGAAGTTCTTTGAGCGCCGCATGTCGCGGCGAGGAGAATCCAGATGAGGAAGATGCTTTTGCTTTCCGCGGCTATCGCTCTGATGTCGAGCGGTGCGCTCGCGCAGAGCACCGTGACGACCACGACCGGGGCCGGACGTGCAACGGTTCAGATCGAGCCGGAGTACCGCACCAGGATCAAGACCTACGTCACCGAGCACAAGGTTCGTCCCGTGACGACAAAGGAAAAGATCGTCGTCGGCGGAACGGTGCCGAGTGATGTCGAGCTCGCGGCGGTGCCGTCCGATTGGGGACCATCGCTCACGAAGTATCGCTATGTGTATTCCGGGGACCGCGTGATGCTGGTGGATCCCGGCACGCGCACCGTCGTTCAGGAAATTGATTGATGCAGGCTAGAGGCTGCCGTTATGGCGGCCTCTATCTCTTCGAACGGAGGGAAATTTGGAATCTCATCGCGAGGCCAGGATCGTGGGCGTGAGCCTGGCCATGGTCTACGTCGCCTGCCTGGTATTCGCCGCCATCAGCCTGGCCTGACAGAAAGTACTCGGCGGCTATTCGGTTCTGATACAATCAGAACCGAATATGTTCTAATCCGGATACGAAAAGGCCGCCCAAAGGCGGCCTTTTGATTTGATTGTTAGAGGGGCTCAGAAGCCCATGCCGCCCATACCGCCGCCTCCGGGCGGCATCGCAGACGCCGGCTCCTTCGGCAGTTCGGCGACCATGGCTTCCGTCGTCACCAGGAGGCCGGCGACCGAGGAGGCGTCCTGCAGCGCGGTGCGCACAACCTTGGCGGGGTCGATGATGCCTTCTTCGACCATGTCGACATATTCCTCGGTCTGGGCGTCGAAGCCGAAGGTCTCCGACTTGTTCTCGAGGATCTTGCCGACCACGATCGAGCCTTCGACGCCGGCATTTTCCGAGATCTGGCGTACGGGGGCTTCGAGGGCCTTCAGCACGATGTTGATGCCGGCCTGGACGTCGGAATTGTCGTTGGAGAGACGGCCGACCGCCTTCTTGGCGCGCAGCAGCGCCACGCCGCCGCCGGGCACGATGCCTTCCTGCACCGCGGCGCGGGTTGCGTTCAGCGCGTCCTCGACACGGTCCTTCTTCTCCTTGACCTCGACCTCGGTGGCGCCGCCGACGCGGATCACCGCGACGCCGCCGGCCAGCTTGGCCAGCCGCTCCTGCAGCTTCTCGCGGTCGTAGTCGGAGGTGGTCTCCTCGATCTGCGCCTTGATCTGGCCGACGCGTGCCTCGATGTCGGCCTTCTTGCCGGCGCCGTTGACGATCGTGGTGTTCTCCTTGTCGATCACGACCTTGCGGGCGCGGCCGAGCATCTTGATCGTGACGTTCTCGAGCTTGATGCCGAGCTCTTCGGAGATCAACTGGCCGCCGGTCAGGACCGCGATATCCTCCAGCATCGCCTTCCGGCGGTCGCCGAAGCCCGGCGCCTTGACGGCGGCGACCTTCAACCCGCCGCGCAGGCGGTTGACCACCAGTGTCGCCAGCGCCTCGCCCTCGACGTCCTCGGCGATGATCAAGAGCGGACGGCCGGACTGCACGACAGCTTCCAGCACCGGCAGCATCGCCTGCAGACCGGAGAGCTTCTTCTCGTGCAGGAGGATGTAGGCGTCTTCGAGCTCGGCGGTCATCTTCTCGGCATTGGTGATGAAATAGGGCGAGAGATAGCCGCGGTCGAACTTCATGCCTTCGACGATGTCGACCTCGGTCTCCAGCGACTTGTTCTCCTCGACCGTGATCACGCCCTCATTGCCGACCTTCTGCATGGCCTGGGCGATCATCTTGCCGATCGCGGTGTCGCCATTGGCCGAGATGGTGCCGACCTGCGCGACCTCGGAAGAGGCGGCCACTGGCTTGGCGCGCTTCTCGAGGTCCTTGACCACAGCGGCGACAGCAAGGTCGATGCCGCGCTTCAGGTCCATCGGGTTCATGCCCGCAGCAACCGCCTTGCCGCCCTCCCGCACGATCGCCTGCGCCAGCACGGTCGCGGTGGTGGTGCCGTCACCCGCAGTGTCGTTGGTCTTGGAGGCGACTTCGCGCAGCATCTGCGCGCCCATGTTCTCGAACTTGTCCTCTAGCTCGATCTCCTTGGCGACGGTGACGCCGTCCTTGGTGATGCGAGGGGCACCGAAGCTCTTTTCGATGACGACGTTGCGGCCCTTCGGGCCGAGCGTGACCTTTACCGCATTGGCAAGGACATCGACGCCGCGCAGCATTCGCTCGCGGGCTTCTCCGGCAAATTTAACGTCTTTGGCAGCCATATCTTGCTCCTGGAATGATTGAGGGCACTGGGCCGCACACCCTTGTCGTCATTGCCGGGCTTGACCCGGCAATCCATCGCTCTTGAAGATCGATGGATGCCCGGGTCAGGCCCGGGCATGACATGTGTGGATGTTGCGGCCGCTCCGCTAAGTTGCGTTAGACCAGCACGCCCATGATGTCGGACTCCTTCATGATCAGGAGTTCCTCGCCGTCGAGCTTGACCTCGGTGCCCGACCATTTGCCGAACAGCACGCGATCGCCGACCTTGACGTCGATCGGGATCAGCTTGCCGGTCTCGTCGCGGCCGCCTGGCCCGACGGCGGTGACTTCGCCCTGAGAGGGCTTTTCCTTGGCGGTGTCGGGGATGATGATGCCGCCCTTGGACTTCTCTTCGGCTTCGATGCGCTTGACCACGACACGGTCATGCAGCGGGCGGAATTTGGATTTAGCCATGACGTTTCCTCTTGGAGGCTCGGTTTCAGGTCTCGTTCATCGAGGCCGGGGTTGAATGCCGGCCGGTCGATGGCTCGCGGGCAGGATATCCAGCGCATTAGCAATCGTCGCGCCAGAGTGCTAATTGTGGGGCGGGGAATATGGCTTGGCGCCTTTCCTGTCAAGCAAAGTGGTTAAGGCCTTGGTGAGGCCAATATAGGATGCTGCAACCAAATCAAATCAGAGCCCAGGTTGGAGTTCTCACGTCATCGTTTCGACGTCATTGCTCTGCCTTACGTTTTAAGCTTGGCTGCAGGACGGGTGCGGCCCAAAGGTGCGACCAAGGATATTTCGGGGGAATACGGATGATCGGATCAGGTGACGCGCGCGCGGTTGCGAAATTTGCGACCGTCTCGGCGCTGACGCTTCTGTTGGGCGCGTGCAGCAGCGTCAACCTGCCGTCGCTGTCATCCAACCCGGGGCCTGGGCCCGAGGAGGCCGCGCCGGAAATGCCCGCCACCATTCGTTCCGACGAGATCGTCGGCCGCTGGGGCTTGGCCTCCTACCAAAATCCGGCGGACCGCGCCCGCACCGAGAAGATGGCGCGCGACCAGTGCAAGCAGCCTTACGTGATCGGCGCCGGCCAGTCCGGCGGCGTGATCATGCATCTCGCAGACCAGGCCACCCCCCAGGAGCTGCGTCTGAAGGGCTCTCCGAGCGGCAAGAACTATATCGGCCCGCCCGGGCCGTCCGGCGGCGAGCAGGACCGCGAGATCGTCTCCTTCGACGGCCGCGTCATGGTCACCCGCTTCGTCGACAAGGACGCCGCCGTCCGCTACGGCAACATGGTCTACGTCCGCTGCGCGCCACGGGCGTGAAGTGCCAATTGCTGTGCCCTCTCCCCTTACAAGGAGGGCTATATGCGGCGGTGCCGGTTGATGTGCCCTCGCCCCTTGCGGGAGAGGGCAGCTCCGCTGCCAGAACTGGACTCATTTGGGTGAGCGACTATCTGGGTTGTCAAGTTGCATTGGCGTAAGCGGCGCGCGCATCGCGTGCTTTGGCGTTGAGACGGACCAGGAGCTTACGGGCGAGTGCAATGCGAATGACCATTTTTTCCTTTCC
>NZ_JBUYEN020000096.1:0-12964 GCF_055229415.2 Bradyrhizobium sp. Leo114 | reverse complement strand
CCAGCGTCGGGGCGCCAGGACCACACGACTTCGCCGTCCGCTGATGTCGCGTTCGTCGATCGCAACACCTGCGTCCACCGCATCTCACCGCAACGTTCGTGACGATCGCGAGCCGCCCCTCATCCGCGTGAGACACGCGGAGTTAAATCACTGATTTGCCCGACGGGTTAAGCGGTTTATTTTTCACGTGAGGAGTGGACAGGGCAAATCACATTGGAATTGCTGGCGAATTTTTCTCCGCCGTCATTCCCGGGCGTCGCGAAGCGGCGAGCCCGGAATCCATTGCTCCACCTGCGCCCGCAGCCCGATGGATTCCGGGTTCGCGCGAAGGGGCGCGCCCCGGAATGACGTCGGAGTCTTTAAGACGCAACCTCCCGAAAGGCGCTACTCTGTCTCCCCCTAACAAAGTCGCGGACACCATCTCGTGGGCTACCTCTTCGTCCTCATCGTCGGCCTGATTGCCGGAACCCTTTCGGGCATCGTCGGCACGGGATCGTCGATCATGCTGATGCCGGTGCTGATCTATCAGTTCGGGCCGAAGCAGGCGGTGCCGATCATGGCGGTCGCCGCGGTGATGGCGAATCTTTCGCGCATCCTGGCCTGGTGGCGCGAGGTCGATTGGCGCGCTTGTGCCGCCTACTCCATCACCGGCATTCCGGCCGCGGCGCTCGGCGCGCGTACGCTCTTGGCGCTGCCCTCTCGCGCCGTCGATATCGCGATCGGCCTGTTCCTGATCGCGATGGTACCACTACGGCACTGGCTGGCGCGGCATCAACTGAAAGCGCAGTTGTGGCATCTCGCTGTAGGCGGCGCCATCATCGGCTATCTCACGGGCATCGTCGTCTCCACCGGACCTTTGAGCGTGCCGCTGTTCCTGTTCTACGGCCTCACCAAGGGCGCCTTCCTCGCCACCGAGGCCGCAAGCTCGCTCGGACTCTATGTGAGCAAGTCGGTGACGTTCAGACATTTCGGCGCGCTGACGCCTGACGTCGCCCTCAAAGGCCTGATCGCGGGCTCGTCGCTGATGGCCGGCGCCTTCATTGCCAAGCGCTTCGTGCTACGGCTCGAACCTGACGTCTTCCGCTTGGTGATGGACGGCATCATGCTTGTGGCCGGAGCGTCGCTGTTGTGGTCGGCGGCAACTCACTAGAATTGCCGCCTGCCAAAGCCACCGCAAGCAATATCGCGCCAAAGCGGCCAATGATTGAGGTTCGTGCCGTCAGGCGTAACCGTGCTATGCACGGTACGCGAAGCAGCGACTCAAGCATTCAGATGGCCAAATCCACCCTCTCCTTTGTCTGCCAGAACTGCGGCGCGGCGTATAATCGCTGGCAGGGGAAGTGCGACGCCTGCGGCGAGTGGAATACGCTGGCGGAGGAGGACTCGACCGGCAATGTGCCGGTGTCGATCCGCTCCAAGCGCAAGGGGCGGACGTTTGCGCTGGAGTCGCTTTCCGGCAAGAGCAACGACGCTCCTCGCCTCTCCTCCGGCATGACCGAGCTCGACCGCGTCACCGGCGGCGGCTTCGTACGCGGGTCGGTGCTGCTGGTCGGCGGTGATCCCGGCATCGGCAAGTCGACGCTGCTGACACAGGCGACCAGCATGATGGCGCGCGCCGGGCACCGCGCGGTCTACATCTCGGGCGAAGAGGCGGTGGCGCAGGTGCGGCTGCGCGCCGAGCGGCTCGGGCTTGCGAATGCGCCGGTGCAGCTCGCCTCCGAGACGTCCGTGGAGGATATCGTCTCGACGCTGTCAGAAGGCACCGTGCCGCGCCTGATCGTGATCGATTCGATCCAGACCATGTGGACCGACACCGTCGAATCCGCGCCCGGCACGGTGACCCAGGTCCGCGCCTCGGCGCAGGCGCTGATTCGTTTCGCCAAGAAGACCGGCGCCGCCATCATCCTGGTCGGGCACGTCACCAAGGATGGCCAGATCGCGGGCCCCCGCGTGGTCGAGCACATGGTCGACGCGGTGCTGTCGTTCGAGGGGGAAGGCTCGCAGCAGTTCCGCATCCTCCGCGCGGTCAAGAACCGCTTCGGCCCGACCGACGAGATCGGGGTGTTCGAGATGACCGGGCTCGGCCTGCGTGAGGTCTCGAACCCCTCCGAATTGTTCCTTTCCGAGCGCGATCTCGGCAGCCCCGGCACCGCCGTGTTTGCCGGGATCGAGGGCACCCGCCCGGTGCTGGTGGAACTGCAGGCGTTGGTGGCGCCGACCACGCTCGGCACGCCGCGGCGCGCAGTGGTCGGCTGGGACCCGAGCCGGCTGTCGATGGTACTGGCAGTGCTGGAGGCCCATTGCGGCGTGAAACTCTCCGGCCATGACGTCTACCTGAACGTCGCAGGCGGCCTGCGCATCCAGGAACCGGCCGCCGATCTTGCCGCCGCCGCAGCGCTGGTATCCTCCCTCGTCAACGCTCCCCTGCCGACGGATGCAGTTTATTTCGGCGAGATTTCGCTGTCCGGTGCGGTCCGGCCGGTGGCGCAGACCTCGGCCAGGCTGAAGGAAGCAGCAAAACTCGGGTTTGGCCGGGCCGTGCTGCCCGAATCGGCCCGCGGCGATGGCGGCGATGCCGGCCTTACCCTGAACTCGGTCGGCGGATTGACCACGCTGGTCGCCGAGATCGCCGCCCGCGGCACGCCGAGGGGCAACCACCAGGCTCAACGGGACGCTGAACCCGTTGAGAAAAATGCCACACCGGCCCGATTCCGTCGCGACAGGGGCTAAAGCGGGGTGACCTTGACGGCCCTCGCCGCTATACATCCCGCCGCGTGGGACAGGCACTTTCCGGCCTTGCCGGAGACGCTATAAGCCCTTCAGCTAGCACGGAACCGAAACGCCGATTCGCGGCGGCCGAGCCCTGCACGACCCGTAAGAAGAACGAGCGGACCTGACCACCCGATGCCGATAACGATCCTCGATCTCGTCCTGCTCGCGGTGATGCTGATCTCGGGCCTGCTTGCGATGGTGCGCGGCTTCATGCGCGAGATCCTGTCGATCGCGGCCTGGGGCGCGGCGGCGCTGGTCACGCTTTATGCTTTCTCGAAGCTTTTGCCGACCGCGAAAACGTACTTCAACAACGACACCGTCGCCGCCGTCGTCGTGGTCGCCGGCACTTTCATCGGTACCCTGATCGTGGTGTCCATCATCACGGTGCGGATTTCCGACATGATCCTGGATTCACGCATCGGCGCGCTCGACCGCACGCTCGGCTTCCTGTTCGGGCTGGCGCGCGGGCTCCTGATCGTGGTCGTCGCCTTCCTGTTCTTCAGCTGGCTGGTTCCTGACAAGCAGCGCCCGGACTGGGTGACGGGCGCAAAATCCCGCGTGGTGCTGCAAGGAACCGGGGATTGGCTGATGTCGCTCTTGCCTGATGACCCCGAGAACACCATCTTAAAGCGGTTCAAGAAAAACAAACCGGAAGACGATCAGACTGACGCCGAACCCACCGCGCCGGCGTCGGGCGATGGCTATAGTAAACCTGCCCGCGACAGCCTTAAAAAGCTGATCGAAAAACCCGCGGGCCGTTAAACCTTGACTTAGGCCCGCTGGGCTAAACTCAGCACAGGCCACAAAGAAAGGCGATGAACGCGATGCAATCCCCTTCCGATCACGCCGAGCAGCTTGACCCGTATTCTTCCGGGCCCATCGAATTGCAGGATGATCTCGAAGGCGACACGCTACGCGAAGAGTGCGGCGTGTTCGGCATTTTCGGTCACCCCGAAGCCGCCACCATCACGGCGCTCGGATTGCACGCCCTCCAGCATCGCGGCCAGGAAGCTTGCGGCATCGTCACCTTCGACGGCAGCCGCTTCCACTCTGAGCGACGGCTCGGCCTGGTCGGCGACACCTTCTCCCGCCGCGAAGTGATCGAACGCCTGCCCGGCTCGACCGCAGTCGGCCATGTCCGCTATTCCACCACCGGCGCCACCATCCTGCGCAACGTGCAGCCGCTGTTCGCCGAGCTCAACGCCGGCGGCTTTGCGGTCGGCCATAACGGCAACCTCACCAACGGGCTGTCGCTGCGCCGCGAGCTCGTCAAGAACGGCGCGATGATGCAGTCGACCACCGACACCGAGGTGATCCTGCACCTGGTGGCGCAGTCCAAGCGCAGCCATTTTGTCGATCGCTTCATCGAGGCGCTGCGCGCGATCGAGGGCGCCTATTCGCTGGTCGCGCTGACCAACAAGAAGCTGGTCGGCGCGCGCGATCCGCTCGGCATCCGGCCGCTGGTGCTCGGCGACCTCGACGGCCGGCCGATCCTGACCTCGGAGACCTGCGCGCTCGACATGATCGGCGCCAAATATGTCCGCGATATCGAGCCGGGCGAGATCATCGTGTTCGATGAGGAAGGCGCGCACACGCACAAGCCGTTCCCGCCGAAGCCGCCACGGCCCTGCATCTTCGAGTACATCTATTTCTCGCGGCCCGACTCGATCGTCGGCGGCCGTTCGGTCTACGAGGTCCGCAAGGCGTTCGGCGCGCAGCTTGCGCGCGAGAACCATCCGGATATCGACGTCGTGGTGCCGGTGCCGGATTCCGGCGTGCCCGCCGCGGTCGGCTACAGTCAGTATTCCGGCGTGCCGTTCGAGCTTGGCATCATCCGCAACCACTATGTCGGCCGCACCTTCATCCAGCCGACCCAGAGCGTGCGCGAGCTCGGCGTACGCATGAAGCATTCGGCCAACCGCGCCGCCATCGAGGGCAAGCGCATCCTCCTGATCGACGACTCGCTGGTGCGCGGCACCACCTCCAAGAAGATCGTGCGCATGATGCGCGACGCCGGCGCCCTCGAAGTGCATTTCCGCCTCGCTTCGCCGCCGATCCTCTATCCCGACTATTACGGCATCGACCTGCCCGACCGCGGCGGCCTCTTGGCGGCGACGCATACGCTGGAGGAAATGCGCGACATCATCGGCGCGGACTCGCTGGCCTTCCTGTCGATCGACGGCATGTATCGCGCCATGGGCTATCCCGACGGCCGCGATCCCGCCAACCCGAAATTCGCCGACCACTGCTTCACGGGCGCTTACCCCACCCACCTCACCGACCACAGCGAAACCGAGCCGCAGCCGCGGCAATTGTCGCTGCTGGCGGAGGCGAGCTGAGAGAGACTATCGCTCCTGCACCCCCATGGCCGGGCTTGTCCCGGCCATCCACGTCTGTAATACCGCGCCAAGAACACGTGGACGCCCGGGACAAGCCCGGCCATGACGAACACTTGGACAACCATGACAAAACCCCTCGCCTCCCGCATCGCCCTCGTCACCGGCGCCTCGCGCGGCATCGGCTATGCCACCGCGCTCGCGCTGGCCAAAGCCGGCGCGCATATCGTGGCGGTGGCGCGGACGCAAGGAGGGCTCGAGGAGCTCGACGACGAGATCCGGCAAAGCGGCGGCAGCGCCACGCTGGTGCCGCTCAGCCTCACCGATTCCGACGGCATCGCCCGCTTGGGCGCAGCGCTGCATGAGCGCCACGGCAAGCTCGACATCCTCGTCGGCAATGCCGGCGTCGCCGGCCCTTCCTCGCCGCTCGGCCACATCGATCTGAAATCGTGGAACGACGTGATGGCGGTCAACGTCACCGCGAACTTCCAGCTCATCCGCTGCATGGAGCCACTCTTGAAAGTGTCGGATGCCGGACGCGCGGTGTTCATCACCTCGGGTGCAGCCAACAAGGCACTCGCCTATCTCGGCCCCTATGCGGCGTCGAAGGCCGCGCTGGAAACGCTGGTGCGCGTCTGGGCCAACGAGACCGCGACCTTGAGGCTGCGCATCAACCTGTTCAGCCCGGGCCCGATCCGCACCCGCATGCGCGCCGCGGTGTTTCCGGGCGAAGACCCGATGGATATCGATACGCCTGAGCAGGCGGCGGAGTTCATCGTGCCGATGTGTTCGCCGGAGTGGACGGAGACCGGCAAGTTCTACGATTATCCCTCGCGCAAGCTGATGAGCTTCCATCCGCCGGCGTGATTTTCTCGATCATTGCGAGGAGCGCAGCGACGAAGCAATCCGCGCCTCCACTTGTGGCGCTATGGATTGCTTCGCTCCGCTCGCAATGACGGGCGATTGACTCAACTCCCTCGGCGCGATTGACTGCTACCTGAGCGGGCAAACCGCCAAGAAAAATCTCGGGAGGCAACCATGACGGCGAGGCTCAATCGCGCGCGCACCCTTTTCGGATTCATCTTAAGCTGCATCGCCTGCTTCTGCCTGTCGGCGCCGTCGCATGCCGGCGACATTCCGACCTTCGCGGTCGATGCAGCCTGGCCGAAGCCGTTGCCGAACAATTGGATCCTCGGACAGGTCGGCGGCATCACCGTGGATTGGCAGGGCCATATCTGGGTGATCCATCGCCCGCGCTCGCTGACCGATGACGAGAAAGGCGCAACGCTCAATCCGCCGCGTTCGAAATGCTGCGTCCCCGCACCGCCGGTGCTCGAGTTCGACGCCGACGGCAATCTGTTGCGCGCCTGGGGCGGGCCCGGCGAAGGCTATGAATGGGTCGGCCGCGAGCACGGCATCGAGGTCGACGAGCGCGGCTTCGTCTGGGTCGGCGGCAATGCCGACAATGACAACGCGATCCTGAAATTCACGCTCGACGGCAAGTTCGTCTCCCAGATCGGCAAGATCGCGCCGAGCAAAGGCTCTAACGACACCACCCAGCTCGGCAAGCCCGCGGAGACCGCGATCGACAAGGCGGCCAACGAGATCTACGTCGCCGATGGTTACGGCAACCGCCGCGTGATCGTGTTCGACGCCACGAGCGGCGCCTACAAGCGGCACTGGGGCGCCTATGGCAACAAGCCGGATGACGACAAGCAGGCCGCCTATGATCCCAAGGCGCCGGTTGCCCAACAATTCGGCAATCCCGTGCATTGCGTGAAGCTCGCGGGTGACGGGCTGGTCTATGTATGCGACCGCATCAACAACCGTATCCAGGTATTCAAGAAGGACGGCACTTTCGTCAAAGAGTGGTTCTTTGAAAAGAACACGCTCGGCAACGGCGCGGTATGGGACATCGCGCTCTGGCCCGATCCGAACCAAACCTATCTCTTGAGCGCCGACGGCGAGAACAACGAGATCCGGATCATCAGGCGCGACGATGGCACGGTCGTCGGCAGTTTCGGCCGCAGCGGCCGCAATGCCGGGCAATTCCACTGGGTCCACGCCATGGCCGTCGACGCCAAGGGCAACGTCTATACGGCCGAGGTCGACAACGCCAAGCGCATCCAGAAATTCAAACTGAGCTCCGATGCGCTACGATAAGCGCATTGCCGGAAGGCGCGAGACAGGATAAGCGGGAACCCGAGGATCGGGTCACCCCCGACCGCGCCGCTGGTGAAAGGCCCCAAAAAAGAGGGCCGCGCCGGCATTAACAGGAGGGAACACATGAAAACGACGCGCGCGCGGCGCTACGCCGCGCTATTCGCTTGCGCCGGATTGGGTCTTGCGACCCCGGCTTTCGCCCAAGACAAAACTCAAGACAAAACCGTCAAGATCGGCGTGTTGAACGACATGTCGAGCCTTTACGCCGACATCGGCGGCGCCAATTCGGTCGCCGCGGTCAACATGGCGGTCGAGGATTCCGGCCTGCGCAACAAGGGCTGGAAGATCGAGGTGCTGAGCGGCGATCACCAGAACAAGCCTGATGTCGGCGTCAACATCGCCCGGCAGTGGATCGACAATGAGAAGGTCGACGTCATCGTCGACACGCCGAACTCGGGCGTCGCGCTCGCGGTCAGCAACCTCGTCAAGGAGAAGAACGCGGTGCTGCTCAACTCGGGCGCGGCCACCGCCGATCTCACCGGCAAGGCGTGCACGCCGAACACCATCTCCTATACCTACGACACCTACATGCTCGCCAACGGCACCGGCAAGGCGCTGACCAAGGCCGGCGGCGACAGCTGGTTCTTCCTGACCGCCGACTACGCCTTCGGCCATGCGCTGGAGCGCGACACCACCGCGGTCGTTCTCGCCAATGGTGGCAAGGTGCTCGGCAGCGTGAAGCATCCGCTCAACACCTCCGACTTCTCCTCCTTCCTGCTGCAGGCGCAGTCGTCGAAGGCGAAGGTGGTCGGGCTCGCGAATGCCGGCGGTGACACCACGAACTCGATCAAGCAGGCGTCGGAATTCGGCATCGTCTCCGGCGGCCAGAAGCTTGCGGCACTCCTGCTGTTCATCACCGACGTGCATTCGCTCGGCCTGAAGACCGCGCAGGGCCTGACGTTTACGGAATCCTTCTACTGGGATTTGAACGACAAGACCCGCGAATGGTCGAAGCGTTTCGCCAAGGTGTCGCCGAAGGGCATGATGCCGTCGATGACGGTCGCCGGCAATTACGCGGCCACCCTGCATTATCTGAAGGCGCTGGAAGCGATGGGCGGCAACCCGCATGACGGCGCCAAGACCGTCGTCAAGATGAAGGAACTGCCGACCGACGATCCCCTGTTCGGCAAGGGCCCGCTGCGCATCGACGGCCGCCGCATCATCCCGGCCTATCTGTTCGAGGTGAAGAAGCCGGAAGAGTCCAAATATCCCTGGGACTATTACAAGCTGATCGCCACCATCGCGCCGGAAGACGCGGCCAAGCCGCTCGAAGCCAGCGAGTGCCCGCTGGTGAAGAAGTAATGGCGTGATGCGTAGGGTAGGCAAAGGCGCGAAGCGCCGTGCCCACCATCGCCTGCTGTGCTCGCGATGGTGGGCACGCTGCGCTTTGCCCACCCTACGAAGCCTGCGCTTTCCTCGCGAGCGTCAGCGACGCAACCAATAGCGCCAGCAGCAACAATGCTGCTGCGAGGAAGAACGGCGCGCCCGGCAATTTGAACGGCGCGCTTGTGCCGATGAAATACGCGAATGTCAGCGTGAACAGGAAGGGACCCACGAGCTGGGACACGCTCTGCACGCTGGTGGTGGCGCCCTGGAGCTGGCCCTGCTGGTCGGGCGCAACAAGCTGCGTCATCAACGCCTGGATTGCCGCGCCCGCGACGCCCCACAGCGCCATCACGGGAATGCCGAACCAGGACAGCGCTCCGGTCGGCGCGCTCGCGAAAATCAGAAAGCCGATCGCGCCACAGGCGAGGCCGAACAACAGTGCCCGCCGCTCGCCGAAGCGCTTGACGATCGGGCCGATCGCCGCGCCCTGCACGATCATCTGGCAGAGGCCGACCAGCGCGAGCGTCGCGCCGACGGTGGCGGTGTCCCAGCCGTAGCGATAGGTCGCATAGAGCACGTAGGTCGAGGGCAGCACGACATGGGCGAGCTGCGCGAAGAAATTCGCCAGCGAGAGCCCTGCGAGCACGCGGTCCGAGCCCAATAGATGCAACGCGCCGACCGGATTGGCGCTCTTCCAGCGGAACGGCGAACGCCGCTCTCGCGGCAGCGACTCCGGCAGGATCAAGAGGCCATAGAGTCCGTTGGCAAAGCTCAAGCCCGCCGCAACCCAGAACGGCAATCGCGGATCGAAGCCGCCGAGCAGACCGCCAAGCGCCGGCCCCAGGATGAAACCGGCACCGAAGGCGACGCCGATCTTGCCGAACATGGTGGCGCGCTGCTCCGGCGCGGTGACGTCGGTGATGTAGGCAAAGGCGGTCGAGACGCTCGCCGAGGTGATGCCCGAAATCAGGCGGCCGATGAACAGCCAGACCAGCGATGGCGCCAGCGCCATCAGCACATAGTCGGCGGCGAGACCGAAGTTCGACAATAGCACCACCGGACGCCGCCCGAACCTGTCGGACAATCCGCCGAGGATCGGCGAGAAGAGTAATTGCATCAACGCCCAGGCGGTGCCGAACAGGCCGAAGATGCGCGCGGCGCTCGCGGTATCATTATCGACGAAACCCTCGATCAGTTTCGGCAGGATCGGAATGACAACGCCGAGCGCCAGCATGTCGAGCAGGACGGTGCCGAAGATGAAGATCGCGGCGCCGCTCCGCCTCGGCGGAGCATCGATGACGGCCGCCTCTTCGCTCATGACGGCCGCTTGCGCTTGTGGGCGAACGGATTGGCTTTTTCGCGCAGCGTGATCCGCACCGGCGTGCCCGGCAGGTCAAAGGTCTCGCGCAGCGAGTTGGTGAGATAGCGCAAATAGGATTGCGGCACGGCGTCGGCGCGCGAGCAGAACAGCACGAAGCTTGGCGGCCGCGCCTTGTTCTGGGTGATGTAGTTCAGCTTCAACCTGCGGCCGGAGACGGCGGGCGGCGGGTTGGCCGCGATCGCCTGCTCGAACCAGCGATTGAGCGCGGCGGTGGGAACGCGCTTGTTCCAGGTGGCATAGGCCTCCTCGATCGCCTTCATCAGGCGATCGACGCCCTCGCCCATCAGCCCGGACACCGCAACGATGGGCACGCCCTTCACCTGCGGCAGCCAATGATCAGCATCGGCGCGGAGGCCCGAGATCAGGTTCGGCTTACGCTCGACCAGGTCCCATTTGTTGACCGCGAGCACGATCGCGCGGCCCTCGCGCTCGACCAGATCGGCGATGCGCAGGTCCTGCTCCTCGAACTTGTTCTGCGCGTCCATCATCAGCACGACGACTTCGGCGAAGCGCACTGCGCGCAACGCGTCGGCGACTGAGAGCTTCTCAAGCTTCTCTTCGATCCGCGACCGCCGCCGCAAGCCCGCGGTATCGAACAGGCGGAAGTCGCGGCCCTGCCAGTTGATCTCGACCGCAATGGAGTCCCGCGTTGTGCCGGCTTCCGGACTGGTCAAGAGCCGCTCCTCGCCAAGGAGATGATTGATCAGCGTCGACTTGCCGGCGTTGGGGCGGCCGACGATGGCGACGCGGATCGGACGTTTGGCGACGTCCTCCTCGGTTTCAGGCGCATCATCCTCGAGGTCGTCGTCTTCAGCGGGCGCCGGCATCAGCACGCTCAGCGCGTCATAAAGCTCGCCCATGCCCTCGCCGTGCTCGGCGGAAATCTGCACGGGATCGCCAAGGCCCAGCGCGTAGGATTCCATCGCGCCGAGCTCGCCATGTTTGCCCTCGGCCTTGTTGGCGACAAGCACCACGGGCTTGTTGGCGCGGCGGGCGAAATCGGCGAAGGCGCGGTCGGTCGGCGTCAGCCCCACCCGCGCGTCGATCACGAACATCAGCGCGTCAGCAAGGCCGATCGCGGTTTCGGTCTGCTCCTGCATGCGCGCAGTCAGCGAGCCCTTGGCGCCCTCGTCGAGACCGGCGGTATCGATGATGGTGAATTCGAGATCGCCAAGCCGCGCCTGCCCCTCGCGGCGGTCGCGCGTTACGCCGGGCTCGTCATCGACCAGCGCGAGCTTCTGCCCGACCAGACGGTTGAACAGCGTCGACTTTCCGACATTGGGCCGGCCGATGATGGCGATCGTAAAGGACATGGATCATCAAAGCGCTGTTCGCGGAAACGCGTGTCGGTCAATAGAGTCTAGCAGGAACTAGCGCGTAAAACTGCCGCTCGGCATTGGAGCCGGGAATGGTGCGGAGGATTGCTGCGTGGGCTGTGCGGGTTCCGGCTGAGCGGCCGGTTGGGCCGTCGTCTGATCGGGCGGCGGCGCGGTGGTGCGCTTGCGCGCCATCCTCTTCGCCTTCGGCTCCGGCGGCAGCGCAGCGGATGCGCCCTCCTCGGACGGTGCGGCATTGGGATCGGCGGCGGCCGGCTCGGCTGCGGGCGCCGTGCTCGCGGCAGCCGCCCTGCCCTTGGCCGACCGCTTCGACTTCGCCTGCTCCGGCGGAGGCTGTGGCGGCGGAGCAGCGGCGGCGGCAGCCTGCGCGTTCTGCTCATCGATCTGCTGTTGCTGCGAGCCCTTGTAGAGCTCCTTCGGCACGCCCTGCTCAAGGCCCGGCACGCCATCCGGAAACACCGGCTTGCGCTCACCCGGCAGCTTCTTCTTGGTGTCGAGGAAATCGAGCAGGTCCGACGGGTCGAAATTGGAGAGGCCGCCGCCCCCGCAGCCGGCCAGCACGCTGCAAAGCGCAATGGCGACAGCGGCTGCGATCAGACGTTGCGAGCGGCGCATGGGCAATCCCTCACTCAACTCGTTAGCCTCTCAATCAGCTCTTGGCGACAGGCGGCAAGAGCGCCTGCAACGCCTCGGCGCGCGAGCGCAGGCTCGGCGGCGTCTCGGCATCGTTGGCAATCAGGTCGAGCCACTGCCGCGCCGCGGCCGCATCATTGGCGCGGTAGGCCGACAATGCCAGCAATTCGCGCGCGGTGTGACGGAAGGTCGAGTTCGCCGCGGTGGCGGGCTCGAGCCGCTGCAGCATGTTCTGGTAGGTCGCGGTTTCCAGCAGCAATTGCGCGGCCCGGATCCGCGCCAGGTCCTGATCCGCCACACCGACGCTGCGGTCGGCCGCGATCTCGTCATACATCTTCGCGGCCGCCTGCGGGTCGCGGGCTGCGATTTCGGCAGCCAGCCGCAGTCGCGCCAGCACCCGGTAACCGGCCGGCGCCTTCGCAGCCAGGTCGGCGAAAGCGGCCTCCGCCTCGGCGCGCTTGTTCTGTTCGGACAGCTCGACAGCCCGGTCGAATGCGGCCCCCGCCTCGGCCGCCTTCTGGCCCTGGAGGTATTCGTAGCCGCGCCAGCCGCCGACGCCGGCGACGATCAGAATCGCGACCGCAATGATCAGAAGCGAATACTTGTCCCACAGCTTCTTGAGCTGCTCGCGACGTAGTTCCTCGTCGACTTCACTAAATAATTCAGACACTTAAGGCTATCCCATCCCCGGAGGGCGAAGCAAAACGCTCAGGCGGCAGGCGCGCCCGATCCCCACATCGCGGCGGCGTTACCTTAATGATATGGCGGTGGCAAGGCAAAGCGAGGCGGATCAAAGCGTTAACGGTGGAAGGCTGCCTGCTCCCGGAGAGCCTAGGTCGCGTGGACAGTTATGTTAGCCAGAGCAGAGTTGCGGCGATAGCGACGACAGCGAAGTAATTTCGTGCGGTTTTTTCGTAGCGCGTAGCAACGCGCCTGAAACGCTTCAGTTTCGAGAA
>NZ_JBUYEN020000095.1:0-13830 GCF_055229415.2 Bradyrhizobium sp. Leo114 | reverse complement strand
GCGCCTTCGCTGAGCAGTTCCTGGACGGCTTTAACGGACGCTTCCTGCAATGCGATGCCTATGACGGTTATGACCGGCTGACCGAAGTCGCTCGACCGCAAGGGCCGTGGACGCTCGTGCATTGCTGATGAGTCTTGCCGCCGCCGGGTGGGCCGAACAACAGCAGATTGGCGCCGGCTTTCAACCAGGCGTCGCCGGCGGCGAGCGCCATCACCTGTGCCTTCGACAGCATCGGCACGCTTTCGAAGTCGAAGGTGGCGAGCGTCTTGTAGTTCGTGGCTGTAATGCGTGTTGTTCAGTGAGTCGTGTCCTTGTTCGGGGGTGGGCTGCTGCTGCTGCTGCGGCGCGCGCGCGCGCGCGCAGGATATATGCTGATGTAAACGTCGCCTCGGTTTTTGAGCTGCACTTCCGGCTCGCGCTTCGCGCGAGTCTTGGGCTTCGCCCAAGTCCGGAAGTTGCAGCTAAAAATCCGAGGCGACGTTTACATCAGCATATATCATTTTTACTGTTGGCCTGCTGAGGTCCGCTCCATGTTCATGGAGCGTCCTCCGCTGTGTTTGGCCAATAGGAAAAGTTTACATCAATATATATCCTAATTTATCAAAAAAGAAATCTGCAGGCCAAAAGGATCAAGATAATTGATTAATTGCACGCCCGCGCAGGTTTACCGTTAGAAAAGCGTGTCTGCCTGCTAGGTTCCTGCATAAGACAGCAGTAATATGTTAAAGATGCCTATGTGCGTCCCTTACTCCGGGTCTGGCAATCGCCGCAAATCTCTTGTTGCCCAAAACGTTCTATGGTAAAGTAGTAAAACAGTCAGTTATCGCGCCGGGACATCGTCTTTGTTCGTGTGACCTAAAAGTATTTGGCCGAACAGTTCTGGAGAAAGATTTCGCGTTCAATAAACTTATTAATTCATATGGAAGCGCTATTCAGATTATAAATTTGACCTGGCTTTACTCATAATGATGAACCACGATACAGACGGGTCTCGCCACAAAGACGAGACGTGATTACACGAAATAAAACGATTACAAATGCAGAATAAAACAAGTAAAACTGACAGAACAAAACACTCAACGCAACAATACGCGCCAGGTCGATCTGTGGAGACCTTGATCAACGCGATGTCACGCGCCCCCATGCCACCACCGGAATCTGATTAACGGCCGCGAAGGCCTGGTGGCCCCCGTTCGCTGCGACAGCATCGTACCAGTGACGCGGGACAGCTACGAACCAATCATACGGGCCTACCGGACCGTAAACTGGAATTGGTGGCCCCGCCGTCCAGGCGACGAAAGCAAAGTTGTGGTACCAAACACAGTGATGAGCATCCGCCTGGTCCATATAGAAGCACCGGTTTTCAGTCCCGACTCCGTGTTCGTATGCGAATCGAAACGTGCGGGCACCTAGTTCATCCAGCAGCAAGTTAGCATCGACGACGGCGATTGGGTCGCCAGGATGCGCCCCGCGTGTCACGCGCCCCGTCACGCGCCCCGTCACGCGCCCCCATGCCACCACCGGAATGGGATTAACGGCCGCGAAGGCCTGGTCGCCCCCGTTCGCTTGGACATTTTCGAACCAGCGACGCGGGACAAGTACGAACCAATCACGCCGGTCTACCGGACCGTGAACCGGAAGTTCTGGCCCCACCGTCCAGGGGAGGCCAGCAAGGGTTTGGTTCTCAACACAGAGACGAGCATGCTCCTGCATCATATAGAGGCACACGTTTTCAGTCACGACGCCGTGTTGGACTGCGAATCGAAACGTGTGGGCACCTATTAGCCCCAGCAGCAAGTTAGTATTGCGGGTGGTGAGTGGGCCGGCAGGAAACTCCATCGAGAGAGAGGAGAGAACCGCTTAATTGTGCTTCGTGATGGAAGAAAGGAGTGTGAGGAGACTTGATTGTACTTGGCTAATGCGAGGACGCAATGAGGGCCTTATATAGAGCCAGGCCCGAGAATGATGGCCTTTGCGTGTGACTTCACGCCATTGACCTTTCTAACTTGGCTGTTCGCCCCAGGAGAGGGGCTCTTCCTTATGGGACCGCAATCACGAACAGTGACAGGCTCCAATGAATAAGCGGATGTCAACGTCAGCTAAAACGCGTGTTCTTTCTGCCGGCCGCCCGCTTGTCGTTTTGTCGCGTGTTTGGAAGCATGTTATGGGCTTACACGGCGGGCGGCGGCGGCGGCGGCAGGATATATGGTTGTGTCTTCTATGTTTGTATGTGTGTGCATCTGGGCATGTGTCCATTCGGGCGGATATATCCTATGTCATATGTATACGGCGGTACTGATGAATAGTACCCGGAATCAGAACTGAGTGATACGGCGGCCTTTGAAGCGGCGTGAGCTATGCGGGAAACTGGGTGATGACGGACTGAGATAGGCGGCGTATCGAGGCGGGTGTCGAAGCCTACCAGAACCTCTCTCAAGGAGAGAGATACGCCATGAACGAGACTAGCAACATTGTCCCGCTTCGTCAGCCCGACGAGATCGATGATCCACTGACCAATGTGCTGCGCGCCGGTGCGCGGCAGCTTCTGGCACAGGCTGTCGAGGTGGAAGTCGAGACCTTTCTTGCCACGGTGAAGGATTTGAAACTTGCCGACGGACGCGCCCGTGTCGTGCGGCATGGCTACGGCCCGGCGCGAACGATCCAGACCGGGGTCGGCGCGGTCGAGGTGGCGCGGGCGAAGATTCGCGACCGCGGGGCGGCCGGCGATAGTGACCGTTGATCGCGTATGGCGTCGTTGCGCACCAACTCGCTAGCTCGCAATACTCTTTCATCCTTTGCTACCAATGAAACGGTTTTGTCTTAGACATCCATCCAAGCGATTGGCTACATATGGCCAAGGAGCGGCAGAGGAAAACTGCTGATCTCGACGCGGTCTCCATCCAAGGCGCCAGTTGTGATGAGTATCAAAAGCTTGGCGAGCAAGGTCACAACTGTAAGTCCGTCGCTCAAAGTCGGCGACAGGTGCTGTCCTTCGATCAGCAACAAATGTACTGGCTCACTGCCATCTAGCGGTGCGCTTTACGCCGCGTTCAGGCCAGCGGAGGGCCACCGGTTAGGTATCGTCGTCGATCTCTTTACCGTAGTGATCGAAGCGGAGAGTCAAGTGCTAGCGGCGGGCGGTCATTGCGATCGAGGGTGTAGGCGTTTCCGGCGCCGTGCTAGAGCGCCGGATGACCAATCGGTCTCAGTGCTGAAGTGGTCGAGGCTTAGGTATTCGCTGACAGCTGCCCGATCTCGTCGAGCCCCTCCAACGAAGTCCCTAATGCTTATGGTTCATACTAAGGCCGACAACACACGATTATGGAGCGCGCAGTGAAGAAGTGGTGTTTCTCCCGCGACGAGCTAATTTCATTCGTCGGTCTTGTCGTTGTATTGACTCTCGTGTTTACGGCTCCATGTGCTGCTCAGAACTTCACCGGGGTGACAACGTTCCTTGATGCAATTGTGAGAACGATTACCGGTCCAGTGGGTGTCGCAATTTCCGCTCTGGCCGTCATGGCGGTAGGCTTCTCATTTATGACTGGCCGGATGAACTGGACTTTTGCAGTCTCTGTCATGATGGGTATAGCAATCGTCTTCGGCGGGGCCAGCTTTGTCAGGTCGCTGACCCCTCTCTAATCACCTCCGGTCGCGCGCTCCCTTCAACGGAAGGCGCGGGTCGCCTCAGAGAGTTCGAAAGGCAAGCATCGTGCAGCGGACAACCGTCTTTCTTGGATTAACGCGAGAGGTCACGTTTGCAGGTTTGCCTGTCATGCATCTGGTGTTCCTCGCATGGGTCGTTATGCTTGGATTCGTCATCACGAAGTCATTTGTCTATCTGGCCGTGATGGGAGCTGTTGGCTACGGAGCCTTGCGTAGTCTAGCCGCCTACGATCCAAAACTCATTAGCGTCATCATTGCAACCATGCAATGTACGCCCATGAACGCTGCCGTATTGAAGGGCGACGGACTAGTGTATCGTGTCTGAGCTATCCGAAAACTATGCTTTGCGGCTCGCTGGTCGCGAAGGTGAGCAACTCGTTGGTGGGCTACCGTATCTAAGCATTATCGACGATTTCACCTTAATGTTGCGTGATGGGGATGTAATGGCGACCTTTGCCGTCGAGGGGGTGAATGCCGACGCTCTAGACAACCGACAAACAATCGAGCTTAGCACCGCGTTCTCACGATTCATCGCGCAGCAGCGCGAGGATGTCGGATATTATGTTCATCGTATCTCGGTGGGGGCCCGGCCCTCCATGCGCGCTGTTCAAGGAACTCCATTTAATGAAGAAATTGACAGGCGTTGGCAAACTTATCTCCAGTCTGTTGGATTGCGTGACCGGGTGACGTTAGTCACCATCGTAATCCGGCCGCCGAAAAGAATGGTCAAGCTAACGAGTCTATTTGCCCGTAGTGACTGCTGTAGCAAGGACGAAGTCGTCGCCCGTGCCGGCCGGCTGGATCAGCTGATCAATACATGTATGGTCAGCGTAAGTGAAGCAAAGCCTCGCCGGTTAACCGTTTCTGGCGGGGAATGGCTCAGCGTGCTACGCACCCTGATAGACGGGTCACGTGGGCGTCTCACTGCCGGCAAAACGTTCGTGCCCGTTGCTGACCTGTTGGCTAGTTCGATGATCACGTTCGCTGGCAATGTCTTCGAATGTGACAACCCGAATCCAGATCTCAAACGCTACGGCACCATTATATCGCTGAAGGATTATCCCGCTGCAACGTATCCCGGGATATTCGACGGTCTCAATCTGCCGTATGATATGGTGATTTCGCAGAGCTTTACTCCGATCGACAGTATAGCCGCCCAAGGCAAGATCGCTCGCGTACGAAGGCAAATGAAGGCGGCCGAGGATGCGGCCGTTTCTCTGATGGCTCAACTCGAACAGGCGGAAGACGACGTCGCGTCCGGCCGCGTCGTCTTTGGCGACCATCATTGCAGTATCGCCCTATTCTGCGAAAGTCGACAACAGCTTGAGGAAGCGGTGTCGTATGTTACTCGCGCTATGCAGGATGCTGGCGCCTCGATTGTCCGTGAAAAGTTCTCCGCCCGCGCCATATACTTCGCTCAGCATCCTGGCAATTTCAGCTTCCGCGCACGTGCGGCAATGATCTCGTCTCAGAACTTCGGAGAATGTTGCGCCATGCACGGCTCGCCGAAAGGCAATGCGCATGAGCAATGTCCATGGGGCGATTGCGTGACGATGTTTCCAACAGCGCGCGGGGAAGCGTTTCGCTTTAATTTTCATTTGCCCGGCAAATCAGGCCAGCGCACCGCTGGCCATACCCTTGTGCTTGGCCAAACGGGCTCGGGCAAAACTCTCGGTACTGCCTTTCTGCTCAGCCAGGCGCATCGGCTTGGCGCGCGCATTGTGATATTCGATAAGGATAGCGGGTTCGAAATGGCGGTTCGCGCGATGGGCGGAAGCTATTCGAGTGTACGTATGGGGCAGGAACTTGGCTTTAACCCGATGCGGGCGGAGGCAGATGACCGAGGCTTGGCGTGGCTTTCTGACTGGCTTAGGGCACTAGCGGAAAACGAGGGCGAGCGACTTAGTCCGTTGCAGTCGCAGGCCCTTAGCGATGCAGCTCAGGCAAATGCGGCGGCTGATCGCCGCCTGCAGAACTTCGAACAGTTCCGCAGGCAGCTGCGGGCGACGGATGACAATGGAGATCTCTATCAGAGGCTTGGCCAGTGGGACCGCATGGGCCAGTTCGGATGGCTGTTTGGCGGCAAGGACCGCGATCCCCTCTGTTTCGATAGTCTGGTCACCGCTTTCGATCTCACAGAGCTGTTCGATAACAAAACCGTCCGCACCGCGTGGTTGAGCTACGTGTTCAGGCGCGTGGAACGGCTCGTAGAAGATGAGCTGCCAACCCTGCTCGTGATTGATGAGGCCTGGAAACTACTTGACGATCCCTATTTTGAAAGGCGTCTAAAGGACTGGATGCTAACAATGCGCAAGAATAACGTTGCCGTGGTTCTCCTGACCCAGCGTGTAGCGCATATCGCAAACAGCGCCGCCGGAAATACGATTCTAGAGAGCGCAGTCACGCGATTGATGTATCCAAGTACGTTCAATACCGAAGAGGAACTCGCGCTGCTCAACCTGACGCCAACCGAGCGTGCATTCCTTCAGATAAGTAATGTGGACAATCATCTCGTACTATTCAAATCCGGGGATGACAGCGTAGTTCTTGATTTTGCACTTGGTGCACTCGGGAAGGGAATTGATGTCTTGGGTGGGGGGCGCGGCAATAAAGCGCCCGTTGCTTGGCGTGACACACCGAACTTTCCGATGGAAATGCTGCAATGAATCGTTCCACCATAGTCCTCGCGCTTGTGCTTGCCTCCCTTACTGGGTGCCAATCGGTTCCGGAGAGACGGAAGAACGATTGTGGTTGCGCTTGGGAGTTGCTTCATTTTCAAACCGAGCGAGTCGCTACATGAAATGCGTTTCCCGATTTCTCGTTGTTACTTGCCTGATGCTTGGGGCGATCAGTCTCGCGCCTTGTGAAAGTTGCGCTGACGAAAGCCGGGTTGCCGCCAAACCGCTCCCTTCAGCCGGAGTATCTAGCATGGTGTCGGATGGTGCACAGCCGACGTTGGACAAGAGGGCTGGGGAGCTGCTGGCGTACATAGTAGAAAGTGTTCGCGCACTGAGTAACGGCATGATGCAACTCGTTGCGTCGGCATCCACGGTGGTTGCCGGTATATCAGGTCCAAAGCCGTTTCCGGTGAACAATGACGCGGCGGATATTTCGGCCCGAAAGGGAAATGGAGCGCCGGCGGAAATGGCCAGCGCTGCTTTGGCAGGCGGCTCGGTTGGGGCGGCCCACATTCAGGAGGCGCTTTCAGGATTTCGTGACCGCTACCGTTTGGATGATGCGTTTGCGCTGCGCAACGACAAGAGGTTTGGCAAGATCGCATATTTGTCGGCCCAAGCCGCCGTCACGGCCTATACCGCGGACGACTCTTACAAACGCGCCAATGCAAGCATGGAAAGGATCAATAAGTATATCACTGCGCTTGAAACCAGCACGGAACTAAAAACCAGCGTCGATATCAATACCCGCGTAATGATCGAAGTCGCACAGCAGCTCAACGAAACGTTGCGGACCCAAGCGGCCATCGCGTCAGTGGCAGGATCATACGTCATGGTGCTGGGCTCGGATAGCGCCGAGCCGGACAGCGCACGCGGTCTGTTAAACGACATCAACAAGTGATCGCCATGGGCCTCATTGTGAAGGTCGCGCAGAGTATTGACACGACGCTTGTCGATCATGTGCAAACGGTGTTTCAAGCAGTCGCTGACCCGATCAAAGCGCTACTTGGTGCGATAGCCATGGTCGCGCTTCTGTTTATTGCGCTGAACCAGCTCGTGCAATTCACAAACGTCAACTACTCGACATATCTACAATGGGGGCTCCGATATGTGCTCATATATTCGTTCGCGACCATTTGGGCAAATTTCAAGGGCATCTACGTGATAGTCACGGAAGTGCCGAGCGACTATGGCGCGCTTATGATGCGTGGGGTTGTAGCAACGCTCGAGACAAACGCTGCCCGTAGTCTCAATGGCGGGACAATAGTGGATACGTACTCGGCAATGGATGCGTCGGCTCGTGTCGGTCTGCATATTGCCTACGACTACTTTTCCGACGTCTCAATGTTCAAGATCGGAAAGGCAATTCGGAACGTGTTTTATGGTGCGTTCGTGCTGATCGTGATAGGGTTTTTTACCGCAGCGTGCGTCATTATCGTGGTGGTCGCAAAAGTAGGGCTCGCGGTGGCGATCAGTCTGGCGCCGCTCGCGATCACCATGCTGATGATGCCTCAAACGAGGCAGTATTTCGAGAGCTGGACGCGCTTTACGGTTGCGTATTCAGTCATTCCATTACTGACAACAGCGTTGATGGCTATTGTACTGCTAATCGCGGCGCAAAGTCGGACGGAACCCGACCAATTTGGTTACCCTTTCATCATGATTGCGGCGACCATTCTCCTGTTCCAGATTCCGACCATGGCAAGTGCTCTATCCAGCGCATCGGTTGCGGCTGTCGGTGCCGGTGCAGCCACCGCGGCAGCTTCCATGGCCAAAAGTGCGACGATGAGGTTTTTCGTCAACGCTCAACGATTGCTGGACACTGCCACCATGACGACAGCGGCGGATCGGGGATCGACAGCCAAGGCTGCATCGCCAGCGATCAACGCAATGCGCCAAGGCGCTTGTATGCGGCAACGGCGTTGGGATGAACGTGTGGCTCGTCGCACAGCCGAACAACCGTCCCTTACTCATAGGTCAGAAATATAGGCGACATTGTTGCGGCGTTGGTGTATGCTATCGGCATGAAACGCGGCGGCCGACAACTTGACCATCGAACCCTGGAAGAAATCCGCATGATGGCGTTGGAGCGAACTGGCAATGCACGCCGGCCGCTGCGCGCAGGCGAGAAATTGAAGACCGAGTCCGCACCCAGCTCGCCGACATCGGCAACAGACCAGCTTTGGTGCGTTCCTTCTTCAAGCATCCAGATGTCGCCTATATTTCGGACCTATGAGTAATTGGACGGAAGTATGGTTGATGCGGAGTTATACCCACACTGCAAACGCGGTGGGTTGAAGAAGGCCCTTGTCTTGCAAACCACTCACTCCATCACCGCAACCGGAACTCTCCAGTTGATAAGTGAACCACATGTCTAAACAGACAACCCAGCGGTCATTCGAAGACGAGGTGTTTTTTAGTCTTTGCACACAACGGAATAACTGGGCAAAAGTTGCGGTTGCTTCCATCACCGCAAGTCTGTTGGCGTTAGGAGCGCTCATCGGCGTGCTGCCCATCAAAGAGACCAAGCCCTATGTGGTTCTAGTGGATAAAACGACTGGCGAGGCTGAAAAAATCGTTCAAGTCCGGCCCGCCACGCTTCAACAACAGGACGCCGTGCTTCAGGCGGAACTCGTGTCCTACGTCGTTGACCGAGAAACGTACGATGCCGCGGACAACAAAACCCGGATACCTGATGTAATGACGCGCTCGTCCGGCAACGCGCAAGAAACTCTGGCCGAAACCTGGCGTTCGGGTTCAGCGCAATATCCACCCGTTGTTTACGGTGATGACGTGCGAGTGCGGGTCGTAGTTAAGTCTATTTCGCTCATGCCGTCGGACCAGCGCAACACAGCGGATCTGGCCCGGGTCCGCATTGTCAAGTACCGGGAACAAAAAGGCCGCGAGGCCGTCCGCCGCAGTTTCGTGGCGACTATCGGATATCAATTCAGGCCGCAGATAAATGTTGCTTTGGAGGCAGTGTGGAAAAATCCCCTGGGCTTCGTCGTCTCGTCTTACCGAATTGATGCGGAAACTGCTGACTAGACAGTCGGTCGGCCAAACGATGTAAGTGCGATGGTTAGGGCTCTTTCCTTTTCTTTGATTATCCTCATGGCGTTCTTAAGTGCGGTGAAGGCGGAGCAATCGCCCAAAGCAGCGACGTCAGATTGGCGCATCAAACGCTACGTTTACGATGAGAACAACGTCTACAAGCTCGATCTCTACTTGAAGTCAATCACGGCTATCCAGTTCGCACAGGGGGAGATAATCGAATCGATTCTCGTTGGCGACAGCGCATCCTGGGAAGTGGTCAAGCTGAAGGTGGGCAATGTGATGAGCGTAAAGCCGATTATTGATCAAGCTCTCACCAACATGACTGTCTACACTGATCGGCGCATTTACACCTTCGAGCTGCGAACGGTCGGCGAAATAAAGGCGGGGATGCAGGCGGGAGCGCGTCAAGCGTTCCGGGCAACGTTCATCTATCCCGATGAGAGTAAGGCACCACATGAAGGGTCCGTCAGGGGTCTTCCTATAAATCATGAGTACGCGGCCTCGGGTGATGCGCGGTTCCGGCCGATTGCTGTGACAGACAATACCTTGCAGACGACCTTTATTTTGCCAAGAGGTGCGCCCCGGCCAGCAGTGTTTATGATCGGTCAGGATCGCGAGGAAAAGCTGGTTAATTCGCGCACTGACGGCGACCGTATCGTCGTCGACGGGATCAGCGACTTTTGGGTGATGAGAATCGGCGATAATACGGTCTGCGTCGCCAAGGAGAGCGCAGTGCGCATGGCGACTCAATGAGGGATGGTTTGATGGGTCCGAGAGATGCTGACCATGGGCGCGAGCGCAATGCCGTACAGACTGGAGCAGAGGCGCCGGTGGATTTTGAGCGAAAGAGACTGCTCGACAAACGCCGCGCCAAACAAATCGGCAAATCTAAGCGCAGAAGTAATTGGATGGTCGTTTTCGCCACCATGCTTCTAGCCAGTGCCGTCACGGCGCTCATTGCTACGAGCTCCACGCAAGTCTTGAAGGTCATTGGTCTGAGTGGCGATGACAGCCAAAAGGCGTCACAAGTCGATCTAAAGGTCGAGGACGTCCCAAGAAGTCATCAGCGGCTTGACTTTTCAGTTCCCAGCGCTCCTCCAGTTAAGCAGACGGCCGCCGCTTCCGACAGTACAATGGATAAGCAGGTCCAGGACAACAGAAATCAAGTTGGCGGAAACGCGGGGCCCAACAATGGCTCGAGCGTTTCACTCGCTGATGTCCAGACACTTCTGGACGGTTATAACAAAGAACTATCGCTGAAACTTAAGGAGGATCGTGAAAGGGCGGAAGCTGAGAATGCACGCCTGCGTGCTGCGGCACTACGATTGGAAGAAGAGCGCAATTCCACTCAGCGCGAGGCCGAGAGGCGCCGCGAGCTGGATGAAATAAGCGCCAAACAAAGGCAATCCAACGGCATAGTCGTTGACGAATCAGGGCCGCGGGACGGATCCGGCTCGGAGGTAAAGACCTCGGTGTCACGAGTTCTCGCTGATCCATCGCATACCATCGTGCAGGGGACCATCATCTCCGCGGTACTTGAAACGGCTATCCATTCAGAATTGCCCGGAAATGTCCGGGCTCAGGTCCTCGAGCCCGTATTCGCGGTCGACGGCTCGCGTGTTCTGCTGCCCGCAGGGACAAGCCTGATTGGCACTGTCGGCGATAAAGTGCAAATCGAGCAAAGACGAGTGCTAATCGCTTGGAATCGGGCCATCACTCCAGACGCCAAATCGATCGAGCTCGGCTCCGCAGGTGCGGACCTCCTCGGTCGAGCTGGTACCGAAGGGAATGTAGATAACCGCTATGGCACGAAGATAGGTGCGGGTCTCCTATTCAGCGTGTTCACGGCAGTGTCATCGACCATTCCCGCTCTCGTCGGCAGCAACAGGTCGTCGAATGTAAATCGTCCGCCGTACTATAGCGGAGGTGCCTGGCCAGACAGCTCGAACGCTACAGGCCAGGCCGTGTCCGATGTTGCAGCGACCATCGGTGGTCAGGCCAGACCTGTCGTTGACGAATATCTCTCCCTTCCTCCACTCCTTCGTGTCCCGCAAGGCGAGGAAGTTCGCGTTTTCGTGAATCGGGATCTTGTTCTTCGATGAATGACTTCCGGTCCAGCCCAGACGTCTCTTATATAGAGCAGTATTTCAGCCCCCTGAAGGAATATCTCACGAACGATAGTATCAATGAGGTGGTGATCAACCCTGACAATTCCATCTTCGCCGAAGAGGCCGGATCGATACACATGCACCAGATCGATGTGGCGTTAGGGGCCAACGCCATCAAGCGGCTCGGAGTGCAGCTGGCGGGAGAGGCCCGCAACACACTTGGGGTGCTTCATCCGATCGTATCAGGGCGGGTTAATGTTTGGGGCAACCCGCAGCGCGTCCAAGTGGTTGTCGAGCCTGCAGTTGAGCACGGCTTGTCCCTGTCGATCCGCAAATACCGGACGCGGACATTGGACGTGTCCAATATCGAATTCGTTGAAGGTGAGCAGATCTCGGTGGACGCCGTTCGCCAGGAGCGCCATCGGACAGCGGCCGATATGGCGCAGGCTGGTAAGCTGCAGGGTCTATTCCGATTAGCAATTGAGGAGAAATTTAATATTCTGGTTTCGGGGGGCACATCCTCGGGGAAGACGACGGTGGCACGGGCTTTGCTCGCGATGTCGCACCCCGAGGAGCGGATCATTACCATAGAAGATGCACAGGAGCTTTCTCCAGTTCACAAGAATCAAGTTGGCCTAATTGCAGATCGTACGGAACACTCTGCTCGGAGCCCGTCAAAACTCTTGGAAAGCTGTCTGCGAATGCGCCCCGACCGCATCGTTCTCGGCGAAATTCGGGGTGTCGAGGCATATGAATTTCTTGAGGCGATCAATACAGGACACCCAGGTGCAATAACAACTATCCACGCCGACAGTCCTGAACTTGCTCTCGACAGGCTGGCATTCATGGTCATGCGGTCAGGTGCGCGGATGTCCCACACTTCAATTGTCAATTACGCGAAAAGGACGATCGATCTCATTGTTCATGTGGGACGCCGCCGCGGCAGGCGCGGCGTGCTGCAAATCTACTTGCCGTTCGCCGATAGGAAGCGCCAGGAATGAAGCATACTGACCTGCCACTGAGTATTTCCTCCGGAAGGAGTGAGAGTCCGGCCCGAAGAAGTGAAATGGACCCCGGTTTTGGGATCAGAGGCTAAGTTGGAAAAAGGGCTGCTCCGTTTGATAGACGGAGGGCATGATGACGACGAAGACGAGACGCAAGATCGACGCGGCACTGAAGGCAAAGATCGCGCTGGAAGCGGTGCGGGAACAGGCGACGGTGGCCGATCTGGCCCAGCGCTATGAGGTTCACCCGAACCAGATCTATGCCTGGAAGAAGCAACTGCTGGACCAGGCGGCCCGGGCCTTTGACGCGGGTGTCGGGCGGGAGAGCGAGGACGCGCGCGAACGCGAGATCGAGAAGCTGCACGCCAAGATCGGACAACTGACAGTCGAGCGCTATTTTTTAGCACGGAGGTCCGGAAGATGAGCACGCCGGACCGTCGAGGAATGCTCGATCGCGCCGACCAGGCGCTGTCGATCCGCCGGCAATGCATGTTGCTTGGCATCGCGCGCTCCGCGGTCTACCGGCCGCCACGGCCGGCCAACGACAACGACCTTGCCCTGATGCAGCGGATCGACGAGCTGTTCACCGCCTGGCCATTCCTGGGCTCGCGGCGAATGACCGCGATGCTGAAGGCTGAGGGGCTTCAGATCAATCGCAAGCGCGTGCAGCGGTTGATGCGCAAGATGGGCATCGCGGCGCTGGGACCGAAGCCGAACACGACGAAGCCGGCGCCGGGCCACAAGATCTATCCCTATCTGCTGCGCAACATGACGATCGACCGGCCGAACCAGGTGTGGGCGGCCGACATCACGTATTTGCCCATCGGCCGTGGCTTTCTCTATCTCGTCGCCGTCATCGACTGGGCGAGCCGTGCGGTTCTGGCGTGGCGGTTGTCGAACACGATGGACATCTCGTTCTGCGTGGCGGCGCTGGAAGAGGCGCTGGCGAAGTACGGCACGCCGGAGATTTTCAACCGACCAGGGCAGCCAGTTCACCAGTGCGGCCTTCACCGGCGTGTTGGCGGGCGCAGGGATCAAGATCTCCATGGATGGCCGCGGTCGTTGGATGGACAACGTCTTCATCGAGCGGCTGTGGCGGTCGCTCAAGCATGAGGACATCTATCTCAAGGGCTATGCCGACGAGCTATGCGGGAAACTGGGTGATGACGGACTGAGATAGGCGGCGTATCGAGGCGGGCGTCGAAGCCTGCCAGAACCTCTCTCAAGGAGAGCAATACGCCATGAACGAGACTAGCAACATTGTCCCGCTTCGTCAGCCCGACGAGATCGACGATCCACTGACCAATATTTTGCGCGCTGGTGCGC
>NZ_JBUYEN020000094.1:0-14179 GCF_055229415.2 Bradyrhizobium sp. Leo114 | reverse complement strand
TGTCGTCGGCGAGCGACAACACGCCTCAAGCACCTTGCGATCTTTCCGCGAAAGGTGGACTTCTCTTGCTTCGGGTATCATCCATATCTTGAAGCACGACTCACGATCCAAGAAAAGTGGGTACTAGCACTTGAACACCTCCTTGGGCCGCCGAGATCATTCGGATGCGGGCGCGAATGATCTCCGTTTCAGGGTAATGCGTCCATGCGCGATAAGAGCTGGCGACCGGGCGTTTGATCCTCGCAAAGCCACCAACGCACGCGAACATCGAATGGATGCGCGTCTCGCTGTTCGAGTAGCGCCGTACCATTCATGCTGGGCTACAGGATAACCCGCCGGCCTGCCCGGCCCTTGATCCTAACAAATCCGAACGCAGCGATACGCGACAGACCTGCGCCGATGTTCATGCGAATGACGGCGCTTTCCCTTAAAAGACTCCTTAAGTCCACGTTCATGAGATCAAGCCTGTTAATCTGGATGGATCATGATGTCCATGGTTTCGTCGCCATCCTCGAACGGACCGGGAAAGCCGTTGTCCTCCACCAGCTTCACGGCACACAGGCAGACGTCGCCGCCGATCACGGCGAGCGCAACCGGCTCAAGGGCTCTTCCGTTACAAGGGCCATCGATGCAAAACCCGCTGTCGATCTCGAAGATCGCTCCGTGCCGGCCGCACCCGAGAAAGGCGCGGTCGGGCGAGAAAAATTCGCCCGCACGGATGTTGAGCCAGACGCCGTCATGTGGGCAGCGGTTGACATAGCCGTGATAATCATTGCCAACGGTCCGAACCACAACAATCGGAAACGGCCGACTCTCACCGCTCTCGTCGATCCGTGACAGGCTAAAGCCCCTCGCGCTGCCCCGCTCGATTGCATCGGCGGGGCAGACGGCGAACACCTCAATCTCTTGGCTGCCCATGTCGCGCTGCTCCCTTGCTCATGCGCCGTGTTTTCCTGCGCGAAAGACATCGACGGCGGTACCGGTCAACCGAAGGACGCCAATTCCACCGACCAGCTCCTTGTAGGCATCGACGGCCCGCTGAGAACATCAAATTGCATTGAGCTTCTCATTGTCTTCCCGCACCACCCTCAAGAGTTCCTCGTGGCCTTGCCGGACGAACAGGCCGGAGCATCCGCGTGTGGTCTGCCCCTGCATTTGTCCGGAAGTGGCGATCTCCGGGTTCTGCAGCACCGCCAAAAGTGACGTGGCGTGAATGACGTCGATTATCTTGTCCAACGGTGAGACTGTGCATGTCGACATTCAAGCCTGCCTTGCGCCTCGCATTGATAATTCCTCGTTGCTAATAAATTGCTGCGCCAGCGCCGATGTTGATGGATGCGTCCTTCATCGTCTCCACGATGAACTCGATCTGCTCGTCGGTGAGGTGGCTGTGAAACGGCAGTGCCAGGGCGCGATCGGCGATCTTTTCCGCAACCCGGAAATCGCCATGACGATAGCCAAGTTCGAAATAATGCCGCTGCAGATGCAAGGGATAGCAATAAGCGGCGGCCTCGACCTGCTCGATGCGGAGGTCATCGACAATGGCGTCGCGGCTGGATCGCGCGAAGCGCGTTCCGAGATGGACGAGATAAAGAAACCAGTTCACCTCGGTCACATCGGGACCGACATAGGGAGGCTTGATACCCTCAAAGGATTGCATATGCGCGTTGTAGAGCTGTTCGACGAGTCGGCGCCGCTCCAGGATCTCCTCGAGGCGCTTCAGCTGCGCAAGGCCCAGCGCGGCTGTGAGATCGCTCATGCCGGCCTGGTGGGGCGCTGCGCTGCTGACGACAACGGAGGAGCGCTCATCCAGCCGATGCGCGCGATGGCGGCGCAAGCCAACGGCCATGTCGATGTCGTCGGTCACCACCATGCCGCCTTCGCCGCAGGTCAGGGCCAGTGGCTGGGCGAAGTCGAACACGGCGATATCGCCAAAGCGGCCGACGAGTTCGAACTTGTATCGCGATCCGATCGCTTCGGTTGAATCCTCCAGGAGCGGCAATTGATGGCGCTGCGCGATCGCGCGCAGCTCCGACCATGGCGCCGGATGGCCATTGGGGTTGCCACCAATGATCGCCCGCGTGTTGGCCGTGACACGCTCTTCGACCTTCGCCGGAGCCAAGGCTCCCGACCAATAGTCGACGTCGGCAAATACGGCCCTCGCGCCCACGAGACTGATAGCATGCACTACCTCACGAAACGAATAAGGCGAGGCAATCACCTCCTGCCCGGGTCCGATGCCGAGCGCTTTTAGTGCAAGCAGAAGCCCGATGGTGCCGCTGGGGACGGCAACGGCATATTTGCGCCCAAGGTAGGCGGCGAAGGCTTTCTCGAAGGCCTCGGTGATGGGCCCATTGGAGACCCGTGGCGAACACAGCAGCGCTTCCACGGCGGAGAGCTCGGCGGAGGTGATATCGGGATCTGAGAGCGGAATGAAGGATAAATCGGCGTCGACCGCGTCCGTGCCATCGTCGCGATGCCCTACCAGTCCAACGCCGATCACCGTCCGATCCTCCTTGCCGCCAGCAGGATGCCAATCGCCCGCACCGGATCGGCCGTGATATCTAGGCAGCGATCGCAGCCATCGATCAGATGCAGATCGAAATTCGGAAGACTCCGGAATGGTCGCTCCGTCACGTCAGAGGCATCACAGCGTGTCGCGGCGAGGTGCGGAAAGCGACGCCGCAACTCGAGAACCGGATCTGCATCAGCCTGCGCCGCCGCGAGCACCCGTTCGATTTCCATCAATTCGTCTGTGCCAAGCACCATCGCGTCTCCCATATAATTGGACCCTAAATAAGCTTCATAGCCAGAACAGCCGCTCGGGATCTGTGTTCAAATCTTCGATCGCCGAGGTCAGCCGGTGGTAAATGCTATAAAACTCCCAGATTCCGTTTGCGTGGTTCTTGCGAAACAGCTTCCACATGCCGCACACCATGTCGTAGTGGATCAGCGCGGCATCGATAAGGCCGCCATCGGCGTCGATATTGCGAGAGCAGCAGGGACTCTCGATCAGATAGCCCCCTCACCGCCTTCACATGCGGCGAGACATAGCGATAGCGCTTGCGCGCGCTTAAGGCGCGCTCGATCCGCTTGCAATCGAGCTCGTTCGGGTGAGGGATCATCCTGACCGCTGCCTTTCTCATCACCGCGGCATTCATCGCCAAAGGCCCCCTCATAGCACTGTGATTTCTTCTTCAAGACAGCCGACGACCATCCGCTCGCCGAACTCGACGAGATAGATTGGCACGTTGCCTTCCCTATGCCTGCCGACCTGCACGATCTCGCCGATCCCTCCGGCGCCGATCAGGAGTCTATCGGCCGGTGCATTGGGAAACGAGCCGTCATTGATGAGGTCGACCGCTGCCTTGACGCGCTGGCCCCATTGGTATTTCGGCAGTCTCGAGGCGATCATGGGCCGGCCTCTTCAGGCAACGGCAGATCCAAAAGCTCATCGCGCCCCACCTCCGGCTCGAGCTCTTTGCGCTTCATGCCGACGCGGTTGCCGCTTTCGAGAAATTGAACGCCATAGATGTAGAACTGCTGCAGGAAAGTGCCGATTGAGACGACGTAACCCACCTCCCCCTTTTTGACGAGGATCTCGCCGATCTCCTTGCCGGCATATGTCCCGTCATTGCGGATGGTACGGCTGGCCTGCACCTTTTCGCCAAACCTGAAGAAAGGCGGCCCGGTCAACTCGACCACCTCGCTGTCGCGAACGATGTTGCTCATGTCCCACTCTCTCTCGGTCGTTCGGGCCGGATGGCCACGCGCGCGCGGGCGACTTCCTGCACCATCGAGTCCTCGTCTTTGGTCAATTCCGCTAGCTCGGCCGCCGTGCGATCTCGAGGCGCACGGTGCCATCGGGATCATTGACCATGCCGAGCAGCCACTCATTGGGAACACGGATCGCAACCACGCGGCGCACCTCGGGTTCGTCATCGCTCATGAGACGCCCAAGCAGCGCCCGCGCGATCCGGCTCGCCACCACCAGGCGGACGTAATAGTCCTGGTCCGAGATCATCGGCGCCAGCTCCCATCCAGCAAGGTCGCAACCCGCATCCTAACCTTCCGATGCAGATCGTTGCGCAGCCGCAGCACTAAGCGCTTGGGCAGGCGCCGCGCGGCGTTCCAGCGCACGGTTTCCTCAGCATCGTCGGGCGGCATCGGCAGCAGAAACACGCTGGCGTGGTTGGCTGCGATCGCGCGCACCTCAAAATGTGGATGGGTGATGTAGGCGTCGGCCAGCGCCGGATTCCAGTAGAAGAAGCGGTCGACGCGGCGAGCATAGCGGTCGTTGACGCAGGCGTGCATCAAGCGGCAGCCGCCGCTGGCCCTGAGCCCGATACGAGTGCAGGTGCCGCAGTCGACCTCGTTGCCCAGCCAGTCGCGGGCCTTATCGATGTCAATCGTCATCGTCCTGCCCCATCCGCTGCAGCACGTCCAGGAGCACCCTGGCGCCGATCTTGTCGGTCGGCTCGAGCTGCACGAGCTTGCTGGCGGCCGCGCGGCCTTCATCCAGATTGCCGAGCCGCAGCTGCAGGTACGCGTAGGCTTTTAGCGAAAATAAATAGAAGCGCGACAGGATGTTCTCGTAGCAATCGAAAGCAGCGTCGCCCGCGCTGACCCGCCGCCAATCGTCAGCGAGACCGTTTTCGCGCGCTGCCTTGGAGATACAGAGCTTTGCCACCTCCAACGCCTCGGCCAAGCGACCTTTGTAGAAATAGAAGCGGTAGATTCCGATCAGGACGGCGGCGTGGCCCGGCGCTAGCGCCTGCGCTTCGTGCAGGTGCCTTTCCGCGATCGCATCCACGTGATAGAGGAGCCCGGCCTGCCACAGATGATCCTCGGCTTCGCGCGGCAGGCCTTCGCCGAGCAGCGTGCGCGCAATCAGCGCCCCTTCGCTCCCGGACAGCGGATTGCCGGCCCCAGCGAGGTTCATTGGCAGCTTTCCTGTTCTAATGGGCAGCCTTTGCGGTATCGCTGGAGCAGCACACCTGCTTCTTGGAAGATCGGCCCGCTCTGCGCAGCAGTGTCGGTCAAATCGATCGTGACACCGCCAAGCATTAGCGGCTCCCGAATTGAGGCAATCTTAGCCCGTTCCGCTGGAGGCCTTGCTGACCGGGCCGAGGTGCCGGCGCAACACCTGTCTTGGCGGACAAATCCAAGCAACCACCGCCTGTAACGGCGAGGCGGAAGCTGCGGCCAGCGGTGCGCAGCGCGAAAATCGCGAGTTTTTCAGCGCTGGGCGCCGGCGTAAAGGTCATGGGATCGGCCCCTATTTACGCGCGCGCCTGGTAGCGCGGCAACGAGGTGTCCAAGACGCAGGTGTTATCGACCGGGCACACCGCGACGCATTGCGGCTCGTCAAAATGGCCGACGCACTCGGTGCATTTTTTCGGATCGATGACAAACGTTCCGCCTTTCTCCGAGATTGCGACATTGGGACATTCGGGCTCGCAAGCCGAGCAGCTCGTGCATTGCGAGGCGATGATCTTGAACGGCATTGACCTTCCCCCTTAGGCGGCCGAAATCAGTGCGCCCTGGCGGATCGCCGCCTCGCCCCGCTCGGTATGCTGGATTTCGCCGCTTTGCACCTTCTCCAGATAGGACTTGAACCAGGCGATCGCTGATTTTTCGATGAACTCATGGGCGTATTGGTCGACTGGCTCGATCCCGGCCTTCAACAGATTGCTTTTCGGACAGCCGCCGATCTTGGCCACTAATACCGCATGGCAGTCGTTGATGGCGCTGATGACGGTGGCAAGGCGCTCCTCCTCGCCACAGCCGCCCCGGCAATAGTGATCGACGCGGCGATGGCCGACGAATTTGGCGCCGGTCGTGGAGAGTTCGTACACCTGGAACTCTTTGGCGTGACCGAAATGCTCGTTGATGACGCCCGCGCCCTTCGTCGCCACGGCAACCATGGGCTTGATGTCACTCATTTTGCTGGCAAGCTCGACGAGCTCTTCCTGCTTGCCAGCAAGCTTGGCAACGCGCTCCTGCTCGATCTTGGCTTGATAGGCCTTGCGCATCGGCAAGTCATATTTGACGTCCATGGCCATAACCTTCTCGGTAGTGAACTCCGCGCTGCGGTCCTCGCCGAGCAAGCCGACAGCGTCGGCGCGGCACTGCCGGCAATGCCGCATCAGGTTCATCTCGCCCTCGCAGGCATCCTGCAGTGCCTTTAATTCCTGCGCGGTTGGCCCCCGCTGCCCGTTGAGACCAAACTCCGTGCCGTGCTCGGGCGCGGAGATCAGCGGCATTATGTTGTGCAGGAACGCGCCGCGCGATTTGATCGCCTTGTTGACCTTGACCAGATGCTGATCGTTAATACCCGGGATCATCACCGAATTGATCTTGCATAGGATGCCCCGCTCGGTGAGCATCTCGAGGCCTTTCAGCTGGCGCTCGTTGAGGATCTTTGCGGCTTCTAGGCCGGTGTAGCGCTTGTGGTTGTAGAAAATCCACGGATAGATTTTGGCGCCGATTTCGGGATCGACCATGTTGATAGTGATGGTGACATGATCGATCTTGAAGCGGGCGATCGTGTCGACATGGTCGGGTAGCATCAGGCCGTTGGTCGACAAGCACAGCTTGATGTCGGGAGCAGCCTTGGCCACCAGCTCGAACGTCTTGAACGTCTTTTTCGGATTGGCCAGGGGATCGCCGGGCCCCGCGATGCCGAGCACAGTCATCTGTGGGATTGTGGAGGCGACCGCCAGCACGTTTTTCGCCGCCTGCTCCGGCGTTAGTTTTTCGCTCACCACGCCCGGGCGCGATTCATTAGCGCAATCATATTTACGATTGCAGTAATTGCACTGCATGTTGCAGGCAGGCGCGACCGCAACATGCATGCGCGCGTAATGATGATGCGCTGCTTCGCTGTAGCAGGGGTGATTCTTGACCTTCTCCCAGATCTCGGTCGGCAGATCACCCTGGCCGGCCTGCGAGCCGCAGCTTGCCTTGCCCCCGCCGGACCTCCCGCAGCCCTTGCGCGCGGCGATCTGCATGACCTTGCCAATGTCGACCGCGCTCCCTACCGAGCTTGCTTCGTCCAGCGCTGATACGTTCATCCTTCCATTCTCCCTGCAGCGGAAACTGAAAAGAAGATTTGCAACTCGCGTGCCATGGCCGGACTTGCGAGCAATTTTGATCTAGGTCAAAAGCTGAGCCGCTTACCGCCCTCTGCCGTGAAAGCGACGGCCTTCTGCACGACATTAGCAATGTTCGAAGTGTGCCAGGCGTCTCGATCCCGACACAGAGATGAACGTACTCATTCCCTGGCGCGAACGAAAGACAACTCGCGTGCGCCGGCACGCGAGCAACATCGACACCCGTATACCGGTCTGTCGGCCGGCGAGCAGGATCTCGATCGCGCGCGGGAGCGGGATCGCAAGCGGCGTCAGGCCCTGTTCGACCAGAAAACGCAGTTCATTCCTGGACAGCACATCTGGCTCCACGATGGCGTAATGAACACCGGCCGAGCGCTTGGTGAGCTGCCGCGCATAAGTTCGCAGCAGCTGATCGTTGAAGCGGCAGCCGATGAAGAGAAAGCTTCGGCCACTGCGCCGCTCTTTCACCACATCGGGGATCGGCGTCTGAATGTCGATCTCGGTCAGGACCTCGACATAGTCGGCGTCAGAGATCAGGAAGTTCCTTGCGGGCAACACGCCGCCGTGCGGCTTATAGAGGACCGTGCTCCAGCTCTGCGCCGCATCATGGTCGACCTCTCCGCCCGCTGCATCATAGAAGCGATACCAGCGGTCCTCGCCGAGGCCGGCGCGGGTGATACCCTGCACCTCACCCCATCCCTCGCGCCTGCCAAGCGCCCCCGCATCGCACCGTCATACCAGGTATCGACGATGACAGGCAGGGGCAGCACGGCAAGATGATGATGCAGCGGCGTCGGCTCGACCGGCGCAGCAAAGGCCAGCGCCATCAATGCCGTCACGGTGGTGCGATGCTTGTTGCTCTCGATGTGCTGCGCAGACGCCCAGATGTTGCCTTTGGCCCGGCGCGGCAGCGCGACCTTGCTGGCGAAGAAAGCAGCCAAGGCGTCCGGCGTCATCGTCGCATCCGGTTTGGACACATCAGCGAGGCCAGGTCCGAGATAGGGAATAATGCTGGCGGCACGCAGCCTCCTCGCTATGTCAGTGAGAATCGCCTCCGCATCGGCCGCATTGACGAAGTCGGTTTGCGCCATCGCCTTCATCGGCCGTCGCCGTCCTCGCCACGCTTCCTGGCATTGATCGTGATCGGCAGCGACGTGTCGCTTGCCATCTCGGGTAGATCGAGCACCCAGCCATTGCCTATTCTGATCCAGCCACCCCACAGCGTCTCGCGCTCCGATTCCACAATTGGCTCCTCGAGATCTTTTTTCGGCACATAAATCGACAGGCCCTCCGGAGAGCGGCGAATCATGACTTTCATAAGATCAACTCGTGCATTGGGGCGAAGCGCTGGTGGGGTTGGGAGGCTCTTGTGACATGGCACGCAGATTAGCCAGGATGCGCGACAGTACGCGGACGACCTGATCGACGTCATCGGCCGTGGTTTCACGCGAGAGGGAAAAGCGTACCGCGCCGCGCAGGCTCCTTGCCGGCACGTTCATCGCGCGCAGCACATGCGACGGCTCCATTGACCCCGAGCTGCAAGCCGATCCGAGCGAAGCGGCAATGCCCGCTCGGTTGAGATGGTGGACGATTGCTTCGCCTTCGAGATCTTCGAAGGCGATGCTGGCCGTGTTCGGCAGGCGGTTGCTGACATCGCCGAGCGGGATGCAGCGGCCGTTGTGCAAAATCGTCTGCTCCAGGCGATCGCGCAACGCAGCAATGCGAACACGCTCCGGCTCGAGCCCCTCCGCCGCAAGCTCTGCAGCTTTTCCAAGACCGACGATGCCGGGGATGTTCTCGGTTCCGCCGCGGCGCCGTCGCTCCTGTGCCCCACCCCAGATCAGCGGCCTGAATTTCGTGCCTTGTCGCAAATAGAGCGCGCCGATTCCCTTGGGGCCGTGCAGCTTGTGTGCGGACAGCGAGAGCATGTCGATAGCACTGTCCTTCAGGTCGATGGGCACCCTGCCTATGGCCTGCACCGCATCGGTGTGAAACAGCGCACCTGCCGCGCGCGCCAAGCCGGCCAGAAACTCCACCGGGAAGATCGTGCCGGTCTCGTTGTTGGCCCACATAACGGACGCAATCGCCGTGCGTGGTCCAAGCGCCCAGCGAAACGCCTCGAGGTCGAGGCGGCCGCGCGAATCCACCGGGATCACATGCGTCTTGATGCCCGTTAACGCCAATTGCTCGACCAGCGTGAGGATGGCGGAATGCTCGACGGAGGTGGTGACGATCTCGTCGCGCCCTTGCTGGGTCGCGAGCGCAGAAAGGATGGCGGTGTTGTTGGACTCGGTCCCGCCGGAAGTAAAGATGATCTCATGATCGTGGGCGGCTCCCAGCAAACTCTGCAGGCTGCGGCGTGCCTTGGCCACCGGGCCTGCGATCTCGCTGCCGAAGGCGTGGGCGGACGAGGCATTACCGAACCGCTCCGTGAAGAACGGCAACATGGCTTGCAAGACACACGGATCTGTCCGCGTGGTCGCATTGTTGTCGAGATAGATCGGCACAGAGCCTCGCTCAATGCTGCGGATTGGCGCCGCCGGCGACCGGGATCAGGCGAACGAATTCGCCGAGCCCTTGGACCAGCCGCGCCTGAATGCTTTCTAGCGTCGCGCTTGAAAGCTTGCAGAACACGCAGGCACCGGTCAGCTTGACCGTGATCTTGCTGCCGTCGATCCCAACGAGCTGACAGTCTCTGCCGTCGCGTTGCAGATTGGGCCGAATCTCCTCGATCACAGCCCGAATGAGTTGTTCACGATCGGTCTCAACGACCGACCGTTGCTTCAGCTGTTCCGGTTCGACCAGCATGCTTTGATTTCTCTTTTCATCTGCTGAAGGATTTGCCGCAGGAGCAGCTCGAGCTAGCGTTTGGGTTGTCGAAGGTGAAGCCCGAGCCCTCCAGCGCCACCACGAAATCGATCGTCGTGCCGGCGAGGTGCTCATGGCTCTTATTGTCGACGAACACCTTGATCCCGTCGCGCTCGATGACGGTGTCGTCGGGCTTTGCCCCGTCGGCGAGGTCCATCTTGTATTTGAATCCGTCGCAGCCGCCGGCCTCGACCATGATGCGCAAGCCGCTCCTCGGCTGGGCCGAAGCCGAGATCGCGCTCTTGACCGCATTCACTGCGCTATCCGTCAGATTGATCATGGCACCTTTTGTTTTCCAGAGTCATTTGCATCGAATTGGCAAGTCGCATGCCAGAGCGCAGGCGCTTGACACTGCTCACATTCTTCAAAATCGGGCTGTTGGCTTTGCGACGCGTGTCTGGTTGCTGACAAAGGTCTTCGAGGGATCGCGGCGGCTTTGCGTGTCTTCTTTATGGATTCCGCCGAGAAAGGGTTACGCCCGCGGCGGCAAATGATTTGCATTGCGTCTCCCACCGCCGGGGTGCCCGGCGGTGGTCTTGGATAGAGGGATGATTTTTGATGACTGCAATCGAGAACACCGCGCTCGGCCGGTTGGAGAAGGAAGGGCGCCTGCTCAATCCCATATTCAAGGGCGGGACCACCAAGCGGGGCCGGTTCGGCTTTCGTGGCGATATCGCACTGAAATTTCAGGCCCAGGTCGCGGACGAGAAGCGGCCGCCCCACTATTCGATCGAGCAGGTACTGACGGTCGTGCAGGTCGGCGAAAACATCATTCCGGTGCTGGCCGGCTATCTGCACTGCTTCGCTTATCTTGCCGATGTCGCAAACGTTCTTGAGAGCGCGCTAAGCCCTGACGGCAGCTACTTCATGTTTTGCAACAACATAGACCTGTTGGCGAAATATCGAATCAAGCTCGCTGGTATCACCTTCAACGTGCTGCCGTGCGATGAATCCACCGTTTGGAAGGAGATGATGGACCTGGTCGGGGTCGACAAGAATGACATCAAGAAGCTCGATGCGCCCGGCAAGCTCGACTACCTGCTCGACGCGGCCAAGGATGTCGATGCGTCCTATGACGAGATCTCTTACGAAGAAGGGCTGAAGAGGATGGAACCCGTGAGAAACCGCAACGAGAACCGGCCGGTCTGAGCGCCGGCTTCAGCTTTAGCCAGAGGAAACCTCCTCCTCGACAAGCCGCACGCCGGTCACGCAGATATCGCCGTCCAGCACCGTCAACGCAACCGGCGTGAGCCGGCTGCCCTTGCATGGGCCGTCGACACAGCGGCCGGTGCTGAGCTCGAAGGTCGAGCCGTGCTTGCCGCACATCAGCCGGATGCCGCGGGGATCGAAAAACTGGTTGCGTTCCCAGTCCAGATTCACGCTGTTGTGCGGGCATTTGTTGAGATAGCCAAACACCCGCTTGCCCCAGCGCACCACGACAATGGGCCACGGCCTGTGGCTGCCGTCTTCGTCGACGATCATGAGGTAGAAGCCCATGGCGCGCTGGCTTGGAATATCGTTGAAGCCGCAGATCGCATAGGCGGTATTCGGCTGCGTCCGCTGCGCGTTCATGACAAGACAACTTTCAATTGATCACCTTGCGATCAGCCTTGCAAAAATCGCGCAAAGTACCGGGGCGCCTTACCTTTTGGCAGTCCCGTGCGCTGCGTCGCAAGCGATACCACAACTAATTGCGACCGGTGCACAATGGATGGATTTGCGCGAGCATGCGCCCTTGAGACAGTTAATCCAGTGAGGCGAGGTCTCGACTCGGCGACACCGCGTCAGCATCACACAACATGAAGAAGTTCACACCGCATATTGTTTTCTGCAGGACTAAATCGTTCAGAGACCCAAAGGATTGAATGACCCCCTTCCCCCCACTGGGAACAAGGACGAGATCGGGATTCAGCAAGCGCACGAGATCTGGCCGGATGGCGGATACTTTTCAGACTGGCTAGTCCCGATGGGGGTCGCATCGGAAGCTTGTCGGCAGATGATAGCTCGCATCGTCGCCGACAACGGTCAGTCAAAGATCGACTGCATCTTTCGCCGGACCAAGACGGCAAGGTCCATCCTTTGTCTCGCGTTTTGCCCGACAGTCGCAGCGCCCCCCGTGACCGGCAACCCTGTAGTCATGCATTTGAAGGTTGGCACTGTCGTTCAAGTCACAACGGAGAATCCGATTTCCTATGCGCTTGGAACCGAGTTGACGGTTCTCAATCGCATGATACCGACGGTTCTCGGCCAGTTAGACTAGTGCTGACCTCCGAGCGGTGACTTGGGGCAAGGCCGGGTCGAGCTCTTCCTGCTCGAGGATCTTGGCGCCCTCCCCCGCCAGATAAGCGGCGAGCGCAGCTATGCCGGAATCCGATGGGCATCGCGCTGGTGCGGCCTTTTTCGGCGGAACTTGTCCAGATCGCTTGGCGATTTCGATGCTCATGAGGTGGGGACGGATCGGGCGTCCGATAGCGCGCTCGATCATGCGGAAGATCCAGGTGCCGTCCGGATCGATGTCCGACCAGTGGAGATCGGCGTGCATTCGGCACCATTCCCGCGATGACCCGTAGCGCCTCTTGCGTCGCAAGCGAAGGATATCCGGTCGCCCCCTCTTCGATCAACGTCATCCGGGCCGCCGGTGCCAGCTGGACAATATCGGGCTCGTCATGGGTTACGCCGCGCTGGAAACCCGCCAGATCGAGCGCGGCTGTCAGCTTCTGGCTCAAGCCGTCGATTAGCTTCGTTCGCGGCGATTGTCATAGCCGCATGCCCCTACAGCTGGACGAGCAAAATCAGCGATAACTGGCAGTTTCGATCGTGCCAAGCTGGGTCTATGTCAGGGCTGAGAACGGAGAACCGACATGTATGTGCCCCCCGCCTTCAAAGATGACGAAGTCGAAAGCATCCGAGCGACCATCCGCTCCGCCGGCCTCGCCAACCTGGTCACGGCCACCGCGGACGGGCCGCTTGCGACACCCTTGCCGCTCTTCCTCGAGGAGACCGAAGGACAGCACGGAGTTCTGTACGGGCACTTGGCGAAGAGCAATCCGCAATGGCGCGCGGCCCCGAACGGCGAGGCTCTGGCGATCTTCATGGGTCCGGAGGCCTACGTGACGCCCTCATGGTACGCCACCAAGCAAGAAACCGGGAAGGTGGTGCCGACATGGAATTACATCGCCGTCCACGCGTACGGGCCGGTCGAGTTCTTCCAGGAGCCCGAACGTCTGCTCGAGGTGGTCACACGGCTGACGAACGTCCATGAGACGTCGCGTACGAACCCATCGGCTGTCAGCGACGCACCCGCTGATTTCATCGCCGCGCAACTGCGCGGTATCGTCGGGGTGCGCATTCCGGTCACCAGGTTCGAGGGCAAGCGCAAGATGAGTCAGCATCGGCCCAAGGCAGACCGCATCGGCGTCGCCGCCGGCCTTGCGGCGAGCGAAAAACCGCAGGATCGGGAAGTGGCTCCCCTCATTCCGATTCAGGCCTAGAGGTCATGACTTTTCTTCGAATCGTGGTCCCGCTCTATGGAGCATGATCGTTTCGGAAAACCGGTGCCCACTTTTCCGGATCATGCTCTAAGGCGAGCGCAAGAGCGCTGGGTGTCGAACTCAATCGGTCGTATAGAACGCTTCCCGAATGGGATTCGAGATCGGGCCGGAGCCAATAATCGCCGTCTGGGTCATTGCTAGTACCCGGAATCAGAGCTGAGTGATACGGCGGCCTTTGAACCGTTTTGGCGGACTCGTTTCTTCGTCCAGGCGAAGGGCTGTGCTTTTTCATTGTAGGCGCGGATGAAGGCATCGATGTGCTCCTGTAGCTGCGTGACGGCGGTGAATGATGCACCGTTCAACGACTGGCCTTGCAGGATGGAGAACCAGGTCTCGACCTGATTGAGCCAAGATGCCCCGTCGGCGTAAAATGAAACTGCACCAAGGGGTGCTTTTTGAGCCAGCGCTCATTCTTCTTGTGCGTGTTGAGGTTGTCCAGGATGACGTGAAGTTCGCGGTCCGGAAAGCTGGCAACCAGCCGGTTCATGAAGCCGAGGAACTCCATGCGGCGGCGGCGCTTGAATGCTCCGCGATGACCGTTCCGGTGGCAACCTGGAGCGCGGCGAACAGCGTCGTCGTGCCATGCCGCTTGTAATCATGGCTTTGGCCAGTCAAAGCCCGTCCGTTGGGCAGCTTCAGATAGCT
>NZ_JBUYEN020000093.1:0-14412 GCF_055229415.2 Bradyrhizobium sp. Leo114 | reverse complement strand
GCAACTGGCAACAGGAGGACGGCGGTGAACCAGCCAAGCAAACCGTTCAACATCGACAAAAGAAAGGTGTACGAAGCGTATCTGCAGGTGCGATCTAATGGTGGCGCAGCCGGTGTCGACGGAGTGATGATTGAGGAATTTGAATCCGACTTGAAGAGTAACCTCTACAAGATTTGGAATCGAATGAGCTCAGGCGCCTACTTCCCGCCACCTGTTTGTGCCGTCTCCATTCCGAAGAAGAGCGGAGGCCACGCACGGTTGATCTGCAGACGGAGAGCTCGGCGTTATCGCCCAGCAACCAATTATCGATGCTGAGCACAGCGTGCCCTTGTCCTTGGAAGGGAGGTCGAAGAGGACTCTTGATCTGAGACTCACTGATTTTGAGGCTGATCTTCACTTGGCCACAGGCGCCGCAACAACATCCCGATCAGAGGAAACTTCGCAATCTGGCAAGTTCCGTGATGTGATCGGCTGACAAGACGTCCGGTATGAGCGGAGGCTGTGGCGCGGTGTGGATTTGGTAAAGATGACGTGTGGCCTCACGCTTGGTCATAAACTCTCGTATGCAGTCGTCCAGTGTGCCTTCCGCCGACAGATATGTACTTTTGTCTGCACGACGCTCATTTTTTATGGAGGGCCATTTGCGAAGCATCGCGGGCGCATCGTGTCGTTCGCGTCCGTCATCTCTGTACTCGATCCTTCAACGCGGCGCTCTGTCCACGGAATAGCCGGGAAGTAGCCTCATTGCCTCACGAGGCCCCATCACACTGCCACCCCGAAGCCGCGTCGAATTCTTCGCAAACGGCACAAAGCGGGCGTCCTGGACTGATCAGCGTTCGCTCGCAGGCAGCAACCCCGCTAACGCCTTGGCTTCCGATTTGAGAGCATCGATTGCCGCCTTGCGCGCACCGGCATTGAAGCGAGTCCTGATCGCCGACACTGAAAGGGCGCCCCTCAGTTCGCCGTGTACGTCGATCAACGGCACGGCCGCCGCGGCGACCTCCGGGTCCCGCTCTCCGATCGAAACATAAAAGCCTCGGTCGCGGATTTTCTTCCCTTCGGCGTTCGCTGGCTCGCGGAATACAGTGAGAATTCGCCCGGCGGCTCCGCGATCAATGGGCAATCGCTGACCTTCTTCGAGATGATGTCGAACTGAACGTGGAGAATTGACGCGGTAAAGACAGATACGTTCGTCCTTGTCTGCAACATAAAAGGATGCAGTTTCCCCAGTTGCCTCGACCAGTCGACGAAGCGATGGCCGGATGATTTGGCCAAGATCAAGGCCGCGCTGATAAAGCACCCCAAGGCGCCACAACTCCGGTCCTGGTCGAAACAACCGGTCCGCGCCGCGGACGAGAAAGCCGTCAGCCTCCAACGAAGAGGCCAGTCGCAGCACTGTGCTCTTGTAAAGGTCCGCCGTCTCCGCGATCTGCGTCAGTGTCATCGCAGTACGCTCCGCGTTGAAACTTTTCAGGATTGCGAGCGCTCTGCTGACCGCGTCAACTCCTGTCTTGCTCATTTCTGCTCCGGTTCTGCACTATAGAACAACTATCAGAGCTAGGGGGTGAACCCTATTTCAGAAGCATTGAGGCGGTTCTGCAAGCCAGAATAGTTTGACTCTTCTTCTAACTAAGAGTATCGGTTTTGCACGTAACGGAAGTTCTGAGACGCGAAACAATGGAAGGGGTAGCCAAGGCTGGCCGTGACTTGCGCGAGGTGATGATCCGCTGAGACTGATTGGTGGCTCGGCGCATGGCGTCGGGGGTGTATGATCACCTGATCCAGATGCACGCAGGGGAACGAGATCTCGTTCGTCTTCCTGCCGCACCACATACTCGGCGTTCTTCTCGGGGTGCGCAGCGATCTTGCCGCCATATGCCAATATGAAGAGCGGCTCCGACCTAGACGGCCCGAAGCTCGGCATCACGGCTCCTGGTTCCTGGACGGGCAGAATGGCGCGCCATTGCATCAAGATGCCGGGATTGGGACCGCGCGACGTCAACATCATCGCGGTCGGGAGCGATGCGCCGGACGTGGTGGCACTCGACCCCAAAAAAGTCGACGCGCTGGTCTATTTCGATCGCATTGCGACCCTGCTCTCGAGGAAGATTGGGGCCAATTCGCTGTTCGATGCGCGCACCGTCGAAGGCGCCAAGACTGCCTTTGGCGGGATCCGTCTAGCGCCTGTCGCTACCTGCCGCAATCTTCATCGACAAAAATCCCGAAACCGCGCAGCGCTTGGTCAATGCCCTGCTGAAGAGCCACCGCTGGGTCAACTCTGTATCAACGGAGCAGTTCGTGGCGCAGTCCCGGCACAGTACGAAACTGATCGCGAGGTGAACATCGAGATCCTGAAAGCGTCCAAGGCGCCGTTTTCCCGGGCCAGCCTAATGGACGCCCAACCGCCCAAGGTACCCCCGGCTGTATTGAGCGGTTTCTACCCAGGATCACCGCGGCAAGCAAAACCTTCACCGATCGCCTCGCTGGCGTGCGGCCCAGCGGTTGAACTAACAACGGCGGGCGCCGAAGATACCACAAAGTAAGGCTTCGTCATGTCCCTGCCGCTCACCGGCATCCGTGTCCTCGACCTGTCAAACGTATTGGCAGGCCCATTCTGCGGCTACCATCTCTCGCGCCTCGGCGCGGAGGTTATCAAGGTCGAAAACCCCAATGGAGGCGATCTCGCGCGGCGCCTTGGCGCCGATCCGGAAAGGGCAGAGCGCCTTCAGGGCCTCTCCTTCGTCAGCGTCAACGCCGGTAAGCAGTCGGTGGCGCTCAATCTGAAGTCTGAAGCGGGAAGCGAAGCGTTTGTCGGGCTGGTGTCCGAGGCCGACGTCCTTGTCGAAAACTTCCGGCCAAAGGTCATGGAGCGGCTTGGTCTCGGTTTCGACGCGTTGTCCAGGCGCAACCCGCGCCTCATCTATTGTGCAATCTCAGGCTTTGGGCAAAACGGTCCTTGGTCCGCCCGCCCGGCCTACGACCAGATCGTCCAGGGCCTTTCCGGCGCGATGAGTGTTACCGGTGATGCAGCCACGGCTCCGCTGCGGACTGGCTTCCCGATCTCCGATACCATCGCCGGGCTAACGGCCGCCTTTGCTATCGCCGCGGCGCTCGTCGAGCAGCAGCGAACGGGCAGGGGCCGCTTCATCGACGTGTCGCTGCTCGAGGCGACCATCGCGGCTATGGGATGGGTGGTTTCCAATCACCTGAATGGCGGAGTCGAGCCGCGGCCGATGGGGAACGAAAATTTCACGGCCGCACCCTCCGGCACGTTCTGCACCGCGACCGGACCGCTGAATATCGCCGCCAACGAGCAGAAGCAGTACCGGACACTTTGCGATCTGATCGGCCGGCCGGATTTGAAGACGGATCCGCGCTTCGCGAAGCGGGAAGCACGTAAACTGAACCGCGGAGCGCTTAACGATGAGCTGAACGTGGCGTTGAGCTGCAGGTCTGCGGAGGAATGGGAGGCGCTGTTGAATGCCGCCGGCGTCCCTGCCGGCTGTGTGCTGACCGTCCCGCAAGTTTTGCGTGAGCGGCAGGTGCTGGAGCGCGGATTTGTCGAGACGCTGCCGCTCGATAGGGCTGGCGAACCGCCATTACGCATTACGCGCCCTGGTTTTCGGCTGGATGAGGCGTTTCCTGCCCCCGCGCTCCCCCCGTCGCTCGGTGCGGACACGGAGCGATGGCTGGCTCGACTCGGTTATACAGATCCGGAAATTGAGCACCTTATCGCAAGCGGTGCCGCCGGAACGTCATGTCAAGGAGGAGCTCATTTTCCGCGGGTCCGCCCGGCAACAGATGGAGCAGCGTGACGACCAGGCAGTTGCGCGCAAGCAAACCACTGCCGGGCATAGGCTAACGGGATTGGAAAACAGGGATGAGCGAAACGGAGCTGCGAGAGCAGGCCGCCCATTGGTGGCGGAGCTCTATATGCGACATCGCCCCCGGGCGGATCGCCTATCGCGGATACACGATCGAGGAATTGATTGGTCATATTTCGTTCCCCGCGATGATCTGGTTGATGCTGCGTGGCGAGCTACCCACACCGGCACAGGAGCGGCTCTTTGAGGCTGCCCTGGTTGCATCGGTGGATCATGGCCCACATGCACCTTCCATCGCCATCGCGCAGATGGCTGTGAGTTGCGGGCTGCCGCTCAATGGCGCGATGGCATCCGCAATCAACACGCTGGACGGTGTGCATGGCGGAGCGGGGGAGCAGGCGATCGAGCTCTATGACGAGGTCCTGCGACGCAGCGAGACCAAGGACCTCGATGAGGCTGCCGCGGAGGTGATCGACCATTTCACCGCCGCGCGCAGCAAATATCTGCCGGGCTTCGGTCACCGCTTTCATCCCGTCGACCCGCGCGCTGAACCGCTACTCGCGCTAGTCGATGCTGCGATCAGTGAAGGTGCCGTCAACGGTCGCTACGCCAGCGCTGCGCGCGCGATCGAGCGCGTTATGCGCGAGCGCAAAGGCAAGCTCATCCCGCTGAACATCGATGGAGCCACCGCAGTCATCTACGGGGAGCTGGCCTTTGCTGCACCCCTGGCCCGCGGCATTTTCTGCTTGTCACGGGCGGTAGGGATTCTGGCCCATGCATGGGAGCAGACCGGACGCAAGGACCGCAACAAAGGCCCGATGCCCAAGCAGTTCGCCTACAAATACGAGGGGCAGCCAAGGCGCAGCCTAAAGCAAGCGCCATGATGTACCATAAGGACTGCCGAGCTCATCGAAACGCGCGTCTTTTCGGCCACCGCCAATTGCGTCGGTTCGGATTGCGCGGACGTCAACCGTGGAGACAAGCCGGCTGACTGCTTCATCGAGGGCCGTGGTTCGAGGCGTAGGGAAATCTCTATCTAGTCAACATTTCCTTGGCCGCATCGTCAGGCTTGCACCCGGTGGCTCCTGGTCCTCGATCGTCAATAACGCTTGGCGGAATGGCCTGGCCGCATTCTCGCGTCCAACAACGTCTGGGCGTGCCCCTGATGAAAGATGGTGCTGTAAGATCGGCAGGTTTAGTCATTCTTCGGAACGAGTGGTCCGGTCGTGCTGGCAATGGACGCCAGACGCTGTTCGTAACTCGTGCATAGCTGGGCCACGTCTTCGTCCTGGCATCGGATGGCGAGTGCATCGCTCCTCAGTCCTGCGCTCGCTCGACGTGTTCTGAGCCTGCCCATGACGGGCAGGCTCTCTCGACCTTTTTCGCCGCTGTTACTGTGCGGTGATCTGCGCCAGGATAAGCGCGGCAATGGTGAGTTGAGCGATCGACGGCGCCAGATTGCCCCTTGAGACCTTGCCCCGCAGATAGTTGCTGAACTTGCCACCCTCCATATAGACATCCTGCAACCATTCCCGATACGCGGCGAGAGGGTAGCACAAGGATTCTTGCGGATTCGACTTCGATTGCGGATGGCTGGCGAGGTAGTGGTGAGGATATTTTCCACGCTCGCCGTTCGTCGCCGCCAAGTCGTCGTCGCAGCAGTCTTTCGACCAATGCTGTCCGATCGAGATATCAACGACGTTCTTCTCCCGATATCGGCACTGGCCATGATCAGTTCGTAGATCACGGTGGGGCCTCGTTGAAGACGTGCAAGAAACCCTTTGGCGCGGACTGAAAATTGAGCACGATGCGCTCATGCCATTTGTCGAACTTCTTCGAGAAAGCGCTGACGCCGCTGATCCGGAAGACGCAGCCCTATGCCAAGCGCGTCGCGCACCAGGGGCATTTGGGTCGAGCCAAAGCTGCTGGCCGAAATCGAGTACCGCGCCAGATCGGCCAAAGGCAAGGTGCGACAGCCGGTCTTCAAAGGCTTGCGGGAGGACATGCAATGAGATGGTGCCCGCGCTGCGATAACTGCCGGTGGGTTTGCGAAATCATTCGGACCAGCCTACCCATGCGTGCACCTGCGGCGGCGCCGGTATGCCGTGCCCATTTCGCAATAAGAGCGGTGACGAGTCGTCGTCCCCGGCGCTGCCAAAAGGATTGTTAGCCGCGACGACGACGCGTCCTTAAACGCAAAAAAAGCCCGGCGACCCATCAAGGACCGCGGGGCATTGTCGTTTTGTGATTGGGGGGTGCATTGCTTCACGGGCCACGGCCTCGTCAGCTTCTCGACAGCTTGCCCGAGTAGGAAGCTCAGCTGATCTGTAGACGTGAGGCTAGCGTGGACCCGCACAATTTTGACCCCTCCAATGTAGCAGCTTCGTCAGAGGTGCAGCACGCCCTCACGGAAGATCAGCAAGCGGACACGGCGGAGCAAGAAGCCTTTGAGCAGCAATTTGAAGCGGCGCGCCTGGCCGATACGGCGATGCCCGACCGGGGGCCGCGCCGTAGCCCCCCTGCCAATGTGGCTAGCGACAGCCAGCAGCCCCGGACGAGTTGATGGGGGCACTTGCCAGGAGCAACCTCCTGCCAAGCGAGGAGGTCCTCATCAACGATGAGCATGACACAGCCGAGTTGAGACCAGCGAAGAGGCCGAGGACCCTAAACAATCCGCAAAGCGTTGCCATTGAGCGGCAGCTGAGCGAGATCGCTAATTCAGGTGGAGGTGGTGGAGCAATGCCGGCCGCCTCGGCGCTGCAGCCGGCTCCGTCAACGGGGATTGTGATAGGGTGGGACAGGCGGCCTCTTTATTCCGAGGATGCTCCCATTATCTTGGGGCTTGAGGGGGCCCTCATCAAGGGCGGGATGAACGAAGGCTGGGCCAAGCAGTATGTAGGTTATCTTCGTAGCTTTAGCCGTTGGCTCTTCGCAAAAAACAAGCCGAGCATTGTTGCTCGGCTCGAGAGTAAGTCGCTGAGCGGTGATGTGTCCGAGTTCACCGGAAGGGGTAATCCCAAGAACCTCCTTAAGGCAATAGACCATCTCCGGACCTTCCGGTCGACAGGCGTGCCGATCGTACACCGCCGCGCAAAGCGCAATCCTCACCCCCAGAACGCGGCCCTCATCAATCCTGAAGACGCTGTACTGATCGAGCCGAGGCGCGTCGACCAGGCCGCTGCGCAGCACAGCGCGTGGCAGGAAGCCGGCAGTCGGCCCGAGGGGATTCGGGGACTGCAGGATGATCAACCCGCCCCGTCGGTTTTCGTCCAAGAGCACGTCGCGTTCGACCCAGAGCAGATGTCTCCGGGGGAGCTTCGGCGAGTGCTCGATCATCTGGATGATCAATCTATGCCTTCTCCAGAGGGGCTTCTCCGACTGGAACAGGAGCTTCGCCAGGACATTCAGGGAGGCAGAATAATCAACCCGCTCCATCATTTTCCGTCGGTCCAGATTTCGATCCAGAACAGTTCACTTTTGAACCGGGGGAGCTTCGGCGACTACTGGATGATGAACCGGCGCAGTTGGGAGTGGCATCTAGCTCAGGCCCGGCAGATCAGTAGGCTTAGCCGGGCCCGCTGCTGAATCTATCAATGTACCTCCCCCTGGATTTCCAGCACCGCCCCCAATGGGCGTCGGAAGACTTCATGCAAGGGATGAGCTTGCACAACCTGCTGCCGAGCGCGTCTCAGCCGGCGACAAAATCCCTCTCGGCGGCGTGAACTACACGGCCACATTGGAGGAGCATCAGATTTTTCTGCGCCCAACATGAATAGCGGATTGTCGCACGGCAAAGAGGATGTAAGCTCTCGGCTTTGAGCCCGGGGAATGGCCTCCCAACCGGCTTTCTCCCATAGGTACGTAGAGCCGTTGGGAACGTGGTGGTACCGGCGCAGTTCGAGAGCGGCAGGTGCAGGTATTTCGTGATGAGGGAAGCGAGGAAGCCCGCCATTGCGGCAATCGCAAGCATCATCCACCGCACGCCGCGCGCTCGCATCAGAAGATCATGCATCGCGTTGACCTTGATTTGCACGTTGGAGAGCTGCGCGGTGACGTGCTCCAATTTCGTTTGCAGACGAATGACGCGGTCGCGGGTACCCGTGGGTCATTTCTCGATCGCCTTGATTGCGGCGACCGCGGCGACAGCCGTCGACACTCCGATGAAGAACGAGGTGAAGATCGCCTGCTCGGTCTTGTCCCAAGTGGATTGCCCGTCGATGCCGGGCTTGCCGATGCTCGGGCGCCCCAAGAGCCGAGCCTGTGATGGATCAGTTCCGGCGCGAGGACGATCATCATCATCAGGACGGGTCGGCCCCCGAGTCTTCTTTCTGACAAATCTGCGCATTCGGGTTGTCCGCGTTCCGAAGGGGCGCTACCCGCGATGGTGCGTCTGCGCGCCGAAAGATCATCCGCAGTGGGCCGGCTCCTTCCTGATGAGCGGCTCCGTCATCACGGTTATCGCCCGCATCGCTCCATCCGAAAGGAGCACGGCCGTGATTGAAGCCATCCTCGGCGTGCTGACGTCGATCCTGTCGGCGCTGTTCAACTGGCTGAACGCCCGGGTCGACGCGGACAAGAAAAGGTACTGGATGTTCGATATAGCGAATGCGCCGCCGACCGCTTGTCGCAAATTTTGCCAAGAGCAAAGTTCGAGAAGGTGTTTACCTACAAGGGCGATTTCATTTGGACGTGGTGCGTCAGCAGACGCCGTTTCCGTGGGATCGTCTCATCAAGGCGGTCAATCGGCCGTGGTGGACAGGATCTCACCATGCTGAGCAGACGAGCGTCTCGGTGCCTGCGGTCCGGTGAGAACGGGGCCGGAAGACGCTGGGGCGGACAGCGTCCTCTCCGTTCCCGCGCTCTCTAAGCCCCTTACAGCAACGAGAGCTGCATCTGCGGCTCTCCTTTGCGCCTCTGACGATAGCACCTGCTGATCACTTGACTTTTTCGGATCTGTGCCCCGGCGCGACCGTGGGCACGGGCGCGCCGGGGCCTTGCTCCCTCTTAGTCTAGCCAACCTGGGGGTATAGGGGGCTGCGGTAGATCAGCGAGAGGTCGCACGATCAGAAAGCACAGCGGCAAGGCTGACGTCAGCGCACATTCGTGCTCCTACACAAGGAACTTTGGCCCGAGCAGCGAGAGCTGGATATCGACGTGATGCCCCCGCCGCTTGAGAAAGCCCTCCAACGACGGCGGTACGTCGCCACGATCGTCGATTTTGAGATAGACGAATGAAGTGCGCCTACGTTCGTCCGCTTCGCGCGCCCGACGGTTGATGGTCTGGCCAGGTCGGTACGAAAACTCGGCGGAGAATGCCTACCGGCGCAAACGGATTGGCGCGGGCGCACGACCTCATGCGGGTCCCGGCTGCGGCTGATCAAACGAGTTGGGGAAGGCCGGGAACGGAATTGAGGACCTCGTCCACGAGTTCGTCGCCGGCATGTTCGTCGGCGAACGCGATCGTCTCGTTGACGAGGCCGGCGATCTTTCCTAGGCTGAGACCCTCATTCATCAATTGCTGGCCGAAACCGGTGACGCCGGCTCCGCCGAGGACGCTGCCGCCCTCTGAGTCTTCACCATCATGCTTCGTCACTGATTCCGAAGCGCCGGGAATGGACTCGATCATACGCCCCACGGGGCCGTCGGCTCCCTCGCGTTGCAGGAACCCAGCATCATGGCAACGGCCTTCTCTGCGAGAGCCGGGTCGACGCCGACATCGGTGGCGATGCGCGAGACGAATTCTTCTATGCAGGGTTTCTCGCTTGAGGGCGTGTGGTCAGTTATCGCATCCATAGCACGATAGCTGCGAGAGTGACGACTGGGCGGTAATTCGGGCAGTTTTTTCGTGGGTTGCTACGCGTCGGAACTGTTTGAGCTTACCGAAGCAGCACTCCACCAGATGTAGTTGTTCATAGAGAGTCTGCCGGGTTTGTAACCCTCGGCGGTCACGACGATCAAGATCGGCATATCTACCCCTTAGAATGCATTTGTGGGACCGATCCATCGTGTGATTGTCGTCCATCAAAGCATTGATTTACGGATAATGAGAATGGCGAATACTTGAGCTTGGTCGAGGTCAGATAATTGGCGATCTTTGTCCTGTCTGCGACAAAGAGGTGGAGAGGGAATATCAGCGGAGGCTCGTGTCCGTTCTGATCGGCATGTACGTCACAAGTCTCGCGTGGCTCATACCGCGCCGTCTGTAGACAAACCTTGGTATAGGTTTTGCAACCGGTTCTATATCGCCTGTTTACCTCTGTAGAGTTGAGCCACCCGTTGAGTCGTGTGTACTTTCGACGTCGAAGCTGGACCATTTGACAATCGGGGGGTCGCGAAACCTTAAGCTCACTTGATAGGCTGTTGCGTGCCATTGAGGCGCGAGGGACGAAGTTGAATGGAAACACGTGAGCCCACTTTCGCCTTGGAGATCCATCAGCACATTGTTTCGTTCCTGCAGAAGTCAGATCCAGTGATTTTGGACATTGGCTGCTACGACGGCGTTGCCTCGTTACGTTTTCTTCGGCTTTGCCCAGAGGGCTGAGCCCTGCTGCTTCCAGCTGCCCCCGGGCGATTGCTCGCTTTAGAGAAAAACATTGGTGCCTATCTTGAGAAGGTGCCTCTAATCAACATCGCGATCAGCGATCAAAATGGCAGGGCCGAATTTCATGCAAGCGACGGAGATGGAGAAGCTCAGGAACATGAGCCTTTAGATCACCATACGAAGACCGTTGATTGACATTCGAAAAAAATAGACTGGCACGTCTGGCTGAGTGGTCGTAGTTAGATAGTGGGAAACACAGCACGGCTTCCGTTATACAACTGAAGTCTGTAATGGGAGCAACTGGCGAACCTTTGCACTTGACCGCTGCCACTATGAAGGCAGCTGGAGGTGCTAAGGGAGTGATCTGAATCTGCCGCAAGCCTGATGACCAATGTTGGTCTGGTCCCGCTGACGCGTGATCCGACGCTCTTCGGAGTTGGAAAGTTGAATGCCCGCCTTTGATGCCGCTATGTTTTTTCTGGCCGCAACGACGTTTTTTGCGGCCTTTGTAAATGGAGCCATCGGCTACGGCTTTTCGTCACTCACTGTACCCCTTGCGCTGGTTTTCTACACCAATCGCATTCTCAACCCCGCCATCGTCATCATCGAGGTCTTCGTCAACGTCTACGTCCTCTCCATCAATCTGAAGGGCGTGCCGGCGGTTTGGAAACGCATATTTCCCATCTTGCTCGGGCTCTTGCCGGGCATTGCGATCGGCGGCTATGCACTGGCCTCGCTGCAGCCGGGCTGGATCAAATTCGCCACCTACACGATCATTCTGCCCCTGATCCTGCTGCAAGCCGCCGGTTGGCGCCGCCGGATCGAGGCAAGCTGGCTAATCGGCCTGCCATTCGGGTCGATGCTGGGCGTCCTCTACTCGGTGACGACCATCTCAGGCCCGCCTTTGGCGATGCTGTTCAACAATCAGGGCCTCGTCAAAAACGAATTTCGCGCCGGACTAGCCCTGGTTCGTGTGGCGGAATCGAGCGTAACCGCCTTCATCTATTATAAGCTCGGCCTGTTCATTTCAGAAAGCGGCAGCCTGCTTTATGTCTTTATTCCTAGCGTCGTGCTCGGCATTCCGCTGGGATCTTATGTTATCCGCCGGCTTGATCCGGAGATCTTCCGCCGCATCTGCATGAGTTTTGATGCCTGGGTCGTGGGCTTCGGCCTGTCACGGGTGCTAATCGAGCTCGCCCTGATGCAGAGCCCGTGGGCCTATGGCGTGATGGCGGCAACGATCCTGATCGATCTTTACCTGCTATACACGTTCTTCACGGCACATAACGGCGGCCCTGGGCGACCTCAGAGACAAGCGCGGCGCGCCGAGCGCGAGGTTAGAGCGAGCTCAAGTTGAATGGATCTGGTGTTCTGTCCGCATAACAGAAATGCACACGATCAAACGGGCTGGCGTTCCGTTCAAAGGATCCGGGCGCGCCGCCGCGGCCCGCTCGATGATCTCGGCGACCAAACGGGCTGATGTTGATCGGCTGCCGTCTGCAACTGTCGATTTAGCGAGTCCGCTCCTGGACCTGACTCAATCCACAAGCCGTCCGAATGCATAGGTGTATTCGAGTGCCATGCGGCGTGCATGTTCAGTGAGATTGGCGGCGGCGCTGTGCCCCCATCGATATTCTCATAGTAGAAATAGGGCTGGCCCAGCGCAGTGAGCCTGGCGGCTGCCTTGCGGCCATGCGCCGGATGCACGCGGTCGTCCTTGGTGGACGTGAGGATGAAGGGGACCGGGTAGGTCTTGCCCGGGACCAGCTTCTGATAGGGCGAGTAGGCCTCGAGCCACTCGCGCTGCTCGGGAATGGCGGGATCGCCATATTCGCCGGTCCAGGAGGCGCCGGCGCCCAGTTTGGTGAACCGAAGCATGTCGAACAGCGGCACCTGCACGATCGCCGCGTTGAAGGGGTCGGGTCGCTGGGTGATTGCGGTCCTCACCAGCAGGCCTCCCTGGCTGCCGCCGACCACGCCGAGCCGGCGCGGAGAGGTGACGTTCCGGCGGATCAGGTCCTCTGCAACGGCGATGAAATCATCCCATGTCCGCTGCTTCGTTGCCGCCTGGGCAGCCTCGTGCCATAGCGGCCCGAACTCGCCGCCCCCGCGCAGGTTCGCGACGACATATGCATTGCCCTGCTCGAGCCAGAGCCTCCCCATAACCCCCGCATAGGACGGCAGGAGCGGCTTCTGAAACCCGCCATAGCCATGGAGAAGGGTTGGGGTCGACCCATCAAACCTCGCATTCCGGGGCCGCACCAGAAAGTAGGGAATCCGGGTGCCGTCGCGCGAAGTTGCCTCGAACTGCTCCACGATATGCTGGGACGCGTCGAACTGCGGAGGTGCCATCTTCAGTGGCTCGAGGCGTTGGCTTGCGGCGTCGAAGTAGTAGAGCGACGTCGGCCTGAGGAAGTTGGAGACGGCGAACATCACCTCCTCCGTTTCATCGGAAGCGGCTTGCAGGCTCACGCTCGCATTCTCCGGGAGCGGGATCGGGGTGGCCCGCCAGGTCCCCTGATCGTACTTGTAGACGAACGCCTTGCCCTGAACATTGTCGAGGATCGTCAGATCAACAGGCTCCTGGTGGCCGCGAAGCCGCCGAGCGCCTGCCGAGCCGCTGGTTGGAAGACCAGTGACGGCCTGGCGCTGAGCGGATCCTGTTTCCATTCGTCCAGGTCATACGAGATCATCGAGCCGGCCGCGAAGCGACTGTCGCCGGATGGCGCCCAGTCTTCGTTGAGCGTCACAAGCAGGCGGCCACTGGCGATGCCGCCGATGTTCGCCTTCTTTGGCAGGTTGAGCTTGATCGGCCCCTTGGGCCCGAAAAGCACATACTCCTGCTCGAACCTGCTGATGGCGCGCATGGCCCCGGTCGCATGGACCTTGCCTTCACTGTCCCGCAGCACGAATGGCACCGTACTGGCATCGGTCGGTTCGCCGCGGAAAACCTCGCGCGCTTGAACGAGCGGCTGAGCGCGCTTGAGCTCTTTCACGACGAAAGGGTAGCCGGCCTTCGTCATGGTCCCTTGGCCCCAATCTCGTGCGATGAGGATCGTGTCCCCGTCGACCCAGCTGACGTTCTGCTTTCCCTCCGGAAGGTCGAAGCCGGTCGTGACGAAGGCTTTGGCGTTCCGGTCGAACTCGCGCACGAACGCCGCGTCCTTGCCGCCGTCTGATAGTTTGGCCAGGCACAGGCGCCCTTCAGGGGGCAGGCAGCTGCCGCCTCGAAAAACCCAGTTCTTCCCCTACCATTACAGTTGTAATTTTTTCTTGAGATGGGCTTTGCGCGCAGTTGCCTGATGAGCCCTGCGCCAGAACGACCATGCGAGGACGCGGGCGTGCGGGATGCGCCGCTGGGCGAGCTTCATGGCGATGCGGCGGATTTGCTGGATCGACCAGCGGATCGTGTATGGAACGGCCCGCGGGCGCAAGAGCTTTCTCAGTCGACTTCACACATGGGAGCGGTGCCGTCATGTATACGGCCTGTAAAGCGCGGCGCATGACCGCTGGCCTCGATGAAGTCCGCGACACAAGGGGCTAATCAATCAGACGCGCTTGAAGCGCATTGTCGCGCCAGCCTCACTCATGCCGGGATTTCGTCCCGTGGGTTCATCGCCTGTTATTGCGCCTTGCCCTCTGCCGGCCTGCGCCGGTCAGATCTCTTTGACAGCTGCTGTATGCATCAAGCGGCAGCCGTAGTCGTCGCCAGCGTCTCCGGACACCGGTAAATCCCGCCCTTGTTCAAGAGCGCCCAAGCAATTCGCGCTGTCTTGTTGGCCAGCGCGACCGCTGCCACCTTGTACGGACGTCTGGCGAGCAGCGCCCTCAACCACGGCCGCGCCCGATCGGCCTTCCGGGCAATTCGCAGGATGGATGTCGCCCCAAGAACGAGGAGGCTCCGAAGTTCGGGGTTTCCCATCTTCGAGATGCGTCCCATCCGCTCCTTGCCCCCACTCGAATGCTGTCGTGGCGTCAGTCCCAGCCAGGCAGCAAAGTGACGAGCGGATTTGAAGCCGCCGGGATCTGGCACCAGCGCCTTGATGG
>NZ_JBUYEN020000092.1:0-14555 GCF_055229415.2 Bradyrhizobium sp. Leo114 | reverse complement strand
CCGCCCGAACCGTCGACGCTGTCTGCCTCGCCATCGGCCAGGTTCTGCAGCTCTTCACGCCCAAAGAATGCGCAAGCTACTTGGCAAACTCAGGATATGCACGAACCTAACTTCATCACGCTCTAGTAAAACGGCCCCAGCCATCACCGGGGCCGCCAACCTGGTTGGGCAGGTTTTCCTCTGGCCGGGGCTTTTTTCGGGGGACGATCGGCCGGAGGCGCAGAGTCGACTGTTGCGGACAGATTTCGTTCCTACTGCGCAGAGAAGGCAAAACGGGCTGACAGGTTACCGGAGCGGCTGAAGGCGCCGAGGCTTCAGCCATTCGCTCAAATGTGCCGCCGTCTCCGCCTGACGTGCTCTGCGAATAAGTCGTTCGCGTTCGCCTGGGGGACCGCCCTGAGCTTCCTTGCGGAGGCGCACGGCCTCTTCAGCCAACCGGTTTTCCAGTGTCGTTGATTGTTTAGAACGACGCCGCACTTCCATGTGTTGCTCCTTGTTTGAGTAAGCAGGAGCGCACCTGGCGTACTCATCACCGAGGTGCGTGCGGTGATGCATACGATAATCAACTAAACGGCTGTACCGTTCCCGGCCGGTTGCCAATTGTTCCCGTGCGCTTGTGTCATAATCGAATCCGGGAACTTCCCGTAGAGTGTTGGATTGCTCTTCCCTTAACAGGAAGAAGAGGAGATGCGGGATGAAACAGGTGTTGTTGATTGCTATGATGACTGCCCTCGTCACGCCTGCGTTCGCGGAAGATGTTGGTGTCGGCGTTGGTGTCGGCCCGAGTGGCGCTGGCGTGACCGTCGGTCAGGACCGCGATCACGATCGCTACCGGGAGCGAGAGCGTGAAACGGTGGTCAAGGAACACGAGCCAAGCGACCGCACCACGACTATCAACAAAGAACATGATGACGGTACGCGCAGCAAGACCATCATAAAAGAGCGCGACTAATCTACCATTGTGGGGAAGCGCGGCTGGCCTAAAGAGAAAGGCCCCGATTCACAATCGGGGCCTTTCCGCAATGTCAGGGCCTGATCGCCTATAGCTTCGAGGTCGCTGCCGAGCTGCGCGAGCGATGGAGCACCAAATCGTCGCAAACCGCCCTCACAATGTGTGCTCTATTGCCTTCTCAATGCGCCGCTGTAGGTCAACGTCGGTTTCGGTGGTGTTCTGGTCTCCGACCATAAGCTGCTCCGTGGCTGTCTAGACAAATGTCGCTACCGTCTTGAGACCTCACTGGAAACTTCATTTCGGCGTGCCCAGACTAAGAAACTCGTTCATGTCGGCGGCCTGCTCGGCTTGCCGCGCCTGCCGGAGCAGTTTCTGCCGCTCGGCGCCGGGAGGTAGGTCGCGTGCCTGCGTGCGAGCCTGGCGAGCTGAGGCGACCAGCCGCGCCTGGAGTGAAGTGGTCTGCTTGGCTCGGTTGCGCTTGCGTTTGGTTTCCATGAGCTTCCAATGCTCGGTACTGCGGCTCGGGTGAAACGCGGATGTACGAGACCCAAACTGTCGCGCCTGCTGCAAGAGTGCTCGCGCACCTTCCCGAGCGGGCGCTGAGCGGACGGCCCCGGCGTCAAATCGCAGGGGATTGCGCCGGGGCGTCGCTCCCTCTCGGCTCGCCATTGGGCAGAGGAGCGACGACCAGCGCGAGAGGTCGCTCGCTAAGACAAGCACCTCGATGCTGTGAAGTCAGTGCACTATTGTACCGTGGCGCGTGAAGCGTAGGTCGGCGAGTGCGGCAATTAGGACAATTAGGACAGTACCAATGTCCTGCCTGTACGAGCCATCAGCCGACTTAGCTCAACGGGAGAGGGCCCGCGTTGTAGGCGTGGCGGTTGCTGGTTCATCCGGCAGCCGGCTCCAATTTCGTTTCTGATGGGCCGGGGGAACTCCGGTCGGTCAGCGTGAGGGCGCCGCAAGGTGCTCTGAGGCCGCGCGCTGACGCGGTCTTGGGATCGGCTTTCAGAAAGACATTCAGCGGAAGGCAAAGAGATGTACGTTTTGACCATGACCAGGAAGCTCGCTCTCGCAGCGCTTTGCACGACGATGCTGCCGCTGTCGACAGCATCGGCCCAGCAGGCGACTGAAATTCAGATCAGCTACTCCAACGGGCAGTTTCAGCCGCGCGAGATACGGGCACCGGCGGACAAGCCGATCGTGTTCCGGATCAGGAATCTCGACGGCAAGGCGATGGAGTTCGAAAGCACCTCGCTCAGGGTGGAAAAGGTCGTCACCGCCAAGAGCCAGGGTGTGATCAACGTCCGCGCTCTCAAGGCCGGGCGCTATGAGTTCTATGATGACTTCAACGAGAAAGCGCGTGGCGCCCTGGTCGTCGAATAGGGCGCCCGACTCGTGCTCGCCGCGCTCGTCATCGTCTTCCGCGAGGTCTTCGAGGCCGGCCTGATCGTCGGCATCGTGCTCGCGGTCACGCGCGGGGTCGCGCACCGCGGTCGCTGGGTCGCCGGCGGCGTGCTGGCAGGCGCTGCGGGGGCGTGTCTCGTCGCGGCATTTGCCAGCCGCCTGTCGCAGCTGTTCGAAGGCATGGGCCAGGAGCTGTTCAATGCCGCCATCCTCGGGGTCGCCGTTGTGATGCTGACCTGGCACAATGCCTGGATGGCGCGCCACGGTCCGGAGATTGCCGTCGAGATGCGCGCGATCGGCCAGGCGGTGGCCGAGGGCAGCTTTCCTTGAGCGCGCCGGCTGGCTAGCGTCGCTCGACACCATCGTGTGGGACTCGAGTTGGCTGTTGTCCGAAGCCAGCATTCCCGGGCGCGCCTTGCACACGCTGATCGGCTATACCGATCAGCCGACGCAAATGCAGCTCTTGGTTTATCTTGTCGTGATCGCGATAACCGTTTCGCTGATGTGGCTGACCGCGCAGGTGCGCGGCGGCCACGCCGTTGCTGCGGGTTAGGGTGCTGGAGACGGAGGTCGCCTTTGCGTCAAAAGCCGTTTAGGAAGCCAGCCAGTCACTTCCGCTCTGCCCAGATATGCAGACCATTCAGAGCCCGCGCGGATTTCGCATTCGGGCCATCACCGGACTCCTTCATCGCAGCAATTGTCCTCTTCGATCACGTTGCCGGGCGCCCGACGAGCAGTGCTGGAACGAGATCAGGCGTCGCCGACGGTTATTTTCCCCCCGCGGGCTGGTCGAACACGCTCAGCACGGCAAGTGTCATGGCCTCAACACCGGTTTCAATGGTCGGCTTCGGCACCGGCGCGAATAAGGGCGAGTTGGTTGCCCGGCCATTGCAGGGCGTCGCCCTCGCGGGCCGCGGCGACGCGCTCCGGCTCATAGACGCCGGAAGAACATCGAGGGGCACGCCAGCCCGCATCTCGGCAGCCAATTCAGCCGCGGTCTTCTCTTAGACCGTACGTAACAGCGGGCATCGCTCTTCGTAACCCGCTGCCCCCTATGCCGCCACGGCAAAAAAACGGAAACCGGCTACCGCGAGCTTGTCGGGAGATACCTGAACCGGCTCGCTAACCGTCTCTGACTCTGCCAACAGAAGGCAGGTCGGACAGTTGAACAGATGCAGATTGGTTGCGGGGACAAATCTAACAAGCTCCGATCGACACCACTGCATCTCGCTGCCGCAGGTTGGGCAGCTTGGCGCTTCACGGTCTTCCAGCGAGTGCTTCAGTCTGTCCATCACAACCCTCCCCAGGTCGAGTGATGAAAGCCCCAAGCCCCAACGTTATCTGCTACCTTGTTCACGACTTTTTCCAGGCGTCTTCTAGGCATCACTCGGACTGACCGTCGGTTGTTTGGGAGGGGAACCCGCGGTCCGTGCAGCGAAAAGTGCGTAGCGCGGCGGCAATCAATTTCACAAAGGCAACACGACTCTTCTTGTTGGCGAATGCTACGGCCGCCGCTCGACGCCGTGCTTGCGCACGCGGCGGCTGACTAGCCTTTACGAACAATTAACTTCTGGTCAGGGTCTTGGCTGTGTGAAAACGCTCAGCACTTGATGCGCCATCGAACAAGTTATTCGTCCAAGAGCCTCTTAGCCCTCCAACTCGCAACGGCACTGAACTTAAAGAACGAGCTGAAGAACGTAATTCTCGTCGCGTTTCGATATTTCGCGTTTTGCACAGCCAGGGTCAAAAGCGCCGTCCGGCGGTCGGCCTACCGTTTCCGCTTTACCTCCGGAAGGTGACAGTTTGAAAGCCGCGGTGGACTTCGGATTTGGGCCAGAAGGCGACGTTTGAAAGCGAAGAAGCGGCAACGGGGCAGCGGCTCAATTTAGCCACTGATGAAGCTCTTTGATGATTTCCCGCAGATCGTCCGCGTACTCCTCTATAACCCGACGCGCCTCCTCCTCCGAGCGCGCCGGCTTGGGCGACATCGCTTCGTCTTTCGAGCTGGCCAGAGGTGAGCGCTTCATACCCTAAAGGTGGATAAGGTCTGAAGCGGACCATTGATCTAGATCAATCAATTGATCTGACCGAAATGGCTGGTCGAGGATGATCTAGAAGCAATTGCTTCACGCCAAGGACGACAAATGCCGTCCCCGGCATCCTGACAGGAGAGAGCGATGAACATAAGTCGCCGTGTTGCACTGAAAGCCGGGCTTCTTGCAGCTTGCTCCGCCCTGAGTCTGTCCCCGCTGCGGGCGGAGGACGGACCGATATTTGACATCGTGGAGGGAGCCGAGGACTTTTGGCTGGCCACGGACGCCTACATCTATGGCTATCCGCTCGTCACAGTGGAGATGACGCGCAGGGTTATTACAAACCGGCCAAAAGTAGAGGGCACACGCGGCCCGATGGGTCAGATCATCAACCTGCGCCAATACCCTAACGCATCTTTTCGTGACGTAACGGCGCCAAATGCAGACACGCTGTACAGCTCCGGTTTCTTCTACGTCGACAAAGAACCTTGGGTGCTCAGCGTTCCTGACATGAAGGGTCGATATTTCCTGCTGCCGATGCTGGACGGATGGACTACCGTCTTTGCTGTACCGGGAACGCGAACAACAGGCACCGGAGCGCAGACCTACGCAATTACCGGTCCGAACTGGAGCGGCGCCCTGCCATCAGGTGTAAAGGAATTGAAGTCTCCGACGAACATTGTTTGGCTCATCGGACGCCTCTACTGCACGGGTACACCCGAGGACTATGCTGCCGTCCATGCGTTGCAAGATCAATTGAAGATGGTCCCGCTGAGTTCTTACGGGAAGGAATACACGCCGCCCGCGGGGACGGTCGACCCGTCCATCGATATGAAGACGCCGGTGCGAGACCAGGTCAATCGAATGGACGCGGTGGAATTTTTCACGCTCCTCGCGCAATTGATGAAGGACAACCCTCCGTATGCGGCAGAAGCTCCCGAAGTCGCGCGCTTCGCCAAAATCGGGCTGGTGCCGGGCAAAGACTTTGATGCCAGCAAGCTGCGGGCGGATTTCGCTAAACGTATCCCGCAGCTCGCGTTTGATCGCATCCTTCTTCAAACGAAGGTGAACGACGCCGTGAAGCACGTCAACGGCTGGATATACGACACGAAGACTGGAATATACGGAACGGACTATCTAAACCGCGCCATAGTAACTGCTATCGGGTTAGGCGCAAACCGCACCCAAGATGCCATCTACCCGTTCTCCCAGAGGGACGCCGAGGATCACGATTACGATGGGGCTAACAAATACGTCCTGCGCTTTCCCAAAGGACAGTTGCCACCTGCGCGCGGCTTCTGGTCTGTCACGATGTATGACGCCAATTATTTCTTCGTCGCCAATCCCATCAATCGCTACTCTATCAGTCCTCGCCAAGATCTGAAGACCAACGCTGATGGCTCAACGGACCTCTACATCCAAAATCAATCGCCGGGCCCTGACAAGGAGTCGAATTGGCTTCCAGCACCAAACGGCAAGTTCAAGCTGATGCTCCGCATGTACTGGCCGGATGAAAACCCACCTTCAATCGTCGATGGTACATGGATGCCGCCAAAGGTGGAGAAGACTAGCTAACGTGATCTGATTGTGCCGGTCTTCGATTGCTCCCGCTCCAAACGATTGCAGATACCCTGCGGGGCGGGAGCATAGCGCCTTGTCGAACAGCAGCCACTCCATGACCGGTTGGGTCATGAGCGGCGGTTAAGCCTAGCGCACGTACGTCTGGTTTACCGGCGGTTGCGGTCGAACCAATTCGAGTGACTTCGGCTCGGGGCCAATACCGGTCATTACGCTGGCGCGGCTGCCTGTTCTGTATATTCGAGGGGCGCTAGTCCGCAATCGGCGCCTTTCGTCGATGGTATGGTCGATCACGCAGGCCCAACCACTACCCGCCGCTGCCCTTGACGTTTGGCATATCCAACAACGGCACCGGGTTATCCGGGCGTTGAAGCTTGGGTCTCCAGTCAGTAGAGGCTCCGCCCGGCACCCGCTTCATGCTCGGAAAGTCAACGACCGACGTGTTGAACTCCATCACGACCGGAACGATCAGCGCTGCGGCCCAGCCGTTGTCCTGTCCAGCGAACTTGCCCGGCGACTGCGTTGGCATACGTGGCGACACCGCACCGTTGAACAACATGTCGTACTTCTCGAAAGGGTCCATCGTCAGGTTGTAGACCGAGCCAGTCGCGCCGAGGTTCTGTGCCGGTCCCAGCCAGGTGTCCTTGGCGGTCCACAAATATTTCCACGCGATGTTGACGTCGGGGTTACTCGGATCACCCGCCACATCGGCGTGCGCGCCCATGAAATCTTCGCCGTCAATGTAGACCCATGATCGTCGTGCGGAATGCCTCGCCTTTCCGAGAATGTAGTCGCTGTTGTCAGTGCTGTCGAAGTAGATAGGCTTGCCGTTGTTGTCGATCCATGCACCGTGCGGCGGTGGGGTAAGGCCGACCATTTTGGCCAGCGTCGCCCAGCAATCGATATGTGACATCATCTCGTCGTACTTCGCGCCCGCCGGAATTTTTCCGGGCCACCACATTAAGCCCGGCACGCGCCACCCGGCTTCAAACGCCGTGCCCTTCTCACCACGGAATGGCGTCGTGCCAGCATCGGGATAGGCGTCCTGCCACGCACCATTGTCCGCCGTCACGATGACAATCGTGTTGGGCGCCTCCGAGCGGATCGCGTCCATAATTCGACCGATGTCGTCATTCAGTTCCAGCAACGAGTCCGAGTAGTCGCCCAGCCGTGACTTCCCAGCGAACCTCTGTGAGGCGTTGCTCGGGTTGTGCATCTTCATGAAATTGACGTCCATGAAGAATGGCTTGGCATCCTTGGCATGGCTCTTGATGTAGTCGATTGCATAGTCGGCTTGACGGACGTCGAAGTCAGCAAGGCGCTCGTAGGTGATGTATTCGCCTCTCTTGGCTGGTTGTCCCGCAACGCCTTCTCACTCGTACATGTTGACGATGTCGAAATATGCCTTTGCGAACTCTGGATTGTAGGAGGGGAACCACGGATGGAAATATTTGGAAGTGTCGGAATAGGTGTAGACGCCCGGATAGTACGCCGCGAACGCCTTCATCTCATCGAAACCGTGCTCGATGGGATAGGCCTCGGGCTTGTCCCCGAGATGCCACTTGCCAGAAAAGTAAGTTGAGAAGCCGTTCTTCTGGAAAAACTCGGCGATGGTCGGCGTCTCCCTTTTTATCGCGTTTTCTTCACCCGGGACAGCCACAATGGAGAGCGCGGAGCGGATCGGAATGCGTCCGGTAATGAACGATGCGCGACCTGCTGTGCAGCTTGCTTGACCGTACCAATTCGTGAACGTTGCGCCTTCATTGGCGATCCGGTCGATGTTTGGGGTTGGATGGCCGAGCGCCTTGCCGCCTCCTGAATAGGCGCCAAAATCGTTCCAGCCGTTGTCGTCAGTCATCAGTATGACGATGTTTGGTGGCTTCTGCTGTTGCGCTGATGCGGGCATGGTAAACGCCGCCACTGCGGCAATACTCGCCAGCAGGCTACGCGAAAATGCACGTCCTACTTTCATTGCCTTCCTCCATGTGTCGTTGCTTCTCAATCCAGTCTTGCTCGCGCAAATGTCAGGCAGGCGCCGAATGCTCCGAAGTCAAACGACTCAGCCAATCCGCGGCCCGTTTGGGCTTTCACGGGCTTGGCATCGGTGACGTAGCGTCGCGGGATAGTTGATCTGAGTCAATGCATGTCCGCCTTGGCATGTCCGCCTTTGGTCCAAAACCGGAAATACTCTGATCGAGCAGAAGGTTTCTGCCGGCACTGCGGGCAGATGACGAGGATCAGCGAACGATGACGGCTAACGCGTTAGCGCTCACTGCGGCCAATCCCTGTAGACAATGAACCCCATCATGATCATCGAGCCGACGGCGACCACCGCCGTGCAGATCAGCGGCAAGTCCTCCAGCACGGCGACAACGGCCGTTCGCGCCCTCAGAGTTTTCTTCACACGCGCGCGGCGCCAGCCTGCCACACCCATTCGGACAACTCCGTTTGGCCCCCAGCAGCGGCGGTCCGATTCTCTCAACGCGAACCGCTCGCCTGACTATAGCCTATTCGGGTGTAACCGGAGACCAAGGAGAAGGAACCGTTGCCAGCACGAAGCGGCCCGGCTATCAACCATTGCGTGCGCGAACGGGCCGCGCGGAGGTTATTCGGGGAAGCCTTGGGTGATAATTCCGAGCAACGATTTGAACTCAAGGAGATCCTCATTGTAGTACCTTTGTTCGCAAGCTCGCTGGCGATCAGTTGGGAGGTCGGTCGCTATCAGCTCAGCGGAGTTGACCTTTTCACAATTCCCGAGCACCTGCTGGTGGCCGTAGGGTATTTTCCCGTAGCGTTCTCGGTGGCAATCTTCCTCGTGCCGACCGCGATGGCAGCGCGGGCGAAGCGTGATCTGACTCGGGCACAGAAAATCATCATCACTGTGCTGCTCTGCGTGATCATTGCTGCTTCTTTCGGCTACGTACATTTTCTCGAACCAGCAAGGGCTGTTCTATTAAATGTGGTCCTCGTTCCCTACGCATTTATCGTGATAGATTCGCTCTGGCTGCGTTGGACGATGACAAGCACGACTGTGTTGCTCGCCATTTTCGGTTATTCGGTGATCGCTGCTTGGTGGCTTGCCTTTGATTTCTCTCGCAATCGCATGGCAAACGCAAACGCCGGAAGGGGCCTCTCGGAAATTGTCACGAAGGCCGAGACGTTAAGGCCTACATCATCGGCATCGGAGAACGAGGCATCTTGTTTTACAGCCCTGGCACGAGCTGGGTGAGCTTTCGCCGGTTGGACGACATCCAAAAAATCGAGTGGCAACGGGATTGGTGAGGGCGCGGGCGGACCAAAAAAGGAAGACCCCCCGGAGAGGGGCTTCTCCAGGGGGCTGATGCAACCAAAAGTTCTTCACGGATAGCAGGGGTCGTTGAAAAAGAAGCGGGGGCCTCTCCATCAACGCCCAGCATGCTGCCTCGCTGACCCGCGAGATCAATAACCTGGGTTAAAGGTCCCCAGTGAAACCAAGGGGACGAGGTGCAGGTCAGAATTGATTTTGCACGCGGTGATAGGCTGGATGCTTCAGATTCTTGACCTTGATCCAGTACGTGCAGCGGCCTCCGATGTAGGGTCGTCCGCTGAGCTTAGAGACCATGGCCTCCAGGCCCATGATGCAGGCATGACGGAACAGATCCGGGCCGATCTCGCCTTGCTCGAACGGGGCGACGAAAATGCCCTCGGGCCGGCGGGCGAGCAACCGCGCCAGATTGGTCTTGCGCATCGACAGCGGCAGCCGCCGGTAGTCGTCGCCGTCCCGGCCAGCATGTCGAAGGCGCAGAAACTGGGCTTCATGATCGTGGCGCCTCGAATGCAGCGCGTCGAAATCGGAGATGCCGTCGATCCCGAAGACGACGGTCTCGCCGTCCAGAACGAAGCTCCGTCTTGAGCCTCAGCGCGGACTCGACAATCCAGGGGAAGCGTTTGGTCCAGTCCAGGCCGGTTCGAGTGTAGGCCTTCGCCTTTCCCTTATTCAGATGGAGCTGGATCCGTCGTAGATATCGCGCCTGGGAATCCCGGCAGCAAGCGAGATTTGCCCCTGCACTGCCGCTCGTCAGGAACTTCCGGCCGTCCATCATAGATCCTCCCGCAGGCCTTTAGAGAATGGGTGCCGCACCTTGCCCGCGGCCGACTTGGCGCGGTACTCGATTTCGGCGAGAAGCTTCGGTTCAACCCAGATGCCTTTGTGCGCGATGCGCTTGCTATAGGGCTGGGTCTTGCGGATCAGCGGCTTCAATCGCTTACGTAGCTCGGTCTCCGATGCCTTATCGAAGCCATGATCGACCTTGCCTGCGTAGACCAGCGCATCGCCCTTGCGCCGGCCGAGATAGATCCCATCCCATTTTCCTTCGTCCAGGGCGAAGCCGGCGATGGTCAGCGTCTCCCGTTGTCGGCAAGTCACCTTCACCCAGTCCCCACCGCGGCCCGATGCGTAACGGCTGGCTCGCACCTTTGAGACCACGCCCTCAAGCCCGACCCTGCAGGCGTGCTGATACATTTCGCGTCCGTCGAGTTCAAAGCCTTCGCTGAATTGGATTGGTGTCCGATCTATCAGCTTCTTGAGATGTGTCTTACGTTCAACCAGCGGCAGCTTCCGAAGATCGTAGCCATTGAGGTAGAGCAGATCGAAGGCCACCATCACGATCGTGGCGGACTTGCCCTTTAGCTCGTTCTGCAGGACCGAGAAATCGGTGGTGCCGTCCGGTGACGGCACCACGACCTCGCCGTCGATGATCGCCGAGCCGGCATTGATCACATAGGCATCGGTGGCAATCTTCTTGAAGCGCTTGGTCCAGTCGTTTCCCCGCCGGGTGAATACCTTGATGTCGTCGTTGGCAATGTGAAGCTGGACGCGATAGCCATCGAACTTGATCTCGTGAATCCAGCGCGTCCCGGAAGGCACGCGCTCGACCTGCGTCGCTAAAGCCGGCTCAATAAAGCCCGGGTATGGCGCTTTGGTGCCGATCGCCGCCGGCTTCTTACGCTGAAACGCCACTCGGAAAACTCCACGCAACGAAGGCGGATTCAAGCGAGCGTAGGGCGAATCGTTCCGACGGCCCGAACCGTAAAACCGCTTCCCGCGTTGCGTCATGACAGCAAGGGAGGCCGGAATAGCAAAATCGAAGAAGCAGACGACGCGTGGCCGCAAGCAGGACCGGGCGCGGGTTGCCGGCCGGCAGCGGCACGAAGTCAGCTACGAATCCAAGAAGACCCGTAATCGGCCACCGCCGTGAAGAAGGCGGTGAAGAAGGTTGGCACAGCCGCAGGCGGGTCGAGAAGCGTCTCGCGCGCAAGAGATAGGAACGGCTCGGCCCGCATTACATTATCAGCGTCCATACCGTGCCAATCGAGCGGCCAGCCAGCCGCCGACCCCTGGGGCCTCGGCTTCATAGCCGAGGCGTCTCAGCTTCAGCCCGAATTAGCCGGAGTCGGAGGGCTAGGAACGTTAAACCGGCCGGCTGAATTGAAGTTGATGCGGGCCAATCGGCGCCAGGGAGCGAGCGCCCAGGCAGTGTAGGTCATGGGTGAGCACGGAGATATTTGCCGGACGCGAGCCGAGCAATACCGGCAACAAGCTGCGAAGACGATTTGTCCGATAGATAAGCAGCAACTGCTGCGGCTTTCCGAAGAATGGCTGAGGCTAGCACAGCGACCCTCATTCGGGGGCGACTTGGCTGCCGACGGCAGTCAGGCTATCGGGGCCGCTCTCAGGCGTCCACCGGTTCACTGAGCGCCCGCAGTCAGATGAGTGAGAAGGAAAGAACCATGAAGACGATCTATTTCGCTTCGGTTTGTGGCGCCGCCACCCTTTTGGCAGTCACCAGCTTCGCAAACGCACAAGGAACGGGCGTTACAGCAAACCGCGATCAGGGCGTCACGCCCAAGCAATGCTGGGATGTCAGCAGCAACATCATTCGCGAAAAGAACCCGACTGCCGCTGGTGCATCATCGTCGGAAAAGGCACCCGAAACGACTGTGGGCTCAACCATGCCGGGCCCAACCGGTTCTGGCGCTGGCTCAACCGGCTCCACTGGAAATGCGTCAGCACGTCCGGCGGGAATGCCGGATTGCTGACACGCCAAAGAGCTTTGCTTCGTATAGATTACAATGGCGGCCTGTTTCGTTGACCGCGAACTTCACCGCCAATCGGTCCGATGACGATGACCGGAGATCGGAATGATCCTAGTCGAGGGACCCTATTGTAGTGACTTACGCGAACAGATCGGCGCCCTCAGGCGTGATCTTCACGTAGGTGCCGCTTCGTGCATCCATCAGGTTTTGAGCTTCCGCGCGGCTTCGGCCTCTCGAGCCAATCGTTCCGCCTTTAGGCGCTCGTGGTTTGCATGGAATACCTGTTGAGCGCGTTCATACTCGGACATCGCTACTTTGGTGTCCGCTTCCTTGAAGGCCCGTCGAGCCTCACGCTGGGCTGCGGTGAGCACCTTCCGTTCGTGGATGTAGGTCACTTTCTCCACCTTTCGACGCAAACAGAGCCCGACGTTGACCTCGCCGAGGTTTTCCTCCGGCTCGGGCTGCTTTTGCCGGAGGCGCAGATTCGACTCCTGGCCGGCCTCATAGTTCCTTCTGCTTCAGAAACTGCACACCGAGGCTGTGTGCACTTTTAGACCGAAGCCAGCACTGATTGGGCGTAGGCTCGCTTCATCACCGGCCCATCCCAAGGCCATTTAGCGGTGACTGAGAGTGTTGTGCTCCCGCCTGCATTAAGGATGGAGCGCGCATGAAGCGGCGCCGTTTCAAACAAGTTTTGTCCCTTCGCGATCGCTTGGTCGAACACGCTAAGGCGGCCCGCCAGCAAGCCAAAAAACTGCCGCCCGCGAAAGAGCGTGAAAACCTCCTGCGAAGGGCGCGGCAAAGCGAAACAGCCTCGCGCATTGATGAATGGCTTAGCTCGCCCTGCGCGCGGGCGCCGCGGTAGCCATGCCGGAGTACCGGGCCTACACCGTCGGGCCGGACGGCCATATCATCGCCTTTGAACCGATGGTTTGCCCTAATGATGAAGTAGCGATCGAAAGGGCTCGGCGGCTGGTCGATAGCCACCGCGTCGAGCTGTGGAGCGGGTCGCGCCTCGTGATCCGGCTTCCCGAAGAGGCAAACTGAAAATGAACGATTTTGCCGCCGCCGTTTTAACTAGGCGGAGGCGGCCATGAGCCAGAGTACCGATCGCCGAGAGTTAGAGCGTCAACTCGCACAGGCGAAGCGGCTTGCTTCCGAGATAACCGACCAAACGACCTATCAGCGGCTCAAGGCGTTCGTCGAGGATCTGGGGGAGAGCCTGCAACGGCGCTTAGCTGCGCGGCGGTCCAAGCAAGCAACCAGGGCTCGTGCCCACGAACTCTGGGAACAGCACGGGCGGCCTACGGGCCGGGATCTAGAGTTCTGGTTACAGGCAGAGCGGGAACTTAGCGAGGATGAAAACGAGTGAGCGCGTGTCCCGAAGTGGACGCACCTAGCTAAGCGAGGGTCCTGGCCCCGTTTCTTGGAGCGCGTGCTATTGTGTCGGCTCACAGGAGGGAGACGCGATGTCGACTTCAAAGAAGCCGCTGAAGCCCGATGATTTTCCAGTGCATGCCGAAGGCAAAAAGATCACGAAGCAGGACGGCACGCCGATCGCGACCACTGAAGATTCACCTGTCGCTGATGACGTGGCCGAGCGCCTCAATGAGGACGAAGCCCGCCGCGAAGAAGATAAGTGGGCCTGATCGTCCGTCGATGGACGACGGGCGGCCGCGTGCGATCAGTCATCGATCAGCGTGCCGATCAAGTCGAGGAGCGCTCGGTGTTCTGGCCCGTTAGCTCCATCTCGAAGAAATTTACCGAACCCTATGCGGCGATCCTATCTTCCTTGTCAGGGCCTCGCAGCACTATCTCCAGAGCATCATCCGGCAGCGGCCGCTGGAGCGCCTTGGCCTCATCCCACGGCGCGCGCAGCCACACATTCGCGTTCTTCATCCGTCGTCAGGATGACCGGCATGGCCTTGTCATGGATCGGTTTGACGACAGCGTTCGCCTCGGTGGTCAGGAAGCCATAGACGAGGTGAGGGCCCGGAATCGGCTTCGACTTGTTGCCCCGGTCGCCCTTGAACTCGGTCCAGATCCCGGCAAACGCTGTGAGCGGCCGGTCATCGTTCAGCGCGAACCAGACGACATCCTTCTTCTTCGTTTCCGGGTTCGGCTCTGGCGCGTATTCGGCGAAGCTGTTGAAAGGACTAGGCACCGGTTCTCCGGCTTGAGCCAGCCGCGCCAATGCGGCGAGGACGTGTTGCGGATGTTGGTACGGGCGGGCCGCCGGTTCGCGGCGGCGGCGGCATGCCCCAACGCATCAGCACCATCTCGCGGCCGGCCGCGGCACTGCGTACCACGGGGGCCGGATAATCAGGAAAGACGCCGGGCATCGGCGGCAGGTTGCCGACGTAGCGGTTTACGACCCGGAACAGCGCGGATTGCTTCCTGGTTGGTGGTTATCGAATAGAGATTGCACATCAGATGTCCTTAGCGTTCGCCCGGCCACCATGTCGATGGCGGATCCTGCGCGCTGATCTTGTTCGGCCGCAACGCGACCA
>NZ_JBUYEN020000091.1:0-15122 GCF_055229415.2 Bradyrhizobium sp. Leo114 | reverse complement strand
GACAACCGCCGAAAAGCCTTCTTGAACTTCCCCATACGACTCCCTCCGCCTTGTGGGAGCCGCTCTCAGAATCCATCCTGCAAAACAACGCAATAGAGGCCGCAAATCCATATGCGATTCCCCTGCCTTAAGAACGGGGAGAGGGAGCGCAGCCTCGGTCGCGGACGCAGTTCGACCCTGACCTTAATCGCGCTCTAATTCTGCGCCGCCGGACGCGATGGTGGGTTGGCGACCTGGGGCGTCAGTGCGAGCGGCGGACGGGGTTTTGGTTTCGCAGCGCCCGGCGGCGGCTTGACGTCGATCGGCGGCGGCAATGGCGCGAGCTGCGGTTGGCTCGCGACTGACGCGGGCGGATTGGCGGCTGGCGCGCTGGCCGGAGGTTGGACCTGCGGCGGACGCGGTGCGCTCGTTTTCGGCTTTTGGGCTCCCTTGCGCGGATCGCGGCCCGGGATCGGCACGTCAGTTGCTGTCGGTGGGATCGTCGCGCTTGCATCGGGAGCTTCCGCCGGCTCCTGCGGCGGGATCAGCGGCGGCGTCGGCTGGAACGTTGGAGGCGGCTCGCCGCGCTCAATCGCATCCAATCGCCTGGTCTCGCGGTCGATCGCGCGTACCGCGAGCCACGACGATAACGCCGCGACATCGACGCTGCGGGTGAGCCCGTCGGGCGTGCCCACCGCGAGCAACTGGATTTCCGGCCGGCTCGCCGCGGTGATCGCGATCGGCACCAGCACGGCGCGGATGTCGGCCTGATCGGCCGGAATGTCGTAGCCGCCGGAGATCGTGGCATTGACGCCATTGGCCGCCAGCGTGCTGGCGCCGATGCGGATCCGCCCGTCGCGAATGTTGAACGGAAGCTGGGCTGAGGCGACCGACAGCACGCCGTTTGCGAGCGCCTGCTCGACGATCTGCTTCAGCCTAGCGTCATCCGAAACCTGCCCGTTCTCGCTGGCGCGGATCGCAGCGTCGAAGGCACGCGGATCGAGCCCGGCAATGCGCGCACTTTCAAGCGCGACCGTGCCGCTGCCGGACAGCGCGCCAGCCAGCGCCGACGCGCTGCGGCCCTGGCTCATCAATGTCATCTGCAGCGAGGCGCGCCCCTTGGGCATGTTGAGATTTCGGTAGCGCAACGCCGTTCCGTCAACGCCGCTAAGCTGCACGCTCGCATTGACGGTGATGCCATTCGCACTCGGCCTTGCATCGATGGCGGCGCTAAGATCGCCGCCGCCGATCTTGCCCTTGAGGGCCTCAAAGGTCAGCGCCTGGCCATCGCTCTTGATCGTGCCGCTCACCGGCTGCACTTCGCTGCCGCCCGGCAGCTCGCCGCGCAACGCCTGGAAGACGATGTTGCCGCGCCAGCCCTTGATGATGCCCCCGCCGAGCGGCTCGGTCGAATCATGTCCGCCGGCACCGATCGCAAACGCAAACACCGGTGCAAGCGCGACCTGGTCGAGCCCGATCTCACCCTCGATGTTCTTCTCCTCCCCCATGGCGAGCGCAACCCGGCCACGCAGTCGCGAGCCGCCGATGATGCTGTCGAGATCGTCGAACGAGAGCTTGTTGCCGGCAAGTGAGACGCGCGACGACAGGCGGACGCCGTTCACCGGGGTGTCCGACGGCTTGAGATCGAGCAGCGGACTGATGTCGGCGCTCCTGACCCGCAGGTTGATGCTGGCTTTCTTCGCCTCGTCCCATGGCTCGGCTGCGCCTTCGGCGTCCGCATCAAGCCCCGCGCCCCAGATCCTCGCCTTCAGCCGCAACGGCGCGCGCCAGGCGCCGTTGATCGAGCCTTCGAATTGCGCGGGGCCGTCGCCGATGGCGATGACTCGATCGAGGTTGAGCAGCGCGAGCATTGCACGCCCCTGCCCCGCTGAAAATCTGGCGTCGACGCCGAGATCGCTGCGGCTGAGGGCATCGAGATCGGTGCTGCGGATCGCTGCGACCTGCGGCTTCGCTGTCACCGTAGCGGTGCCCTTGAGCTGCGCCGCGTCGAGCTCCAGCGCGGCGCGAAGGTTGCCGCGATCGGCCTGTCCCTTGTCGAGATCAAGCGCGAGCTTCAGCCGCGCCGGACCGGGGATCGCAGCCAGTGTGTTGAAGCGCGATGCGGCTGACGGTGCGAACGACGAGACCAGACCAGTCAACTGGCTGAACGAGGCCGCGTTTGCGTCGAGCGCGAGCTTTCCGGTCGCGTTGATGCGATCGAAATTGCCGGTGCCCTCGATCGTCACGCTGTCCGGCTGCCCAATCTTAAGTCGCTCGAGCGAGACCATCTTCGGTCCAAAGGCAAGCTTGGCCTGCAGCGGACGCAGCTCCTGCCCGGCCGACATCGCGCGAGCGATGTCAAGCGAGAGCTGCGCTTCCTCCGGCCATTCGGCCTGCGGTCCCGCCAGCGAGCGTATGACCGCGGTGGCCGCATCGAGATCCAGCCGGTCGGCCTTCACGGTGGCGTCGACCTTCGCGCCGCGATTGCCGGTGGGATACGACACCGCGACACGTCCGGTGATCGCACCGCCGTCGATCTCGGCCTTCATGGCATCGACCGCAAAGCCGGTTGCGGCGAGCGTGACGTCGCCACGCAGCTTGAGCGGTTTTTGATTGCGAGACGGCGGATCGCTACGGCCCTGCAGCCACACCATCAGCGCATCGGGATCGGACGACTCGACATTGAGCGCCGCCTTGAAGCTGTCCGACTGGGCGCTTTGCGGGCCAGCACCGCTGAGCGAGACGCGCGTGGCGCCCGGTGCGCGGAAGTCGAGCCGCCGCACTGTCCAGCCCTTGTCGTCGCCGTGAAGCTCGGCGGCGATATCCTGCAAGGGCCGCCCGCCGAGCATGATCTGCTCGGACGAGAATTCGATCTGGGACGGCAGCGCGACGTGGGGAACGCCCGACAGCAGAGCGCGCAGCGCCGGCAGCGCATGAATCGGCTCAGCATTGTTGTCCTTCGCGGCAAAGCGGTCGACATCGAGTTGCCGCGCCGAGAGTGAGGCGCGCAGCAGCGGCGAAGCGCCGAAATGGATGCCGCCTGCGCCCGCGAGCTTCAGCGCGCGCTCGTCATTGCCATAGCTGACCTCGATCTGGTCGAGCCGCGCCGCCGAATAATCCGCTTTGATCCGGGCTCCGACACGCCAGGGCGTCGCCGCGGCCGCGTCCTTCTTTGATGCGGGCGGCGAGGCCAGCGCCAGCACGCCTTCGAAGCGCGGCGCGCGGGCCTCGAAGGTGAGTATGCCGTCGAGATCGGCCGCGAGCGGGCGCTGGCCGGGGTCGATGTTGACATGCACGCGGGTGCCATTGCCGTCGGCGCTCTGGCCGGAGGAGATCCGGAACGGATAGCGGGAGCCGTCGAACGTGAAATTGCCGTCGCCGCGGATCGCGCCGGCAAGCGACCGGACATCGCCGCTGAACGCGATGTCGCTCAATTCCAGCGTGCCAGGGCTCGCGGCGTCATGCAGGGCGATGCGGCCGGTGAGGTTGACGCGATCGATCGCCAGCGAGGCGAAGTCGAACGTGCCCTGCGAGGCCGGCCAGTCGATCCGTCCCTTCTGGTCCAGACCGAGATCCACCGACATGCCATTGACGGTGAGCTGCGTGGCGCGCCATTCGCCGCGCATCAGCGAACCCAGGCTGAATTCGACGTCGAGCTTGTCGGCCCGGATCTTGCCGCGATCATTGCCGCCGCCGACCACGGCCGAACGCAGCCGAAGCTGCGGCGCCGGCAGTAGCCGCGCGTCAAGCTCGCCGCCGATGCGCACGGGCGCGCCGATGATTCGCGTCGCCTCTGCCTCGAATTGCGGACGGAACTGGTTCCAGTCAATGAAGTACGGTCCGACCAGCGCGGCGATCAGCGCAAGAATGAACGCGATTGCCAGGCCGAGCAGCGTCGTCTGCACGGTGTCTCCCTTTGAGCCCGCCCCGCGGCGCACGTGGCCAATACAGCGCCGGAGCAGCCCAGTATATAGAGAGAAGTATGGCGAAGTCACAGCGGTATCGCGCTGCACCCGCTGGCGAGGGTCGAGAAGGTTACCAGCTCGCCGGCAGGCGCCGTAGCCCCCGCAGCACGAAGGTCGGCCGCCACTGTGGATTTTCCGCGTCATCCAGCCGCAGCTCCGGCAGGCGGCGGAGCAGCGTCGAGATCGCGATCTCGGCCTCGATCCGCGCCAATTGGGCGCCGAGACAGAAATGGATGCCGCCGCCGAAGGACAGCGGTTTCACGTTGGGCCTGGTGATATCGAGCCGTTCCGGGCGGTCGGGATAGACAGCCGGATCGTGGTTGGCCGAGCCCAGCAGGCACAGCACGGCCTCGCCCTTGGGTATGCGCTTGCCGCAGAGATCGATGTCCTCCAGAGCCGCGCGCCCGGTCATTTGCACGGAGGAATCATAGCGCAGGAATTCCTCGATCGCGTTGGTGATCAGGCCGGGATTGGCCTTGAGCAGCGCGAGCTGATCGGGATTGCGGTGCAGCGCCAAGAGGCCGTTGCCGATCAGGTTGACGGTCGTCTCGTGCCCGGCCCCGAACAGAAGGATGATGTTGGCGGTCAGCTCTTCGTTGCTGAGCTTGTGGCCATCCTCCTCCGCCTGCACGAGCTGCGTCGTCAGGTCGTCGCCGGGCTGCTTCCGCCGCAGCTCGAAGAGCTGCTGGAAATACATCTCCGACATCTTGGTCCTGGCGTTGCCCTGCTTGATCTCCTCAGGCGACAACGGCACCGGTTCGAGGATGCGCCCGCTGTCGCGCGCGCCGGTATAAAACGTTTCGCGATGCTCCTCGGGGATTCCGAGCATGTCGCAGATCACCGTCACCGGCAGGCGGAACGCAAAGTCCTCGATCAAGTCCATCCTGCCCTGCGGGATGACACGATCGAGCGTCTGATCGACGATCTCCTGAATCCGCGGCCGCATGTCCTCGACCCGGCGCGCCGTGAATGCCTTCACCACAAGGCCGCGCAGACGGGTGTGATCAGGCGGATCCTGCTGCAGCATCATCTGGCTCATGCTGCGGAAGACCGGGTCCTCCATGGCCTTTGGCCCGTAGCGGCGTATGGCGCGGCCGGCATAGTCCTTGCCAAAGTGCTTGTCGCGCAACACGAAGCTCACCTCCGCGTGACGGTTCGCGACGAAAGCGCCGAACGGCGTGACATGCATCGGGTCCTCGGTGCGCAGCCGCTCGTAATGTGGATAGGGATTGCGGATGAATTCCGGCGCCAGGGGATTGAACAGCGGATCGCTGTTCGCTGGCCGAGCTTGCTCGTTCATGGTGACCTCAATCGGTTGCCGCGTTGCGACGATTTCACATTGAACGCTACCGGTCGCCGCTTCGTGCGGACCCAAGCGTTTCCCCCCTGAAACTCGATACACTCTTGTATCGAGTTGCATTGTGGCCTAAACAGGGCCGATGTCAAGAGTCAGGACCAGACCGACCAGGGACGATACCTGCGAAAAGCTGTTCGAGGCGGCGGCGCGCGTATTCGAGGAACAGGGGATCGGCGGCGCCAGCATCGAGGCGATCGCGGCCGCCGCCGGTTTCACGCGCGGGGCGTTCTATTCGAACTTCAAGAGCAAGGAAGAACTCATCATCGCGATGCTCGAGGACCATGTCGAGCAATCGATCCGGCGCAACCTCGACCTGCTTGCTCAACACACCAACCTCGCCGACTTCATCGACGCGTTGAAGCACATGGACCGCACCAGGCAGGATCCGCTCGGCCGCTCGCCGCTTCTGCACATGGAGATGATCCTGTTCGTCGCACGCGCGGAGAAGCGCCGGCCCGAACTTGCAAAGCGCCTGCGCGCCCGGCGCAAGCTGGTCACCGACATCATCGAGACCGCGCGGAAGGATAGCGGCAGGAACGGCCGGCTGGATGCGGCGTGGACCGCCGCAATCGTGCTGGCGCTCGAGGACGGCTTTCGCCTGCACCGCCTGATCGATCCGGAGACTACGCCCGCCGACAGCTTCCTGCGCGCGATCGGCGATCTGCAGCGCACGATCGGGAGCGCCGACCGCGCCGTAGCTGTAGCCCGGGTGGAGCGCTAGCGTAACCCGGGACCCTGCGTCAGCGCGCGAGCGGCCCCGGGTTACGCTGACGCTTCACCCGGGCTACGGCTTTGCAACGTGTGCAAACGGCCCGCCACGGCACGGACCTTTCCCGGCGAAGCCTGCCAGATCGCGAAGGCGGACAACGCGCTCACGGCAATGCTGATCGCAAAGGCCGCCGTGTAGCTGCCGGTGAAATCATACAATAGTCCCGTCGCCCACGGGCCGGCGGCGCCCCCCGCAAGCGCGGCCAGCATGATGGTTCCGAAGATGCTGCCGTAATGCCTGCCCTGGAAGATCTCGACCACGACCGGCCCCATCACCGAGGTCAGGCCGTAGCCGAGCGCGCCTTGCGTGAACACCATCAGATAGACCAGCGGCAACACAGGCGCATATTTCAACGCCATCAGGCTCGCAAAGCAGATCGCAAAGCCAGCGCAACTGATCGCCCACACCGTTTCGCGCCCGATCCGGTCGGAGAGATGGCCAAGCCAGATCTGGCCGGGAATGCCGAGCAGGCTGACGACGCCAAGCGACCACACGGCGACATTCGGGCTGAAGCCGATGTCGAGCAGGAATTTGGTCTGATGCACCTGCACCGCGTACCAAATGTAAAGTCCGCAGAAATAGCCGAGCGCGATCCACCAGAAGCGCGCGGTGCGGAGCGCCCGGGACAGCGTCCAGTCGGTACCGGCCCAGACGGGATCGACGATGTTCGACACCGGCTTTGCCGAAGTGGCGGTCGGCGCGGCGTCGCCGTCCGGCAGTAGCCCGATATCTTCAGGGCGTTTTCGCACCAATAGATTGATCGGCGCGAGCACGACCAGCACGAGGATGCCGATCGCCGTGCAGGCAGTGCGCCAGCCGGTACCCTCGATCATGTGCTGCACCCACGGCAGCAAGGTCACCGAGCCGATGCCGACACCGGCAAAGGCGATCCCGATCGCGAGACCGCGACGGCGGATGAACCAGTTCGGCAGAAAGAATGATTGACCGGAATAGCCGAGGCAGACGCTGCCCGCGCCGACGAGAACGCCGATGCTGAGATAGAGATGCCAGGGCTGCGTCGTCAGCGGCGCCAGCAGGAACCCTGCGCCCATCAGCGCGACGCCGAGTTCCATCACCGCGCGCGGGCCGGCGCGATCCATCAGGCGGCCGATCAACGGACTGGCGATGCCGGAGGCCACGAAGCCGAACGAGAACGCGCCGGCGGTGACGCCGCGATCCCAGCCGAACTCGCTGAGAACAGGCGGATAGAACAGCGAGAACGCAGTGCGCGCATTGACGCCGATCGCCATGGTGACGAAGGTCACCGCGATGATGATCCAGCCGTAGAAGAAGGGAAGCCGCATCAAGGGGTCACCAGCGCGTGGCTCTCATGGCCGAAATAGGCGCGCTCCAGCCGCTGCGCCAGATTGCTTTCCTCGGTCGACGCTTCCAGCACGATATTCCCCTGCACCAGGGCGTAGACGCGGTCCGCCGTGGCCAGCGCCTTCTCCAGCAATTGCTCGACCAGCAAAACCGCGGTGCCCTGTGCGCGCAAGCTGCCGATGACGTTGAGGACCCGATCGACCAGCACCGGCGACAGGCCGGCCGAGGGCTCGTCGAGCATCAACAGCCGCGGGCGGCGTACCAGGCCTTGCGCGACGGTGAGCATCTGCTGTTGCCCGCCCGACAGCGCGCCGCCGCGCTCGTGACGCTTCTCGGCGATCTCGGGGAAATACGCCAGCGCTTCCTCGACGCGCTGCGCACGCTCGGCGCGCGGCACGTCGTAGCCGGCAAGCAGCAGATTGTCGGTGACGGAGATTTGCGTGAACACACGGTGGCCCTCGATCACATGCACGAGGCCGGCACGCGCGGCGTCCCGCGGCGTCGCGTTGGTCATGTCGCGGCCGTCGAAGCGCACCTGTCCCGCGGTCACGGGCAGCAATCCGGACAGCGCGCGCAGCATGGTGGTCTTGCCGGCGCCGTTGGGCCCGAGCAGCGCCACCACCTCGCCGGCGGCGACCTGGAAATCGATGCCATGAAGCACGCGGATCTTGCCGTAACCGGATTCCAGCGCGGTCACGGAGAGCAGAGGTTCAGCCGCCGAGGTACGCACTGACCACCTCCTTGTGAACGCGGATCTCGGCCGGCGTGCCCGCCGCCAGCGTGCGGCCGAGATTGAGCACGGTGACCTGGTGGCAGATGTCGAAGATAAGATCGGCGTGGTGTTCCACCAGCAGGACACCGGTGCCGCGTGCGCTAATCGCCTTGATCAGGGACGCCAGCCGTTCGATCTCGTCATTGGAGAGGCCGGCCGCGGGCTCGTCTAGCAGCAGGAAATCGGGATCGAGCATCAAGGCACGCGCGATCTCGATGAAGCGGAGTTCGCTGTGCTGCAGGCGGTCGGCGCGCACCTCCGCCAGCGTCTCCAGCCCGACCACGCCGAGCAGCGCCCGCGCCTTCGCCGCGAGCATCCGCTCGTCCTCGCGATTGCGCGGGGCCGACAGCATCGCCTCGACGAAGGTCGCCCTGCCCTCCACTGAGCCGCCGATCATCACGTTCTCCAGCACCGAGGCCTCGCCGATCACGCGCGGGGTCTGGAACGTCCGCGCAATGCCGCAAGCTGCGCGCAATGCCGGCAGGCCCGGCGGCAGCATGTCATCGCCCAGCGTCATCGTGCCGGCCTTAGCGGCGTAATAGCCGGAGATGACGTTGAGCGTCGTGGTCTTGCCGCTGCCGTTCGGGCCGATCAGACCGTGGATCTCGCCTGGCGCTACGTCGAGGTCGAGCCCGTCGATCGCCTTCACATTGCCAAAGCTCAGCGCGATGTCGCGCAGCTTCAGGTGCTTGCCCCCGCTGCGGCGGCGGACGATGTCGGCGAGAACGGCCGGACGCGGCACGATGGCGCGGTTGCTGGCAAGCGGACGGCGGTTGCGGAAGTCGAGCAGCGCCGCGATGCCGCCGGGCATCACCAGCACGATCACGAGCAGCAGCACGGCGTACAGGAATGTCGACCATGCCGCCAGCGGCGCGGCAATCTCGGGCAGGATGGTCAGGATGATGGTGCCGAGCATCGGCCCCAGGATCGAGCCGCGGCCGCCGATCAGGATCGCGATGAAGAACAGCACCGACAGGTCGAAGGTGAAGGCATCGGGCGTGATGTAGGTCTGCAGCGTCGCGAACAATCCGCCGGCGATCGCGGCCAGCGCGCCCGCAAACAGGAAGATCGCAATCAGCATCTTCGGCTTGGAGATGCCGGTCGCTTCCGCCGCCACCTCGGCGTCGCGCACCGCGATCAGGGCGCGGCCGAATCGGCTGCGGGCGATGTTGGCGCTCATCCAGGTGGCGACCGCCGCGAACGCGACGCAGAGTGCGTAGAAGCCCCACGGCGTATCGAACGGCGGCGGGAATTCCGGACCGGCGATGCCGATGCCGCCGCCGGTCACGCTCTGCCAGGCCAGCGCGATCTGCGTCACGATGGTGGCGAAACCGAGCGTCGACATCGCGAAATAGAAGGTGCGCAGGCGCAACGCCGGCAATCCGACGATCACGCCGAACAGCGCACCGACGCAGCCGGCAATCGGCAGCGCGAGGAAAACCGGCACTGCCGGCGTGACATTGCCGGCGACGAGCACGCTCGTCGTGTAGGCACCTAGCGTCAATAGCGCGACATAGCCGATCGCAAGATGGCCCGCGAAGCCGACCACGAGGTTGAGGCCGGAGACCAGCACCCAATAGATCGCCATGCGCGTGCCGATCAGCGCCCAATAGTCGTTGCTGACAAACGGCAGCAGCAATGCGAGCGTGAGGATGCCGAGGAACGGCGCGACGTGCGGCAAGGCGGCGCGCCAGGCGCCGCTTTCAGTTTGGGCAGAGGTTGCAGTGACAGCCGTCATCACACCCTCCGCGCCGTGGTTCCGCCGAACAGGCCTTGGGGCGCCGCCAAGAGGACCACGATGAACAGAGTGAACACGGCAACGGAAGAGAAGATGCCGCCGACCAGGAAATTCGCCGCCTGCTGGAACAGGCCGAGCGCGAGCCCGCCGAAGATGGCGCCGCGGTTGTTGCCGAGGCCGCCGAGCGCCACCGGCACGAAGCCGTAGAAATTGAGCAGCGCGCCATTGGCGAAGAACGCCAGCAGGAGCTGGCCGCCGGAGAAACCGGCGATGCCGCCGATCACCCCGGCAAGCGCATAGCTTGCGACCCGCAGATTGCGTTCGGGAAGACCGAGCGCCCTCGCCGCGAAATTATCCTCCGCGATCGCGACGAAGGCGCGGCCGACCAGCGTGCGGCGGTAGAGATATTCCAGCGCCACGATCGTCACCGCGCAGGCAACCACCGGCAGCCAGAACTTCTCGTCCCAGACGCCGCTGCCGAGCCCGATCACGCGCGGGAACGGCTGCGGCTCGGTGCCCCATTTGATCGCCGCGACCTGCTGGATCATCAAGGCCAGCGCCAGCGTCGAAAGCACATAGAGATGCTGGTCGAGACTCTTCAAAACCGGCCGCACCGCGACGAATTCGGTGATGATGCCGACGATCGCGCACGCGGCCAGCGTCAGCACGAAGCCCACGATGATGGGCATGCCCATCTTCAAGGTGAACATCGAGCCGAGCACGCCGCCCAGCATGGCAAGCTGACCTGCGGTGAAACTCATCACCCGCGAGGTCGAGAACATCGTGTTGTAGGTGACGCCGACGAGCGCGTAGATCGCGCCCGCCGCGAGACCGGATGCGAGGATCGAGGCGAGCATGGGATGCACCCTCTGCCGCCGGCCTATGTATAGCCCGGCGCGAGTGCGAAGGTGCCGTTCTTGGCGGTAGAGGCCTCCGACATCACGATCTCTTCGGTCGGATAGCCGTTATGCTGCGTCGGCGTGAAGGTGTAGGTGCCGAAATAGCCGGGATATTTCGACAGCGTGTTCCAGTATTTGATGAGTCCGGCGCTTTCGGTCGAACCGCTCTCGGCAACCGCCTTGGCGATCAGCTCGATCGCGTCGATGCCACCAGCGACCCACCACAACAGCGTGTCGTTGAGCGCAATATTCGCCTTGGCCAGGCGCGCCACCAACTCCTCACTCTTTGGCGGCAGCTTGCCGGCTGCATCGTAGCTGCAGCTCTTGTAACCGACCGCGTAAACCTTCTTCCAGTTCTCCGGCTTCTCGACGAGGCCGGCGAGCTCTCCCGAGGCCAGCGAGGGATGGCCGACGAACGGCACGTCCCAGCCCATAGCGGCACGGGTGTTGAACATCCGCGCCTCCATGCCGGTGGTGACGCTCCAGACCACGATGGCCTCGGAGCCCGCATTCTTGGCGCGCAGCATGTCCGGCGTCATGTCCGGCTGGGTCGCATCGATATTGGCCTGGTAGACGACGTCGGCGCCGTCCTTCTTGAACGCCGCCACCGAGGCGCCGACGGCGGTCACGCCATAGCCCGTGGTATCGCCGATGACGGCAACTTTCTTCACTTTCAGCACGTTGAGGCAGTAATTGCGGACGGCGTCGTCCCACTGGCTGTTGGACGGCGCCATGCGGAAAGCGTTCGGATACTTGGTGGTGTCGATCAGGGTTTCGACCACGCAAGGATGAATGTCCGGAATCTTGGCGCGCGCCATGATCGGCGTGGTGGCGAGCGCTTCGCCGGAATTGACCGGCCCCCAGATGGCGTGGACCTTGGCTTGGCTGATCAATTCCTGCGTCGCGTTCACCGCCTTGGTCGGATCACCCTGCGTGTCGCGCATGACGAGCTCGATCTTGCGGCCCTTGACGCCGCCACCCGCATTGATGCTGTCCACCGCAAAGTTGATGCCGCGGTTGAAACCGACGGTCGGCGCGGAACTCGGGCCGGTGATCGCCGCGAGGCACCCGATCTTGATCGGCTCGGATTGGGCAATGGCAGGCTTCGGGAATGAAAATGATGCGGCGCCCAAGGCGCCGGCGCTTCCCAACAGCAGGTTGCGGCGTGAAACAGCCATGTGATGCTCCCGTTCGTTTCCTTTTTGCGGCGCCCATCTCTGAATCGCAGGCGTCCGCATGATTTTTATTTCCCGGCTGACGGCCGAGGCTTGTCGCGGGATTGAAGTTTGAGCCTGACGACACCGGCTTGTCCAGCGTTTATCCCGTAGAATTGCGGAGACGATTCGCGAACATTGCCCGGACACGGGCCTGTGACCGATCTCTTGGGCTTTGAGCGCATGAAATCTCTGGAAACTTGTCGCCGTCCACGTCAATAGGTTGCCACGCCAGATGTCGCTCTCGAAGGTCAGTTGATGCACGATGTTTCGATCCCGGCAGCCTTGATCGCCGGACTAGTCAGTTTCCTGTCGCCCTGCGTGCTGCCGCTGGTGCCGCCCTATCTGGTGTATCTGACGGGCGCGACCATCGAGCATGTCGCCCATGACGAGAGCATGAAAGCCTCGAGGCGCGCGGTGATGTCGGCGGCCTTGATGTTCGTGCTCGGCTTCTCCACCGTGTTCGTCGCGCTCGGCGCCAGCGCCTCCCTGATCGGCGGGCTGGTCCGCGCCTGGTCGGCGCAGCTCTCCATCGTCGCCGGCATCGTCATCATTGTGATGGGGCTGCACTTCCTCGGGCTGACGCGGATCGGGATCTTGATGCGCGAGGGGCGGATGAGCATGCCGAAACCGGTCGGGCTGTGGGGCGCCTATGTGATGGGGCTCGCCTTTGCCTTCGGCTGGACGCCCTGCATCGGCCCAATCCTCGCCGCCATCCTTTCGGTCGCAGCAGCCGAGGCGACCGTGACCAAGGGCGCCATGCTGCTTGCGATCTATTCCGCCGGGCTCGGCATCCCCTTCCTGCTCGCGGCATTTGCGGTCGAACAGTTCTCGTCACTGTTCACGCGGATGAAGCGGCATCTGCGGACGGTCGAGCATGTCATGGGCGTGCTGATGATCATCACCGGCATCGGCTTTCTCACCGGTGCCGTCACCAATGTCAGCATCTGGCTGCTCGAGACGTTTCCGGCGCTGCAGAATATCGGCTGAGGCTTATGCCAGCGCCAAAGCAAGGCTGGCCTTTGGCATCACGATGTCGAATAGTGGGCGGCCCTTACGCTAGCGCTGATCGCACCGAGGACCGATGGCCGAGGACACGCCCGGGACAGCAGGCCGCTCCTGGCCGATCTTCCGCTCGCTGGCCGCGTTCCGGCCGGGCGATTTGCCCGGCGACCTTATCGCGGGCCTGACACTGGCCGCGATCGCGATACCGGAGCAGATGGCGACTGCGCGCCTTGGCGGCTTCACCCCCCAGATCGGCTTTTTCGCCTTCATGGCAGGTTCGCTCGGTTTTGCCATGCTGGGCAGCAACCGTCTTCTGTCGTGCGGCGCCGACTCCACGATCACGCCGATCTTCGCCGGCGGGCTTGCGCTGATGGCAGCCGCCGGCTCCCCGGAGCATCTCGCGCTTGCCGCGGCCCTGGCGCTGATGGTCGGCGCGATCCTGGTCGTCGGTAGCCTGTTTCGCCTCGGCTGGATTGCAAATCTGCTGTCGACCCCGGTCACCGTCGGCTTTCTTGCCGGCATCTCCATCCACATCATGGTTTCGCAACTCCCCGTCGTGCTCGGCGCACCGCCACCGAAAGGACCGATGCTCGAGCGGATCGCCGAGATCGCGGAGCATCTTCCTGCCGCCAATCTCTACAGCGTCAGCATCGGGCTTTTCGTGCTGGCCTTTGTTGCCGGATCCGAGGCCATCAGCGCCAGGATTCCCGGCGCACTCGTCGCGCTGGTGGCGGCGACCGCTGCGGTGATCTGGGGCGGATTGGAGAGCAAGGGGGTCGGCGTGGTCGGCACCGTACCGGGCACGCTGCCGATGCCATCGTTTCCTGAAATCTCGCCGGAACGATGGGTCAAGCTGTTGCCATTGGCTCTCCTGATCGCAATGGTCGTGATGGTGCAGACCGCGGCGACGACGCGGGCATTTCCTTCCGATCCGGACCAGCCTGCCGATGTCGATCGCGATTTTCTCGGCGCGGGGGCCGGCAGCCTTCTTGCAGGCCTGTTCGGTGCCTTTCCGGTGGACGCGAGCCCGCCGCGAACCGGCATCGTGGCCGCGACCGGCGGACGCACGCAGCTATCCGGACTGTTCGCCGCATCGATCGTGCTGGCGCTGCTGGCGTTCGGCGCCGCGCTGCTCCATCACGTTCCGGAGGCTGCGCTGGGTGGCGTCCTTCTTTTCGTGGCGTTGCGCATCATTCGCTTCAGGCAGATTGAAGCGATCTTTCACCAGTCGGTCGGCGAGTTTCTGCTTGTGGTGGCAACGGCAGCTTCGATCATCATCCTGCCGATCGAGCAAGGCGTCGCCGTCGGCATCGCGCTCTCGCTGCTCCATGGCATCTGGAGCACGACGCAGGCGCGGCTCGTCGTATTCGACCGCGTACCGGACACCACGATCTGGTGGCCGGCCAATCCGAACATCAGGGGCGAGCGCGACCCGAAAGTTGCCGTGGTCGGCCTGCAGGCGCCGCTGTCGTTTCTCAATGCCTCGAGCTTTCGTACCGACGCGCTGAAGATCATCAAGACGGCAACATCGACGCCCAGGCTGCTGGTGATCGAAGCCAGCGGCATCGTGGAGATCGATTTCACCGCCGCCCAAACGCTGCTCGCGCTGTTCCGTGAATGCAGCGAGGAAGGCGTGACGGTCGCGATCGCTCGCCTCGAATCGACCCGCGCCCAACAGGCATTTGAGCGCTTCGGCCTCTATCGCACGCTGCCGCAGAACCACGTCTTCCATAGCGTCGCCGAGGCCGTTCGCGCGCTGGCTGGCTAGAGCGCGATGTCATTTGGTTGAATCGGCTTGGCCGCAAGTTCACCTCTCCCGAAGGGAGAGGTCGCGCCGGAGGCGCGGGTGAGGGGTTACGGTCCCTCGATAGAGCAGATCCCCTCACCCGGCACTACGCGCCGACCTCTCCCTATGGCAGAGGTGAGAAGAGGCAGCGCCCATGGGAACACAATTCGACCATATCTCATCACGCTCTAGGCTGTGTGGACTCTTGGGATTCTCAAATCAGACGGAACGTGATTCAAGGCTTTCTTTTAGGAGGAAGCCTTGGGGGTTCTGGATCGGCTCGTTCTGAACGACACGCAATGGGACCGTATCTCC
>NZ_JBUYEN020000090.1:0-15336 GCF_055229415.2 Bradyrhizobium sp. Leo114 | reverse complement strand
CCGTCGCCCCCTTCAGAGGGGAGCACCCAATCATCGCCCAGCGGCAGCGTCAATCACCCCGATCGGGCAATCCAAAGCATTCCGCGCAAGTCAAGGCCGGGCACGGCGATCCTCTCGTGACGCTCACGAAATAATGGAGAGCTGGATGTGCGGCAGAGCCACTTGGGGCGGCGAGCCCTTCCGCGCGCGATGTTGCGACAAGTTCGCGGCCTCTCACCGTAAATAGTGCAGCGACTGCGGCCGGTTCATCGACGGGGTTCTGGCGTATGTCAGGACACCCGGCGATCCAGAAAGCCCTGTGCAACCACTGTTCGACCAACTCGGGCTTCCCCGACTCTACACATCGCGGAGTTAGGCGCGCGTAGCCAGGCGACGGCGGCGCTCATGGTCGGCTAGCTCAGGTTGATGCTCGTGCCGCAGCGGTAAGGTTACGTTCGGTCACCCGAGCGTCGAGCACGACGAGCAGATTTAGATCATCGAGGCCCTGAACGCATGATCTGGACTTATCCAGACTGTGGATGCATTCGATCAACAATCAGTTTTACCAATTCTAGGAATGACGGCAAGCAAAAAGCCAGTTGGAGAAATGAATTCAGGCATACCGGGATGGCTATCGATCTTTGCCTGGCTTTGAGAAGAATTCTCAGGTGCACGCCGAGCATCAACCGAGGCGCATGTCCATTGCGGCCACGTTCTTCGGGGGGCTACGCAAGCTGCGTCGCGCCGGCTCGACGCGACAAGCGGTTCGCACGTCGCGTAGGCGCTTACTACCGATAAACCTCCGTATAGCTGTTCCAACCCTTTTATATCACCCGCTTATCTCCGTATAATTGAACCAACCATGTCGAATGGAACTTCTCGTGCTCGGTCGCTCGTCGTCCAGAGCTGCTGCTGTGGCGCAGCGCCCAAGACTACAACCATGACCCAGCTACCGGATAAGCCCGCCTCTGGGGCCCAGCTGCCCCTGTATTTGGGGACATGCACACGGCCATATTCATGAGTGCCTGTTATGCTTTCTCCAGCATTGATCGCAACCTTGATGCGCGAGAGCAGCATGTGAAGGATGCAGCTTAAGGCGGCGCTGCTCCCATAATCCCCGCAGTTCCTTCACGAGAGCTTCACGCCTAGCCTGATCGAACGTAGTTGTATCAAGGAGATCCCCGAGCACGGCTTCGCCCTCGATCCGCATCAGTAGATCGAACACATCATGTGAAATACGCACACCGTCACGGCTGGAGGGCCCCGTACGGATCTCGCACACCGTCTCTTGGCGATCTAGCGCGGTGTAAGCGCGGACTCGATAGAGGCGTGCATAAGGCGGCAATGAAACCGCGAGCCCAGTCCAATCCTTCAGCATTGCAGCCCGCTTTTTGACGAGGAACGGCCCGACTACAAGTCCATCCAGCTCTGTCGTCAGAAACGCGGCAATCGCGTCTGCAACCGAATCCACGATCGGCTCGGCATTGTTGCTAAAGGACGTGTTGAGCAGAACTGGGATGCCCGTCCGCCTCTTGAACGCATTAATAAGCTCCCAGTAGGCGCGGCTGCAGAACGGCGATGTGTTCACGAAGTTCATGACCAAGCTTCTGAACCATTCTCAGGTCAAATCGCTATTGTCGGACGAGCATTTTTCGGTGGACGGGACGCTGATCGAAGTTTGGGCTTCGCAGAAGAGTTTTCGCCCCAAGGACGGCAGCGGCAACGATGATGATGGCGCCAACTTCCACGGCCAGAAGCGCAAGAACGACACCCATGCGAGTACCAGCGATCCGGACAGCAGGCTTTATCGCAAGGCGGCCGGACGCGAGGCCAAGCTTTGCTATATGGGCCACGCCACCATGGAGAACCGGCACGGGCTGGCGGTGGCCGGCAGGGTCACGCATTCATAAATTTTGTCTAGCCCGCCACTTACTCCTAGACACAGCATGTCGCGCTCCATTCGTCGTGATAGGGACACTCTACTGGCCTGACTCAGGACCGTTCCACCTGAGTGAGGTTCCACCTGAGTGAGGTGCACTGTCGCTCGCCGCCGCGAAGGTCAGTCAGAAGTTACCGACCTCAAACAATCTAGCGTAAGGTCCGTCTGCGAAGTGAAGCCGCAACTCATGAAAATTCTGTACCGTCTGGTCCAGCGGTCGCGTTTCCTGGCGCTGAAGAATGGCGCGACCAGAAAGCTGAAGCGCTGGAACCCCGAAGAACTCCCAAATCGTTGCCAAGCAAGCGGCGGGTTCGCGAAGAAGACTCTCGTACTCAATCACAAGCATGTTGGTCGGCGCGAAGGAGTGCGCGACCCGAGCGTGGAAATTGTCGGCAGTCTTGAAGTAGGCCTCGCAGTCGGCGATTGACAATCTGACGCACGGCGGCGGAGCCGCGTTGTCAGAGCTGAATTTCAGCCATTGGCGGGTTTGCCTTGCCTGCACCAGCGATCGTAGCGATTCCAATGTGTTTCTGCGAACCACGAGGATGACCTTCAGGCCTGGCCAACCGGCCAGCTCGGCAAAAAAGCCCGGACGATCGTGAAACTGAGGTTCGTTGATCTTGCAGCCAACGTGCGTCACCTTGTCGCTCCGCGGGGGATAGCGCAGGTAGGCAAGTTCTAGGAGCTCGCGATCGCTATGTAGCAGGCGATCCTTATCGGGCCACTTCGTATCATATGGATTGAGCAACTCACCGTTACTGAACACGTTCGGATGCTCGTTTAGCAATGCTTCCAGATAGTGCGTGCCAGTCCTTGGCATCCCAAGAATTACAAAGGGCTCAGGTGACAGTACGGGGTAGGTCATTGCATGTGGCTCCAACTAATATTGATCGCGAGGCTTGGGGTGGCGCCCCGCACAAGAATCCACGCTGTCATCTCTCCGCCGACTCTTTCAATGATGTTGAGAAGCGGCGGGGATTAAATCCGCGCTCATGCAACGCTGCAATCAAGCGGGACAGCACCATGACCCGTCTGGTCGCGCAGGCCGGCGTGAGTGTCCGGTTTCAACCCGCTCGGCTCTTTGTCCTGGTTCTCACAATACGGCTCACGGGACCCGATCGGCGACGTGATTTGTACCAGGAGGCCAATACCCGAATCATGGGGACGGCGTTCCATAACGCTGATAGATTGACTGAATTCCATCGAGGACCTCGCGTGACAGGCTGACTTCCACACTGGCGATGTTGTGCTTTAGCTGCAGCTCGGAGGTCGCGCCTACGAGGGTGCTTGCAACGAATGGCCGGCTGCTGAAGAATGACAACGCGCCGTGCGCTGGATCAATGTTATGTTCCCGAAACAGCGTTGTATATGCGAGGGCCGCATGCTGGGCCCTCTCATTGCTGTAGCGGAAGAATCTCCCTAATAAGTTCAGCCGCGAACCGCCTGGTCGCTGCCCACCCAGGTACTTACCGGTCAGTGTGCCCATCGCGAGCGGCGAATACGCTAGAAGCCCTACCCGTTCGCGCTGAGCCATCTCGGCGAGGCCGTTCTCGAAGTCGAGGTTAAGCAGATTGTACGGATTCTGAATGCTTATCACGCGGGCTAAACCATGTACTTCTGCGTGATGCAGGAAGCGCGCAAGGCCCCAAGGTGTTTCGTTGCAGAGCCCGATGTGACGAACGCGACCGCTTCTGACGAGTGCGTCCAACGCCTCCGCGTCTCCAGGATCGGGACCGTGTCCTCGTCGAGTTCGTACTGGTAGTCGACTAACTGAAAGACGTTGGTGCTGCGGTCGGGCCAGTGCAGTTGGTAGAGGTCGATATAGTCCGTGTGGAGCCTTTGCAGGCTGGTGTCCACGGCCTCGAACAGATTGGCGCGTGTGTAGCTGACGCGGCCGTCGCGCACATAGGGCAAAGTTTGCCTTGCCTGCTCGAACAGGGCCGACGGCTTTGGTCGCAAGCACGACGTCTCGCCTGCGCCGGGTCTTGCGTAGCCAACTGCCGATATAGCGCTCCGCAAATCCATGTGTCTCCGCACGGGGTGGCACAGGGTACATTTCGGCAGTGTCGACCAAGTTTATGCCGGCATCTAGGGCTGCGTCCAGTTGCGCGTGCGCCTCGGCTTCCTCGTTCTGCTCCCCCCAAACTCATAGTGCCCAAGCCGAGCGCGCTCACCTTCGGGCCGCTGCGGCCCAGTTCACGATACTGCATCGCATATCTCCTTCTCGTAGTGGTCGTGAGTAGCGTCAACGCATCAGGCGTCGACGAAAAAGTGCCGCCGACAGGAAGAACGGCAATACTGCGTACATGCAAATTACACCGATATGCAGGCCGACGCTGCCGGCCGGGCGGCCAAGCATCGCCGGACGAATGAGATCGATCGAATGTGCCAGCGGCAAGAAGCGCCCCACCTGCTGAAAGGCGTCGGGCAGTTGGGTGACCGGGAAGACCGCGCCGGACAGGAACAGCATGGGTGTGAGGACGAGCGTCTGGTAAAACACGAAATAGTCGTAACTTGGTGAAAGCGCTGCGACGACCATCGCCAGGCTCGCGAAGGTGAGACCGGTGAGGGCGATAGCTGGCAGCGCATAGAGGATGGATGGCCACGCTGCGTAGCCCAGGATGGCGGCAACAATCGTAATTGCCGCCCCGGCCAGAAAGGCCTTGCTGGCTGCCCACGCCACTTCACCGAGAAGGATGTCGCCGAGCGTGAGCTGCGTGCACAGGACTGCTTCCCAGGTGCGCTGATGATGCATGCGAGCGAAAGCCGCATGAATGGTTTCGAAGGTGGCGGAAATCATCGCGCTTGTCGCGACCATGCCAGCCGCCAGAAACGCGATATATGAGGTGCCGTCAACGCGACCTAGCATTGCTCCGAGGCCCAAGCCGAGGCCGAATAGAGAGCTCATAGGCTCGGCGGCGTTCCCGAGAACCGATGCCAGCGCGACTTTCCGCCACGCCAGATAGTTGCGTCGCCATACCGCGATCCAGTTCCACGCATTGGCGGGCAGAGCCGCCGCATAACGTCCCCACATGGTTCAGTCCTTCATCTCCCGCCCAGTCAGCCGCAAAAAGACATCCTCAAGATTCGGTGGACGCTGCAGAAAGCGTAGACCCGTGTGCCCGCGCAGCTGCCCGCGCACCCGCTCCGGATCTGGCGCATAGCAAAAGAGCGTCTCACCGCTCACGTCGATACGCTGCGCGTACGGCCTGATCAGCGCACCCAACTCATGCGGATTGCCACCGTAGATCTCGATCACTTGGCAGCCGATCTGCTCGTCGATTAGGGTGTGAGGCCGGCCTTCAGCGATCTTGCGCCCTTGCTCGAGTACGCACAGCCGGTCGCACAACCGTTCGGCTTCTTCCATGAAGTGGGTGGTCAGAAGAATCGTCTTGCCGCGCGCCAACAGCGAGCGCAACCGTTCCCAGATCAGGTGGCGCGCGTGCGGATCGAGGCCGGTTGTCGGCTCGTCCATGACGAGGAGCTGAGGGTCATTGATGAGCGCACGCGCTATCGTCAGGCGCCGCTTCATGCCGCCAGAGAGTTCGGCGACGCGCGCATTCGTCTTGTTCTCGAGGCGAGCGAACTCGAGCAGTGACGGCGTGACCGCTTCGATTTGGTGCGCGCTCATGCCGAAATAGCGCCCGAACACCAGCAGGTTCTCCCGGACCGTGAACTCGAGATCAAGATTGTCGAATTGCGGGACCACGCCTATGCGCATGCGAGCCAAGCGAGCGCGTCCCGGCACTGGTTCCCCGAGCACGGTGATGTTGCCCGCGTCAGCTGACGCCATGCCGAGAACCATGCGCGCAATCGTGCTCTTGCCTACGCCATTCGGTCCCAGCAAGCCGAAGCACTCTCCCGACGCAACGGTGAACGACAGCCGGTCGACAACGACCTTGTCGCCATATGACTTTGTTACGCCGGTAAGGCCGATCGCTATCGCGGACATGCGCTCATCTTGGCGTGAGGGATGCCGTCGCCCGGCGATAGCTCAGCTGCAAGCGGCTTGGTCAACAGCAGGCCGTCGCACCATACGTGTTCAACGCGTCCCCACTGGCAGGCTGCGGCGGCATCCGGAAAAAACCCACGCCCATGGTGGTTGGCACTCGTATTGCAAAGCAGCGGAATGCCCGTGAGTTTTTCATATTCGACGAGAAGCTCAGCGACTTTGTGCTCAGAGTTTCTAGGAACGGTCTGCAACCGGGCAGACCCGTCGAGATGTACAACGGCGGGGATTTTGTCCCGCCATTCCGCTCGCGTCTGGTGATCGAACAGCATGTAAGGATCCGGCGTTCCAGGGCTGAAAATTTCCGGCGCGCGATCTTCCAGGCATATCGGCGCCACTGGCCGGAAGTGTTCGCGACGTTTGATGTCGTTAAGATGATCCTTCATTCCCGCCGATGTCGCGGCTGCGAGAATGCTTCTGCCGCCCAACGCTCGTGGTCCGAGCTCAGCGCGGCCGGCGAGGAAAATCACGGGCTTATTGCTCGCCAGGATGGCAGCAAGTTCATGCATACTGCACGGCGCAGCCTCCCACTCAGACGGCACATCGGTGCGTGCCAGGGCTGGGCCACTGTAGACCGACCAGTCCAGCGGCACGAAGCCTATGTCCGCCGCCATTGCGGCACAAGCCGCGCCGATTGCCGAGCCGCTGTCATTCGGAAAGGGCGGCACCCAGACAGCATCGCACAGGCCATTAGCACGTAGTGCACTGTTCCATTTTATGTTGAGACCGCAGCCACCGGCTATACACAAGTTGCGCGATCCCGGAAAACCCGAATGCCGCTGCAAAGCGACTGTCACTTCCTGAACAAGGAGACGCTCGAGAAAACAATGAAAAGATGCAAGTACATCTTCGGGTGCCTTAGCCTTCAATCGCAGCGCGCTCCGCTCGAAGAAGTCGTGCATAGCCGCAAGTGACGACTCCGCGCTGTTTATGCCCGCTCGGTAACGGCGAGCCTGCTCCGTGTCGGCCGCAAAGCGCTCCTCGTAGAGCTCCTGAAATACCGCCATCATGGCTTCATCAGCACACCCGAGCGCGGTGTAAGCCATCAGCTTGCCGGCAACACCTAGGTCCCAGCTGGTCCGGTTCGCCTGCCTATAAGGTCCGAAGTGAGAGCCAGCGGCACCATATGCATGGCCTATCATCGGGAACAGGCATTCGAGGAACCGGGCGCCCCGACGATCTACATAGTAGAGACGTGGAAAGATGCAGCCGTCCCATACCAAGCAGAAGGCTGGTTGTCCGGCTTTGGCAAAGGGGCTGGTGCAGTATGCGGAGGCCACATGGCCTGTGACATGCGGATAGCTTCTATAAGGGAAGAGCCTGCCCTCGAGCATGAGCCCAAAGCCGTCGTGCGAAGTGAGAAGGCCCTCGGCATGGCGTTCAACATACGGCGCCCCTTTAAGAGTGATCGCTGCCGTCCCACTGAGGGCCTCGAATTGGGATTCGACTTCCCCGTCCCAACCATCGATGACAAACCGATCGACATCCCGCGGATCCAGACCGTGCTCCGCTAAAGCGGCGACAACTGCGTCGAGATTGTCGATGGCTTGATATCGCAGATTGTTGCCCCGCTTCTCCTGCTCGACGCAAAAGACGAGCCGTCCGTCCTCGACAAGAGCGATCGCCCCGTCATGCGTCAGCTTTATACCGCAGATGCGCATTGTGCCTCCATGTCAACGTCGGCGATTCGATTGACTCGAGATCGAATCGGATTCCGGAAGCAGGCGAGCAGGCAGTCTTCGTTGACCGACTCGCCATGGCACTGCAGCCGCTCGACCTCGATCAGCGTTTCGTTCAACATGCTGATGACCGTCTCGGCACCAGCAGGGTGACCCCAGCGCCGACACGTGGCATCGCGCGCGGATCCAAAAACCAGCGGCCCTTCCGGCGCAAGCATCCGCACTAGTTTGCAAATGGCCGCGCGTATCTCGGCCGTGTCAGCCAGGTGATCGAGAACTTCCGCCACGACGATCAAATCGAACAGCTCTCCGGTCGAGAACTGCTGAACGTCGCAGACTATCCACGTGATGTGCGACCATCTCTTCGTCCGTTGGCACGCTCGACCAATCGCTCGCGGCACGACATCGAGCGCTCTGAGCCGTTTGCAGTGCGGCGCCAGCTTTTCCGTGAATGCGCCGGCTGCGCACCCCACTTCGAGGGCATTTGTGATAGACCCTCTGGAAAGCGAAAGTCGCGGCATTTGCGTGTGACGCTCCCGCTCAAACGGATTTCCGTCGAGGCGCCACGGATCGTCGGCAGCCAGTTCCCGCTCTAACAGTTGGTATTTCTTATCCAGGCTCACGAGCTATTCACCTATGTAACTGCACGATCACTCGCCGCTGCAAGCGCTGTCAGACGTTACCAACCTCGAAGAAGCACGCGAAAGATCCCTCCTTCGGATTGACCCACCAATTCCCGGACCTTCTGTAGCATTTGGTCCACCGACCGGATTTCGGATGACGACCTGCTTTCCCCCCCCGTTTGGTAGCTTGGCAGCCTGGCGCGACAGCCAATCGCTATTGCTCAATGTACACAATGCATAGGCTTTCACGGGGAGTAAGAGAAAGATGTTGATGAGTGTGTGCAGAGAAAAGCCGAGAAATCGAAGTTCGCGAGCACGAAACGCTGCGACGCTGCAGCGAACCACGGTCATTGATGCGATAATCAGTCCTGCCCACCACGGCACTGTGGCTGTGAGTGCGAGCTGCGCGAGCGCCGTTAGCGATGACAGGGCGAGAAGTAGCGGGCCGAGATTCTGTCCGACTACATCTAGCGTGAGATAGCGATCAAGTTCAGGCAACAGGCGCAGCGCAAGGAACGTATCCCGGAAAGTGCTCCGTGCCCAACGGAGTTGTTGGCGCAGATACGGCCCTAGCCTGTCCGGAACAACTGTTGCCGCGACGGCGTCGGGAGCGTACTCCGTTTGAAACCCTGCTTTCAACATGAGGATCGTGAGATGGCGATCCTCACCGAAGTCGCTTGGCTTTCCCCGAAAGAATTGCGTCTCGTACTGATCTAGTAGCAACAGGAGCGCGGAACGACGGTACATCGCACATGGGCCGCAGCAGCACATAACGGCGCCGAAGCGAGCTTGTGCCGCGCGCTCTTCGTTGCAAGCCAACCAGTACTCCATATCAATCAACCGGGTCAGCCAAGTGTCGCTTCGGTTGCTCGCCGTCAACTGCCCCATGGCCGCCCCGATCGCTGGATCCTGCATCTTCCGTGCAAGCTTCGTGACCACATCGGCTGCTATTATCGTGTCCGAGTCGACGTTGAGCACGAGATCTCCAGATGAGCGGCGTATCGCAGCGATCTGCGCCTTCCGCTTTCCGACATTCTTTCGCAGCAGAATGAAGCCGAACCTCGGGTCGTCAGAGTAGGCGTCGTGAACGGGTGCCACAGCGTCGAGATTTCCAGAACCGTCATCAACCACATAGACCCGCAGTTTTCCGGCGTAGTCTTGGCTTGCAATGGACTTCAGACACGCCGAGAGCGTACGCGGGTCCTCGTTGAAGCAGGGGACGATGACATCCACGCTTGGTAGAGCGTCGGAGTTGACCACGTCGCCCGACGGCGATGAAACGTTTGTCGGCAGAGCATAAAGCACCTGCACGCTTCTATGGACAGTCGAGAGAAGCGCATAGACCGAGATAGCGACAGTGCTGGTTGTGGTAAGCAGGTTCATAGGGTGCCGGTTTGGTGAGGTTGAGGAAGCGAGCGGATTGAAAATCCGCGGACATGCAATGCTGGAATCAGGTTGGAAAGCGCCAAGACGGTCTGATCGCGCAGACCAGCATGAGTGCCCCGTCCCAACTCGCTGGGTGGACATCCGTCGTGCAAGAGCACAATTGCTCCCGGCCGGATAGAGGCCATCACCGCGTTGACAATCGCGTCAACGCCGGGACGAGACCAGTCTCGCGGATCTACCGACCAGTGCAGGGCAGCCAGCCCAGCCCTCGCTGACGTAGCGAGCACCTCTTCGGTCCACATACCATAGGGTGCACGCATGTGCCGCGGCGAGGCCTGGGGGCATGCCATCCTGATGACTCTGCTCGCCGTTAGTATTTCTTGTTGCACTTCGGCGAGTTCGCATCTGGACAAGTCCGGATGAGTCATTGTGTGGTTTGCGACCTCGTGCCCTTCTGCGACCATTCGTCGGATTAGTTTCGGCTGGTCCGCCGCGTACGCGCCGATGACGAAGAAAGTCGCTGGCACTCGGTGTTCCGCCAGCACATCGAGGACATTCGGCGTGCAAAGTGGATTAGGACCGTCGTCAAACGTCAGATAGACGCCGCGACTTTCGGTGCGGTCAGCGTATTCGCCGCGCGCTTCGCAAGAGCAGTCGAGGTGTGTCACAGCTCTGGCCCGTTCCGATCAATCATCGTGCCGGTCGGCCACTCGCTCATCGACCGTCCAATTGGTAAAATCACGATGAGTACGTCCTCGGTGCGTGTGGGCGGCTTGTCGAGACGTACATCTGGAAGGGTCGACCGCACGCGAACCCCCGACAAAACGGTTGCCCAACCGTGCCGGGCGACCCTTTCAACATGCTTCTGCAGCGCAGGCCGAACCGCGCCGAAGCCGAAGGGAACACCAAGCTCTTGCAGGGTTGGACGCAGGACGTGCACTGCACCGTGATAGGTGACTCCGAGTCCCTCAAAATCTCGACGTACCGCGTACAAACCTAGGTCGGCCACTAGTACATCGACCGCGCCAACCTTGATGAAACGGCGCAGTAAGCCCATATGAGCCGCTACACCGCGCGAGTCGTAGCCGATTACACGGAGCTCAGGCCTCGCGCCGGCCCAACTTCGACTGCCTTCGAATGGCTTTCCATTAAACGCCCCAGTCGGCCCATACGTCTTTCGAAAGAACTCGGCGAGTTCGACATGGTCGGCGAGTTGCAACTCGTTTTCCCAGCACAGCTTCCACCGCACCTGAGAGCGCATTGAGAGACCCCCCGTAGAGCTGGATACGGCAATATTCATGGGTGCCTCCTTTGCGCCGACCGGCATTCGAGGTTGGACTTGACGCACGCGAGCAGTTCGCTACCGATGAACGGCTTCACCAGGGAATGGGAAACGCTGGCTCGCAGCGCCCGCAGCCAGTGGTTGTCGCCGGGACGGCTCGTGAGCAGAATGGTGAGATCGGCCTTTCCGGATGCGGCCGAGTGCTGGCATAGCTCAAGCCCGGCCACTCCGGGCAACTGCACATCCGCGATCAAACAGGACGTGCTGAGAGGACGGTTGGATTTCAACTCATCTGCGCACTGGAAAGGTTCGGGGTTGTCGCTTGTCGACAAGAGCACGTCTGTCAGCGCTTGATTGACCGATGCATCGCGATCCACGATGGAGACAACGTCGAGCGCATGTGCCATTTGCACCAAATCTACCGGGGACTTCGCCTGCATTTTCTGCACGATTTGACTGCTATGGATACGTGATAAATTGGGCCTGGGTCGCAAAGGCATTGGGTGCCGGCAATCGGCAGCTCCCGACTTGTTGGGATGTTAAGGCGAAGTTGATCGCTGGCTCAATTCTACGGAGGTAAGCGGCCGATATAGAAACGGTTGGAAAAGCTATACGAACGTTTACCGGTCGTGAGCGCATAAGCGATCTGCGCCACGCCTGTCGCGTCAAGCCACTGCGCTGCAGCTCATACAACCCGTTGAAAACTGTGGCCGCAATGGACATGCGCTTCGGTCGGGGCTCGGGGTGCAGCTGAGACTTTTCGCGGAGCCAGGAGAAAGACTGGCAACCATTCCTTATCGGCCTGAATTTTATTGTGCTGACCGACCGGCTTTGGTATCCGCCATTGCGCAAAATTGGTAAAATCGATTATTTTTATTGAACACATCCACACGATGGATAACTCCACGCCATGCGCTTCAAAGGCCTTGATCTAAATCTTCTCGTCGCGCTCGATGCTCTGATGAGAGAGCGTAATCTCACCGCGGCGGCACGCAGCATCAATCTGAGCCAGCCGGCTATGAGTGCGGCCGTGGCCCGCTTGCGCGCCTATTTCCGCGATGAGCTATTTACGATGAGGGGCCGGGAACTTGTCCCCACAGCACGAGCGGAACGGCTCGCCGGGCCGATACGCGAGGCGCTGGTGCACATTCAGCTCTCCATAATTTCCCGCGACACGTTCAACCCAGCTAAGTCGGATCGCCGCTTCCGGATTCTCCTTTCCGATTTCATGACAATCGTTTTCTTTAGACAGATCGTCGACCGTGTCGCGCGGGAAGCTCCCGCCGTCCGCTTCGAATTTCTGCCATTTGTCGATGAGCCTGATGAGCTTCTGCAGCGCGGCGAAGTCGACTTTCTTGTCTTACCGGAATTATTCATGTCGAGCGCGCATCCTAAAGCGACACTGTTCGAGGAGACGCTCGTGTGCGTAGGCTGCCAGACGAACAAGCAGCTGCCACGGCAGCTTACATTCGAGCAATACATGTCAATGGGACATGTTGCGGCCAAGTTCGGGCGGGCCCTGAGGCCGAATATTGAGGAATGGTTCTTGCTTGAGCACGGTCTTAAGAGACGCATTGAGGTCGTTGTGCAAGGATTTACCATGATCCCGCCGATGCTATCGGGGACTGAGCGTATAGCGACGATGCCCTCAAGGCTGCCCCAGCATTTCGCAAAGACGATCCCCCTCCGGATCGTCGAAGCACCGCTCCCGCTTCCCGCATTCACCGAGGCCATCCAATGGCCGGCCCTTCATAATACTGATCCGGCAAGTATTTGGATGCGGCGGATATTGTTGCAGGAGGCCTCCTGCATGGCTTCTCCGCGTGAGACCACCCGAAACCGCAGGCGCTGCTAAGTTCACTAAAGCGTCTTACCATCCGCTCTCGGCGACAATTCAGATCTACACTAGGTACCCACTTTTCATAGAACGTGAGTCGTGATTCAAGATCGGGATGATTCCCGAAGCAAGAGAAGTCCGCGTTTCGCGGAAGGAGCGTCTGGAGCTAGAAGCCCGGTGCCGCTCGCCGCGAACGTTACAGCGTGATCTGAAGCGTGCCCGGATTGTTCTATTGGCCGCGGAAGGCTGCAGCACGCGTGCGATAGCCAAGACAGTCGGCGTGCAGCCGCGGATCGTCAGCCATTGGCGGCATCGCTTTGCGGATGAAGGGCTTGCGGGCTCGGAGGACAAGCCGCGGCCCGGCAAGAAGCCGATCTACACGAAGGCGACCGGTAAGCGGATTCTGGCGCTGCTGGACAAGCCGCCTCCTGCCGGGTTTGCGCGCTGGAACGGCCCCCTGCTGGCGGAGGCGCTGGGCGACGTCGACGTTCAATATGTCTGGCGCTTCCTGCGCGAGCACAAGATTGAGAGCGCCGCCGCCGCATGGAGTTCCTCGGCTGAGTCGCACGAGAAGCTCCCGCCGTCACTTTCGAATTGTTGCCACTCGCCGATGAGACCGATGAGCTTCTCCGGCGGGGTGAAGTCGATTTTCTTATCTTGCCAGAATTGTTCATGTCGAGCGCGCATCCTAAAGCGGCATTGTTCGAGGAGCGGCTCGTGTGCGTAGGCTGCCACACGAATAAACGGCTGCCACCGCAGCTTGCATTCGACAAATACATGTCAATGGGGCATGTCGCAGTGAAGTTCGGGCGTGCGCGAAGGCCCTCCATCGCGGAATGGTTCTTACTTGAGCATGGTGTCAAGAGACGCATTGAGGTCGTCGTGCAGAGCTTTAGCATGATCCCGCCTGTACTATTGGACACGGGGCGCATAGCTACGATGCCCTCAAGGCTGGTTGAGCATTTCGCGCAGACGATGCCCCTGCAGATCGTCGCACTTCCGCGGTCACTTCCCGCATTTACCGAGGCCGTTCAATGGCCCGCTTTTCACAACAATGATCCGGCATGCATCTGGATGCGGGAGATATTGTTGCGGCGTCCCGCATGACTCCCCTGCCTGAGACCACACAAAGCTCTCGGCGCCCCTAGATCACTTAAAGCGTCTCATCGCCCTCCTCCTCGCTTCAAGCCGGTTACGCCCACATCCTTGGTGATGAGCCGGCCCTCCTTCATCGCGGGTGCAGTCTCGGAAAGTATGCTGCAAGGTCTTCGCTGGCGGCTCCGGCATGAACTCGGCTCGAATGCCTACCTCTTGCTCGAACTTCGTCTGCGCGCATTTCATGAGAGCCGCCTGACCCTGGTCCTCACACCGCTCTCTGCCCCGCAACCTCTTGACGAGCGCCTCTACAAGAGGCATGAACGCCATCCCTCGTGAGAGTGCTTCCTGACTACAGTGCCCGCGCCGGCAGCGGTCCGCTTCGAGCAAGACGGCAAACATGTGCGATGTAAACCAAGGGCTTTCCTGATCGAGGCCAGCCATTTGCCTTGTGCGCGCAGCCCGTCGCGCGCTCCGCCGCCGCTCAGAGCACCACCTTATCGCCGATCCGCAATGAGCATCTTCATTGCTGCAGAAATTCGGAAGAACATTGCCCGCCTGAGTATCCATCATTTGGTATACCATGCGCGAGAAGGTCGAGCAGCGCCGCCGCTGGTAGATTGGTGCCCTCCCGCCATTCTCGTAACGGTGCTGCGATCCGTTGTAAACGGAATCAAAAGAGCAGCCATCGCTTTGCGATGGACATTCAGATATGCGAGCCAAGCTGAGGAAATGTTGAGGCTATCGTTTTTTGGATTAGCATCGGCGACCGCGTCGATCTCACAACGACTCCGCGCTTCCTGCAGGCATGAGTGAGCATAGCGGTGCTTCGGATGTGAGAGTTCATCTTTCTCGCCTCGTTGCTTCGGCTGCACATAGGCAACGGTGCTCGCAAATTGTTCAGAGAAGCTTGCCCGATATCGCCTACCTGGGTTCGGGACAGAGCAAAGCGCGACTGTGTTGCGCAACGGCATCACTTCAACGCATACCGCATCTTCATTGCCGTACGTCGTTGGTCTGTCTTCTTTTGGCCAAACGTCTTAGCGACGTGCGGCCGCCCTAGCGCGATAATGATACGGAGCCGAATGTTGCAGCAATACAGTGGTGTCTACGATCCGGAAGACCTTACGGTCCTGGGAAGGATTTTTGACGAAGCGGTCGCAGCGCTACCGACTTCTATGCAGACTCCTGAAAATCGAGCGGCGATCGCCACGCTTGTTCTGGCACGTGCTGCCGCCGGTAATGCGGAGTTGGCGTCATTGATGAATTTGGTCGTCGCCATTGCCTCTGCCGCTCGATCAGGCGGCCCCTCTGAGGAGAGCAACCTTGCTGGCGCCAGAAGAGCCATCTAGCTGGCGCCTTAATCGAAGCAGAGTGCAGCTAGCAGTCTGCTGAAAAAGCCCTCGTCAGGGGCTGCGATTGATGATTCTATATCGATCATGGATCGTCGGGGGTTCGCATGCGGGGCGCTTTTTCGGATCAGGGCGGATTATTTTCGTACATTTCG
>NZ_JBUYEN020000089.1:0-15596 GCF_055229415.2 Bradyrhizobium sp. Leo114 | reverse complement strand
TTGGAGGATGGACCGCCTACTATGGAAAGCCTGGTCCAAAGGTGATGCGCCTGGGCCTCGAAGCCTTCCGTCGCATCAAATACGGCACCACTTTGAGGCTCAAAAATGTGTGAATCGGATAGCGGTCTCACCGGGGAGAGCACGATATAAGCCGTAAAACCATTGCGCAGGGAATGCCGGAGTGTCTCCGCTGAACCTGTATGCTCGTGTGCACTTCTTTCTGCACTTATGCACACGAGACCGCGGGTGCAGCGCGCACCCGGCGTTCCCTGCGCCCTCTTGGTTCTGGGCGAATGATTTTGCAAAGCTCGGGTGAAACGCGCCGCGAGACTGTGGACCTGCATCTGAAATGTGTCTGGTGAACTCACGCGAAACATTTTCTGGATTCGGAATAATTCGCAACAACCTGCAGCTGCGAGTGAGTAGCGATTGCGACTGCGATCGGCGCTTGATGTTGGCGGGTGGGCTGCTACACCGCAGGCGATGAGCGCTCACAACGTCAAATCCTCGGTCGCAGCGATCTCGGTCTTTGCCAGCGGTGGCATGGCCGCGGCGAAACTCGTCGTCGGGATCGCGATCGGATCGCTGGCGCTGATCTCGGAGGCCCTGCACTCCTCGGTCGACCTGATCGCGACCATCATCACCTGGGCGGTGGTGCGGGTGTCCGACCTGCCCGCGGACGAAGAGCATCATTACGGCCACGGCAAGCTCGAAAGCATCTCCGCGCTCGGCGTGATCGCCCTGCTTTACGTGCTCGCGGGCGGCATCCTGGTCGAGGCCTATAGCCGGCTGAGCGAAGGCGCGCCGCCGCCGTCAATCTCCGCGATCCCCTTCGTGGTCCTCATCATCGACATCATCGTCAATCTCTGGCGGGCGCGGGCGCTGCATCGCGCCGCGCGGGAAACCAAGAGCCAGGCGCTCGCCGCCGACGCGCTGCATTTCGCCTCCGACGTGATGGGCTCGTTCGCCGTCATCATCGGCCTCGTGCTGGCCGGCCTCGGCTTCTGGTGGGGCGACGCCGCCGCGGCCATCGCCGTCGCCGTCATGATCGCCCTGCTCGGCCTGCGGATGGCGCGCTCGACCGTGGAGACGCTGACCGACCGGGCGCCGGAAGGCGCGCTTGAGAAGGCGACCGCGGCGATCCGGAACGTGCCTGGTGTGGTCGAGGTCGAGCGGCTGCGCGTGCGCATGGTCGGCCCGACCTATTTCATCGACGCCATCGCCAAGGTGCCGCGCACCATTCCGATCGACCGCGTCGAGGAGATCAAGCGCAGGGCGCAGGCCGCGGTCGCCGGCGTGCTCGGCGATGCCGACCTCACCTTCACCGCGGTGCCGGTCGCGCGCGACAATGAGAGCGTGCGCGAGCGCATCATGGTGATCGCGCGCAATTCCGGGCTTGCCATCCATCACGTCACCGTGCACGCGCTCGGCGAGAAGCTGATCGTCAGCATCGACCTCGAGGTCGACGGCGAGATGGAACTCACCGCGGCCCATGCCATCGCCCACGATCTCGAACGCGCGATCCGCGAGGACTTCGGCGAGGACGTCGAAGTCGACACCCACATCGAGCCGCTCGAGCCGGAACTGCCGTGGGGCAGCAACGCCGCGCCCGATCGCGTCGAGACCATCAGACAGGCGCTGACGCGCTTTGCCGCCGACGGCCCGATCCATGACATCCACAATGTGCGCGTCCGCGACTCCGACGCCGGCGAGATCGTCAACTTCCACTGCCGCGCCGCGCCGTCGATGAGCGTCATCAAGGTGCATGAGGAAGTCGACGCGATCGAGCGCGCGCTGCGCCGCGCCTTCCCCACCATCAAGCGCGTCATCAGCCACGCCGAGCCGCCGCACAGGTAGGAACACACATCGACGTTCTCGTTTCGGACTCGGTTTGCGAGCCGCGATTCTGTCTTGGACAAGAATTATTTCGCATTAACGAATCGTTGACTCTCGACACGCCGGGAAAACTGGATTCAAATCATAATGATTCGGGAGCAACGTGGGGTTGGCTTCCGAACTGTGTGGCAAATCAGATTGCGGTGGGGGTCTAGGGCATGACGCGTGCGCATGCGGCGAACGCGTGCGTTCAATCCGATTCGATCAAGGGATTGGCGCAATCGATCGCGAAACCAGACTACCACAGGCTCTTGACCGCTGAGCCTGCGTTGCGCCGGGCCGTGCCCACGCTGATCATCGCCTTCCTGATCACGATCTGCCTCGGCGCCTTCGTCCAGGTGGTCGACCAGAGCCGGCAGAAGCGTGCCGCGCTGAAGCGCGACCTCTCCGCCCTCTCCGATATCCTCGCCGAGCGGCTCGATCGCCTGACCTCGAGCCGCCGCGAACACCTTGGCAATATCGAGCAGTTGCAGAACCTGTTGCCCGATCTCATTCCGTCCTGGGGCATCGCCAGGGGCCGCCATGTCATCGTCACCAGCGCCGATCATCGCGTGCTCGCCCGCGCCCCGATCGACGGGCTTGGCGAGAACGACCGGGTGTTCGACATCGTCTCCACCGCGCAACTGCTCGTCGCGCCGAGCCAGCAGGGTATCCTCGCCGACATGATCCTGCCGAACGGCGACAGCGCGCTCGCCATCTCGGTTCAGGTGAAATCGCTGCCGGGCCAGGTGGTCGTGATCCAGGAGATGAACGAGCCGATCTGGGGATCGGACGCCGCGCTCTCGGTCACGCTCTCGGCGACCACGGGATTCGTCGTGCTCATCCTCGGCTTCGCCTTCCACTGGCAGTCGACCCGCGCCCGCGAGGGCGATCTCATCAATGACGCCGTCCGCGGCCGAATCGACACCGCGCTCAACCGCGGCCGCTGCGGCCTGTGGGACTGGGACCTCTCGCGCGGTCGCATCTTCTGGTCGCAGTCGATGTTCACCCTGCTCGGCCTCGAATCCCGCAACGACCTTTTGACATTCGGCGAGGTCAACGCGCTGGTGAAATCGGACGACATCGATCTGTTCGACATCGCCGACCAGCTCATCTCCGGCAAGATCGACCACATCGACCAGTCGTTCCGCATGCAGCACACCGAGGGCCACTGGATCTGGCTGCGCGTGCGCTGCGAGCTCAGCCACGCATCGGCCGATGGCGGCCTGCACCTGATCGGCATCGCGGTCGACATCACCGAGCAGAAGAGCCTCGCCGAAAAAACTGTTGAAGCAGACCTGCGGCTGCGCGACGCCATCGAGACCATTCCGGAAGCCTTCGTGCTCTGGGATGCCGAGGACCGCCTCGTGCTCTGCAACTCGCACTTCCAGCGCCTGCACAAATTGCCGGATTCGGCCGTTGCCCCCGGCACCTCCTACGAGACCGTGATCGAGGTCGGCAGCATGCCGGAGGTCCGCACGCGGTTGCACGAGGCCGGCGTGCCGATGCCGGGCGCGCGCACCTTCGAGGCGCAGCTCGACGACGGCAAGTGGCTGCACATCTCCGAGCGCCGCACCAAGGACGGCGGCTACGTCTCGGTCGGCACCGACATCACCCGCATCAAGGCCCACGAGCAGAAGCTCGTCGACAACGATCTGCGCCTGCGCGCCACCGTCGTCGATCTGAAGCGTTCGCAGACCGAGCTCGAGCGGCAGGCGATCGAGCTCGCCGACCTCGCGGAAAAATATTCGCAGGAGAAGACCCGCGCCGAGGAAGCCAACGCCGCCAAGTCGAAATTCCTCGCCAATATGAGCCACGAGCTGCGCACGCCGCTGAACGCCATCATCGGCTTCTCCGAGATCATGGGCAGCGGCATGTTCGGCGCGCTCGGTTCGGACAAATATCAGGAATATTGCCACGACATCCTCACCAGCGGCAAATATCTGCTCGACGTCATCAACGACATCCTCGACATGTCGAAGATCGAAGCCGGGCGCATGAAGCTCGATTTGGAGCCGCTCGATCTGTCGAGGACGCTCGCGGAATCGCTGCGCGTGGTGTCTGGACGCGCCCAGGCCAAGCAGCTCACGCTCGATGCCGACATCGAACGCACGATTCCCGTGGTGGCCGATCGCCGCGCGATCAAGCAGATCGTCGTCAACCTGCTCTCCAATGCGGTGAAGTTCACGCCCGACAGCGGCCGGGTGATCGTGCGCAGCCAGGTGCTGGACGATCAAATCGTGATGCTGATCGCCGACACCGGCATCGGCATCGCGCAGGACTCGCTGCAGCGCCTCGGCAAGCCGTTCGAGCAAGTCGAGAGCCAGCTCACCAAGACCTATCAGGGCTCGGGTCTCGGCCTTGCGATTGCACGCTCGCTGACCAGCCTGCATGGCGGCTCGATGAAGCTGCGCTCCAAGCTCGGCGTCGGCACCGTCGTCCGCATCGCCCTGCCACGCAACGCCTTTGCGGCGAGGATGCGGGAGGCGGCGTAGCTGTTCCGCTGTCGTCCCGGGTCAAGCCCGGAACGACGATCGTCAGGCGGCCTTGGCCGGCAACTGCAGGACGCTCTCAAGCAACGCCCGGTCGTTCAACACCGCCAACGTCTCGCGGGCGGTGAGAGAGGCGACGGCCTGCTCGAAGGTGTCGCTCGCCTCAACGCGGGCGCGGGCTGTTGCGAGCTGCGGGTCGATTTCCTGCGGTCGCCGGCGCGCCGGTGTTGGGAGCGAGCGGAGATGCTGCGTCAGGAATTGCGGGTCGCGTTGCAGTTCGAACAGCGCACGGCCACGATCAACCGAAGGCGATGCCGCCAGTTCGTTCGCACGGACCAGCACGGCCGGCGGCGCGACTTCCTCCGGTGTCGCAAACAGCGCCGTCATCCGCGGCTTCGCCGTATAGGCGCCGATCGGAATGGCAAACAACAGCCCGACGATGACCGGCGACATCCACAACAGCAGCGGCAGAGAGACGGCGTAGGCGCTCGCGGCCATCAGCACGCCGAAGGCCGTGGGCACGCCGTATTTGCGATAGAGCTCGCGCCGCTCGACCGAGCCATCGTCGCGGCGCTGCGTCTGCCATCCGGCATCACGGCCAATCAGGATCTCGATCACCGCGATCGACTGGAACACCATCATCGCGGGTGCGATCATGGCGGAGATCAGCACTTCGACGATGACACCGAGGAAAGCGCGAATGGCGCCGCCGAACCGCCGCCGCGTGTCCCGCTGCGTCAACAGCAACAGGAAGCCGAGCAGTTTCGGCACGATCAGAAGCGCCATGGTGGCGCCGAACACCCAGGCCGCGAGCACGGGGTCCTGCGCAGGCCAGTTGGGAAACAGCGCAAACCCCTTCGGAAAATATTCGGGGCGGACAAAGCGGGCCTGCAACGAGATCAGTATGCCGAGCAGCAGGAACGTAAACCAGAGCGGCGCAGTGATATACGAACCGATCCCGGTCATGAAATGCAGGCGCGAAATCCAGTGCAGTCCGCGCGTCGGCAACACGGCGAGATGCTGCAGGTTTCCCTGGCACCACCTCCGGTCGCGCGCCGCGAAATCCAATAGCGAAGGCGGCACTTCCTCGAAACTGCCGCCGAGCGTCGGCGCCATATAGATGCCCCAGCCGGAGCGGCGCATCAGCGCGGCCTCGACGAAGTCGTGGCTCAGGATATGTCCGCCGAACGGCTTTCGTCCGTGCAACTCCGGCAGCCCGGCCGCCTCGGCGAACGCCGCCACCCTGATGATGGCATTGTGCCCCCAATAATTGCCTTCGGAGCCGTGCCACCAGGCTACGCCCGCGGCGATCATCGGCCCGTAAAGCCGGCCGGCAAATTGCTGCAGGCGGCTGAACAGGCTTCGCGCATTGACGATGATCGGCAGCGTCTGCAGCAATGCGGCCGCAGAATTCGCCTCCATCGCATGGACCATCCGCACCATCGTCTCGCCGGTCATCAGGCTGTCGGCATCGAGGACGATCATGAACTGATAGCCGCTCCCGAAGCGCGAGATCCACTCGGCGATGTTGCCGGACTTGCGCGCGACATTGTTGGCGCGGTGACGGTAGTAGAGCCGATCGAAACCGCAAGCTTGCCGCAGTTTCAGGAAAGCGCGCTCCTCGGCGATCCAGATATCGGGATCGGTGCTGTCGCTCAGCACGAACCAGTCGAAGTGCTCACCATGCCCGGTCGCCTCGACGGACTCGTAGATCGCACGCAGCCGGGCCATCAACTGGATTTCGTTTTCATTATAGGTCGGCAGCAGAACCGCCGTCCGGCTCGCGATATCAGGCAAGGAACCGCTGGCGGCGATTTGCAGCGCGTTCCCTCCTCTGCCGAGCAGGACGAAAAAGCCCGCAAGGGCGGAGGCGAACGAGAAGCCGATCCAGGCGAGCAACGCCACGAACAGCGCGAGCACCATCCATTCCAGGACGGTCACGCCCCCGACTTCGAGCACCTTGTACATCTCGTACGCGCCGGCGCCGGTGAGCGCGATAGTGGCTGCAAAGACAAATGTCCGCCGCAGCCACATGCTTGACGCCACCGGTACAGGCTGCCGCGTCGCCTGCGGCGCGCGCGCGAAGTCCGATGTGATCATCTCGAGCGGATCTTCGCGTGGCAGGAACCCGCCCGCCAGCGCGTCCTGCGTCAGCGGCGACGACGTCGCTACGGAGCCCATCGATAAACCCACACTTCGGAAAGAGGTTTATCGTCTTGCACCAGCAAGGCCCGAAGCTCGACGGGCGTATCCTTCTTCACCGCGCATTGGAAACTGAGCCGCCATCCACCCGTGTCAGGATTGGGTTGCGTGACGATGTTGGTGATCTCGGACTTCTCGGCGCTCACGACGCCCTTGATGCTGCTGGGATCGATTGCCTTCAGGTTGTCGCCGACCAGATCCAGCACGAACAATTTGCTGTCCTCGCCACGCGCGCCGATACCGGTGCGTACGAAGCGGGCGAGCGAATGAGGCTTCGGCATATCCGGGCCCCAATGCAGACGATAGGTGAAATTGTTTTCACTCTTGGCCTTCAGTGGCGCCTTGGGCCGCCAGAACGCTGCGATGTTATCGTGGATTTCCTCTTTGGTCGGAATCTCGATCAGCACGACGCCGCCCTCGCCCCAATCGCCGATCGGTTCGACCCAGAGGCTCGGGCGAGCCTCGAAACGCGACTCGATATCCTCATAGGCGGCGAATCTCTTCTCGCGCTGCATCAGCCCAAATCCGCGCGGATTGAGGTCCTGGAAGGTGCTGACCTGAAGATCCCGCGGATTGCTCAGCGGACGCCACAGGCTTTCACCCTTGCCGTTGAAAATCGCGAGCCCGTCGGAATCGTGCACCGAGGGACGAAAATCGTCGACATCGTTGCGGTCATTGGGGCCGAAGAAGAACATGCTGGTCATCGGCGCCAGCCCTGCATGCTCGAGATCGGCCCGCGGATAAAGCGACATCTCGACGTCGAACACCGTGGTCTCGCCGGGCCGCAAGGTGAAGCGGTAGCTCGCGGCGCAGCTCTTGCTGTCGAGCAGCGCGTGGATGACGAGTGAGGTCGCGTTGGCTGCGGGGCGCTCCAGCCAGAACGCCTTGAAATAAGGAAACTCCTCTCCCTTCGCCTCTCCAGTGTCGATCGACAATCCCCGCGCCGACAATCCGTAGGTTTCACCCTTGGCGACGGCACGGAAATAGCTCGCGCCGAGGAAGACGCAGACCTCATCGAAATAGTCGGGCCTGTTGATCGGCGCGTGGATGCGAAAGCCGGCAAAGCCGAGATTATCAGCGGCGAACGCCGGCACATTGTCGCCGAACGAGAAGTCGTCCTTGCGATAGCGGATTTCGCTCGCCTGACCGTCGATGACTTCGAAGATGCTGACCTTGTTCTTGTAGAAGAAGCCCCGATGAAAGAACTGCGCCTGGAACGGCAGCTTTTCGGCACGCCACAGCGCGCGCTCCGGCATGAAGCGGATCGAGCGATACTGATCGTAGTTCAGATCCTTCAGCTCGGACGGCAGCTTTTCATCGGGCGCCTCGAACGATTTGCTCGCGAGGCTGCGCGCAAGTTCCCGGACGGTGGACGGATCAAACGGAACGGCGGCGACGGCTTCGGTTCCGGGAAACAACATGAGTGTCGGCAGCACTGCCGAGCCTTGCAGTAGCTGGCGACGATTCACGGGAACTCCCAGATGTTTGAACCAAACGTAGCATTGCAACAGTCGACCCGTCGGCAAAGTTCCCCTCGATGCTGCAAGGCGAGAAGAGATTTCAGTTCAGACAATCATCGCTTGGGCTTTGGGGAAAATCAGCATTCTGCCGCTATTCGGCCGCCAGAACGGCCTGAATTGAGCGGCGATTGAAATGTGAATTGGAGGAGACAGTCAGGCGCCCTGACGGCCGCGCCATGACGCGCGCGTCAACGTACTGACACGTGGGTCACGCGCCATGATTGGGAGATACCGACTCCAGCGTGGGCGCGACTTCGCGGGCGACCTGGACCAGCGCGGCAATCAAGGGCGTCATCGGGTCGCGCTGCGGGATCACCAGGCCGATGCTGTAGTTCACGACAGGGTCGACGATCGGAATGCTGCGCACGGCATCGGCGAGGCCGAGTGTCTCCGCAAGCTTTGCCGGCATCACGCTTGCCCAGCGTCCGGTCTTCACATGCGTGTAGAGCACGAGCAACGAATTAGAGGTCAGCGTCGGCGTTGCTTCCGCGCCGACCGAACGAAGTGCGCGATCGATGATGCGGCGGTTCTGCATGTCGGGAGTCAGCAGGCAGAGCGGCACCTGGCCGACCTCTTTCCATGTGACGGTGTCGCGATCGCCGAACATGGCATCGGGCGATGTCAGCAAGCGGTAACTCTCGCCATAGAGACGGATGGTGCGAACCTTGCCGATCGGCTCGTTCTCGATATAGGTCAGCCCGGCATCGACCTCGAGGTTCTCCAGGAGGCCCAGCACGTCGGACGAGGTGCAGGATTGGATGCGAAAGCGCACGTCCGGATGACGGGCGCGAAACGGCGTGGTCAGTGAAGCCACCATGCCGAGCGCGGTCGGGATCGCCGCGATCCGGATCTCGCCGGAAAGCTTGTGCTTCAGCCCATTGATCTCCTCCCGCATCGCACGGGCATCGCCGACGATACGGCGCGCCCAATCGAGCGCGCGCTCACCCTCGGGCGTGAAGCCCTGAAAGCGGGAGCCGCGTTGCACCAGCATCACGCCAAGGAGATCCTCGAGCTGCTTGAGGCTCGTCGACATCGTCGGCTGCGTGACGCCGCACGCCTCCGCCGCGCGGCCGAAATGCCGCTCCTTTGCGAGCGCCAACAGGAGTTCAAGCTTGTCGATCAAGAAGGCCTCATCAGCTCTGGCATGCCACTTCGAATATAACGATCACAACCGCGACGAACACGAGAAAAAGCCGTATCGCACAAGGTGTTTTGCTACCAATTCTATTTGTATATCGATCGATTTCATATCCAAATCGATCGCTGTTCACGATCGCAGCATGAGACAGCTTTATTGATATCTAGATCGATTCCAACTCTCATAGGGGCGAGTAAAAACCCTCCGATTTGAGAGATGTGGATGACGTCGGCCTACGAACCCTGGAACGAAGCGCGCGGCGCCGAGATCATCGCCGAGCATGCCAAGCTCGAAGGCGCGACGCTGGTCATCCTGCACGCGCTGCAGGAGGCCTTCGGCTACGTGCCCGAGCCCGCGATCCCGATGGTCGCTTCCGCGCTTAATCTCTCGCGTGCCGAAGTCCACGGCGTGTTCACCTTCTACCATGATTTCCGCAAGGCGCCCGCAGGCCGCCATGTGCTGAAGCTCTGCCGCGCGGAGGCCTGTCAGGCCGCCGGCGGCGATGCGCTGGCCGCGCGCGCCGAAGCCAAGCTCGGCGTTGCGCTCGGCAATACCACGGCCGATGAGCGCGTAACGCTGGAGCCGATCTACTGCCTCGGTCTCTGCGCCACCGCGCCATCAGCGATGCTGGACGGCCGCATGGTCGGCCGGCTCGACGAAGCGCGCCTCGATGCGCTGGTGAAGGAGGCGCAGCGATGACGATGCGACTCTTTGTCCCCCGCGATGCCGGCGCAGTCGCCGTTGGCGCCGATGAGGTCGTGACGGCGCTGGAGCTCGCCGCCGAGCAGCGCGGCCTCGCGATCGAGATTGTCAGGACCGGCTCGCGCGGGCTCTATTGGCTGGAGCCGATGGTCGAAGTCGCAACAGCGGCGGGCCGGGTCGCGTTCGGACCGGTGAGCGCTGCGGACGCGACCTCCCTGCTCGATGCGATGGCCGCCGACGGGCCGCATCCGCTGCGCCTCGGCATCGCCGACGATATCCCCTGGCTGAAGCGCCAGACCCGCCTGACCTTCGCGCGCTGCGGCGTGATCGATCCGCGCTCGGTCGAGCACTATCGCGCCCATGGCGGCTACAAGGGCCTGGAGCGGGCGCTGACACTCTCCTCCGACGAGATCCTGGCCGACGTCACCACCTCCGGCCTGCGCGGCCGCGGCGGTGCCGGCTTTCCGACCGGCATCAAGTGGAAGACGGTCGCGCAGGCCAGCGCCGACCGGAAGTACATCGTCTGCAACGCCGACGAAGGCGACAGCGGCACCTTCGCAGACCGCATGATCATGGAAGGCGACCCCTTCGTGCTGATCGAGGGCATGACGATCGCCGGCATCACGGTCGGTGCCACCAAAGGCTACATTTACACCCGCTCCGAATATCCACACGCGGTCGAGGCGATGAATGCCGCGATCGCAGCGGCCGAGCGCGCCGGCTATCTCGGCGCCCGCATCGGCGGCTCCGCGCACAGCTTTGATCTCGAGGTGCGCGTCGGCGCCGGCGCCTATGTCTGCGGCGAGGAAACCTCGCTGCTCGAAAGCCTCGAAGGCCGCCGCGGCATCGTGCGCGCCAAGCCGCCGCTGCCCGCACACAAGGGCCTGTTCGGGCGGCCGACGGTGATCAACAACGTGCTGTCGTTCGCCGCGATCCCGTTCATCCTCGATAACGGCGCCAAGGCTTACGCAGATTTTGGCATGGGTCGCTCACGCGGCACGATGCCGATCCAGCTTGCCGGCAATGTGAAGCATGGCGGCCTGTTCGAGACCGCATTCGGCATCACGCTCGGCGAACTTGTCGACGAGATCGGCGGCGGCTCCTTCACCGGCCGTCCGGTGCGCGCGGTGCAAGTGGGTGGCCCGCTCGGCGCCTACTTCCCGCGCGCTCTCTTTGATACGCCGTTCGACTATGAGGCTTTCGCTGCACGCGACGGATTGATCGGCCATGGCGGCATCGTCGTGTTCGACGACAGTGTCGATATGCGCAAGCAAGCGCGCTTTGCGATGGAATTCTGCGCGATCGAATCCTGTGGCAAGTGCACGCCTTGCCGGATCGGCTCGACCCGCGGCGTGGAGACCATCGAGAAGATCATCCGCGGCGAGCGCGTGGCCGAAAACCTCGCCCTCGTCGAGGACCTCTGCAACACCATGAAGTTCGGCTCGCTCTGCGCGCTCGGCGGCTTCACGCCCTACCCCGTGCTGAGTGCCCTCAGGCATTTCCGGGATGATTTCGGCCCGGCACCGGCCCGCTTAGAGGCCGCGGAATAGGAAAATCGCCATGTCATTGATGGAGGAAATCGACTTCGGCACGCCGCGCTCCAAATCGGAGACCATGGTCACGCTGACCATCGACGGCAAGCCCATTACGGTGCCCGAGGGCACCTCCATCATGCGCGCGGCGATGGAAGCAGGTCACCAGATCCCGAAGCTGTGCGCGACCGACATGGTCGACGCCTTCGGCTCCTGCCGCTTGTGCCTGGTCGAGATCGAGGGACGCACGGGCACGCCAGCGTCCTGCACCACGCCCGTGGCGCCAGGGCTGGTCGTGCATACCCAGAGCGAGCGGCTGAAAAAGCTGCGCAAGGGCGTGATGGAGCTCTACATCTCCGACCATCCGCTGGACTGCCTGACCTGCGCCGCCAATGGCGATTGCGAATTGCAGGACATGGCAGGCGCAGTCGGCTTGCGCGACGTGCGCTACGGCTATGAGGGCGACAACCATGTGTTCGCCATGTCCGCTGGCGCGGTCAATCCGGCCTGGATGCCGAAGGACGAGTCCAATCCCTACTTCACCTACGATCCCTCAAAATGCATCGTCTGCTCGCGCTGCGTCCGCGCCTGCGAGGAGGTGCAAGGCACCTTCGCACTGACGATTGCCGGCCGCGGCTTCGACAGCCGCGTCTCGCCGGGCATGAGCGAAAGCTTCCTCGGCTCCGAATGCGTCTCCTGCGGCGCCTGCGTGCAGGCCTGCCCGACCGCGACGCTGACGGAAAAATCGGTGATCGAGATCGGCCAGCCCGAGCATTCCGTGGTGACGACCTGTGCCTATTGCGGCGTCGGCTGCGCCTTCAAGGCCGAGATGCGCGGCGAGGAAGTGGTGCGCATGGTCCCGTACAAGGACGGCAAGGCCAATCGCGGCCACTCCTGCGTCAAGGGCCGCTTCGCCTGGGGCTACACCAACCACAAGGAACGCATCCTGAAGCCGATGATCCGCGAGCGGATCGAGGATCCCTGGCGCGAAGTGTCGTGGGACGAAGCGTTCTCGTTTGCCGCCGCGAAGTTCAAGGCGATCCAGCAGAAATACGGCCGCGACGCGGTCGGCGGCATCACGTCGTCCCGCTGCACCAATGAAGAGACCTATCTGGTGCAGAAGCTGATCCGCGGCGGCTTCGGCAACAACAATGTCGATACCTGCGCCCGGGTCTGCCACTCGCCGACCGGCTATGGCCTGTCGCAAACCTTCGGCACCTCGGCCGGCACGCAGGACTTCGACTCGGTCGAGGAGACCGATGTCGTGATCGTAATCGGCGCCAACCCGGCCTCTGCCCACCCCGTGTTCGCCTCGCGCTTAAAGAAGCGGCTGCGGCAAGGGGCAAAACTGATCGTGATCGATCCGCGTCGCACCGAGATGGTGGAGTCCCCTCACCTTGAGGCGCTGCATCTGCCGCTGATGCCGGGCACCAATGTCGCTGTCATGACGGCGCTCGCGCACGTCATCGTGACCGAGGGCCTCGTCAACGAAGCCTTCGTGCGCGAGCGCTGCGACTGGAGCGAGTTCGAGGAATGGGCGGCGTTCGTCGCGCAGCCGAACAACAGCCCGGAAGCCACCGCGATCCTGACCGGAGTCGACCCGAAGGATGTCCGCGAAGCCGCGCGCATCTACGCCACCGGCGGCAACGGTGCGATCTATTACGGGCTGGGGGTCACCGAGCACAGCCAGGGCTCGACCACGGTGATCGCGATCGCCAACCTCGCGATGGTGACAGGCAATATCGGCCGCCCCGGCGTCGGCGTGAACCCGTTGCGCGGCCAGAACAACGTGCAGGGCTCCTGCGACATGGGCTCGTTCCCACACGAACTGCCGGGCTATCGCCACATCTCGACGGATGCGGTGCGTGACCAGTTCGAGGCGATGTGGAACGTCAAGCTCAACCCTGAGCCGGGCCTGCGCATCCCCAACATGTTCGACGCCGCGATCGAAGGCACCTTCATGGGCCTCTACGTGCAGGGCGAGGACATCCTGCAATCCGATCCCAACACCAGCCATGTGGTGGCGGCGCTGTCGGCGATGGAATGCGTGATCGTGCACGATCTCTTCCTGAACGAGACCGCGAATTACGCGCATGTGTTCCTGCCGGGCTCGAGTTTCCTGGAAAAGGATGGAACCTTCACCAATGCCGAGCGTCGTATCCAGCGCGTGCGCAAGGTGATGACGCCAAAGAACGGCCTAGCCGATTGGGAAGTGACGATCGCACTCGCCAAGGCGATGGGCTTCGAGATGAACTACAACCACCCCTCCGAGATCATGGACGAGATCGCGGCGCTGACCCCGACCTTCGCCGGCGTCTCCTACGCCAAGCTCGACGAGCTCGGCTCGGTGCAGTGGCCCTGCAACGAGAAGGCGCCCGAGGGCACGCCGGTGATGCATATCGGCGCCTTCGTCCGCGGCAAGGGCAAGTTCATCGTCACCGAATATCTCGCCACCGACGAGCGTACCGGCCCGCGTTTCCCGCTGTTGCTCACGACGGGGCGCATCCTCAGCCAGTACAATGTCGGCGCGCAGACCCGCCGTACAGAGAATGTGGTCTGGCACAGCGAGGACCGGCTCGAGATCCATCCGCATGATGCCGAGCAGCGCGGCGTGCGCGATGGCGATTGGGTGCGCCTCAAAAGCCGCGCCGGCGAGACCACGCTGCGCGCGCTCATCACCGATCGTGTCGCGCCGGGCGTGGTTTACACCACGTTCCACCATCCGGACACGCAAGCCAATGTAATCACGACCGACTATTCGGACTGGGCCACGAATTGCCCGGAATACAAGGTCACAGCGGTGCAGGTCTCGCCGTCGAATGGTCCGTCCGACTGGCAGAAGGCCTATGAGGCGCAGGCGAAGCATTCACGCCGGATCGCGCCGGTCGTGGAAGCCGCGGAGTGAGGATGCACGATCCCGTCACCAGCGCGAAGCGGCAGGTCTGGCGCGACGGCAGCCTCAGCGAAGGCACGCGCCAGATCCCCGAGGAGACGGCGCTGGCGCTGACCTATAATGGCGGCACCTACGCCGTGATGATGGGCACGCCGCAGGACCTGCGCGATTTTGCCGTGGGCTTCAGCCTCAGCGAAGGCGTTGTTCAATCCGCCGAGGAGATCGAGACGCTCGACGTCATCGAGCTCGACGACGGCATCGAGCTGCGGATGTGGCTGGCGCCCGAAAAGGCCGCGCTGATCAATGAGCGGCGGCGGCATATCGCGGGCCCGACCGGCTGCGGCCTCTGCGGCATCGACTCGATCGCCGAAGCGGTTCGTCCGGCGGCAATCGTGCCGAAGGGCCGCAGTTTCTCGCCGCGCGAGATCATGGCCGCGATGGCCGCGATCGCCCCGCTGCAGGCGATCAACCTCAGGACACGCGCAGTGCATGCCGCGGCGTTCTGGACGCCAGCGCGCGGCATTGTCGCGCTGCGCGAGGATGTCGGCCGTCACAATGCGCTCGACAAGCTTGCCGGTGCGCTGGCGCAGGCCAAAGTGGCTACCAGCGACGGCATGGTGCTGTTGACGAGCCGCGTCTCGGTCGAGATGGTGCAGAAGACGGCAACCATCGGTGCGCCGCTGATGGTCGCGGTGTCCGCGCCGACAGCGCTTGCCGTGCGCATGGCCGACGCCGCCGGCATTACGCTCGCGGCGATCGCACGCGCCGACGGGTTCGAAGTGTTCACACATGCGGAGCGGATCGTTCCCCACGCCGATAGCAGGAAAGCCATCCATGTCGCCTGACCGACTGATTTACATGGCCAACCAGATCGGCAAGTTCTTCCAGAACCAGGGGCACGAGCGCGCAGTGCCGGGCATCGCCGAGCATATCAAGAAATTCTGGGACCCGCGGATGCGGAAGGCGATCTTCGCCCATCTCGACGCCGGCGGCGCTGGGCTTGATCCGTACGTCCACGAGGCGCTCAAGAAGTTGAAGAAGGCATAGGCCACAACACTGAATGGTGGGCACGCGTCGCTTTGCCCACCTACGGCGCTGTCGTCCCGGCGAACGCCGGGACCCATATGTGGACGGCCCCCGTGGCACAAGAGCTTTTGAGGTGATCGGATCGCTTGCATCCATATGTCCGGCCTGTTTGATGCGATCGGATGATCGCTGGCCAAGATGGGATGCGCGAGGCGA
>NZ_JBUYEN020000088.1:0-16180 GCF_055229415.2 Bradyrhizobium sp. Leo114 | reverse complement strand
CTACATCGCCGAAACACTCGAGGCGATCATCGACGGCCATCCCCATAACAGAATCGAAGACCTCATGCCGTGGCGGTTCCGCAAAACGTCAAGCCAGTGTCAATAGGGTTGCGGCTAAGCGCTTACGAAGAACTCCTCGCCGCAGAAGAACTGGTAATAGGGGTTCTCCACCCAGCGCTCGCGCAGCACCTCGTCGGAGAGGTCGTAGGTGTGCTTGAGGATCGCCAGGCCCGCCATCAGCCGGGTCGGCAGCGGCGGCCGGCCCGGCTTGTCCTCGTAGACCGCGCCGAACTTCTGCTCGAGGAACGCCCAGTCGATCGTCCGCGAAAGCTGCACCAGGGCATGGTCCATGTCGATGATCGCGTCCAGCCGCGAGCGCAGAAGGTCGGCCTGTCCGCTGTCCCGTCGTTCCTTGGGTCGCATCGTTCCCTCCGATGCGAGCACGGAATCACGACCCGCGATTCGACGGAATCGCAAAAATGAAATTGCAAGCCTTTGGGCCTTCGAACCCAAAGAGCTTGCAATCTCAAACCTCGTTCCGCTCCAAAAATCGACTCCCGCTCAACCGCTTGGGAGATTCTTCACGGCCGACTGCCTATGTCGCTGGCAGATCCGCTGGTCGGTGGCGGGCGGAGTCGACCCTCACGGTTCGCCGGCAAGTGATGAGCAGCCGGAATCGTGTGGTTTCTCGAGATAAGCGCCCCTATTCGGAAAGGACGGTGCCGAGCTACTCGAAGTACTCCCTGCGAGCTCGTACATGGTGCTCTTCACATGAAGTGCCATACCTCCGAATGCTCTTAGTTCCCGCGGGAAGTCCGTATGCACCCGGCGACGACCGCCGGCCAGGTCGTTTTTGGCGGAAGGCTGATCGCGCTTATGCGGCGTGAGCGACGTTCTGAGGTCGCCAATTCCAGGGCATGAGTTTGTGGATGCGCTTGGCGGGATGATCCGGTAAGCGCATCAGCACGTCGGCAAGCCAAGCCTGTGGGTCGATGTCATTGAGCTTGGCGGTGGCGATGAGGCTGTAGATGGCAGCCGCACGCCGGCCCCCCTCATCGGACCCAGCGAAGGTCCAATTTTTTCGCCCCACGGCGACCGCCCGTAGCTCACGCTCAGCAGCATTGTTCGACATGCAAAGCCGTCCGTCATCAAGGAAGCGGCTAAATGCATCCCAGCGGCTGAGGCAGTAATTGATCGCCTTGGTCGTGTCGTTGTTCCTGGAGAGCTTGGCGCGCTGCTCGCGCAACCACGCATCCAGCTCGCCGATCAGGGGGCGGCTACGCTCCTGGCGCACACGCAAACGCTCCTGCGCAGTAAGACCGTTGATCTCGCGCTCGATGGCGAACAGAAGGTCGATGCGCTTGACCGCCTCGGCCGCGATCGGCGCCTTGCTGAGCCGCGCGAGATCAAAGAACTTGCGCCTGCCGTGCGCCCAGCACGCGGCCTCGATGATCGGGCCGCCCTTGCGATTGGCCTCGTAGAGCCTGCCAAAGCCGGCGTAGGCGTCGGCCTGCATCAGTCCGGCATAGCCCGCCAGATGCTGCTCCGGATGCGCGCCGCCACGATCAGGCGAGTAGAAGAACACGGCAGTCGGCGGATCTGGGCCGGCAAACGGACGGTCGTCGCGGACGTAGGTCCAGAGCCGGCCGGTCCGCGTCTTGCCCTTGGCCAGGACCGGCACCGTGGTGTCATCCGCGTGGATGCGCTCGGCTGCGAAGACGTGGCTCCGGATCGCATCTAACAGAGGCATCAGGGTTGCCGCGGAGGCACCTACCCAGTCCGCGAGCGTCGATACGTCGAGGTCGATGCCTTCACGCCGGTAGACGTCGCTCTGACGATTGAGCGGCAGGTGCAGGCCGTACTTGGCAAACAGAACATGGACCAGCAGCTTGGGCCCTGCACGCCCGCGCGCAATCGGATGCGAGGGGGCCGGCGGCTGGGTGATCGCTTCGCAGGCCCGGCAGACGAGCTTCTCGCGCACGTGCTGGATCACCTTCCACTGGCGCGGAATGAGCTCCAGCGTTTCGGTCACGTCCTCGCCAATCTTGCGCAATCGGCTGTCGCCGCAGCATGGGCAGGTGGCAGACACCGGATAGACAATGCGCTCCCGCGGCAAATGCTCCGGCAGCGGCCGGCGGGCCGGCTTGCGGCGCTCGAACGATGGCACCGCAATCTTCTCGGCTGCCATCTGCGCCGCGGTCTCAGCCTGCGCCGCGTTCTCCTCCAGGTCGGCGAGCTGTAGCTCGAGTTGGTCCAGCAATGCGCCCCGCTCGGAGGACTGTCCGAACTGCTCGTGCCGGAGCTTCTTGATCGTGAGTTTGAGCTTCTCGATCACCAAGGTCCCTGCCTGGGCCTCGGCTTCCGCGGCCAACCGGGCCGCTCGCTCGGCGCGCAGCATCGCCTGCAGCGTGGTCACATCGTCGGGAAGAGAATCATCGGCGCCCATCGCCGACCAGAGAATCACAAGACGCGGTCTTTGTCCGAACCGCTGATCGTGCCGCCGATTCAAATCCCAGCGATCAGCCAGCCGCCTGCGGTCGCCAGGTATGTTGCGGCAGCCGCCAGTCGATGCCTTCCAGCAGGTAGCCAAGCTGGGCTGGGGTGATTGTCACCACGCCATCAGTCGACGACGGCCACAGGAAGCGGCCGCGCTCCAGCCGCTTGGCATAAAGCGACATGCCCAGTCCATCGTGCCAAAGGATCTTGATCAGCTTGCCGCTTTTGCCACGGAACACATAGAGGTCGCCGCCGTGCGGGTCTCGCGTGAATGCTTCCTGCACCAGCAAGGCCAGCGAGTTCATGCCGCGACGCATATCAGTGTGGCCGGTCGCAATCCACACCCGCACGCCCGACGCAATGGGGATCACCGTAGGCGTCCATCTGCCAGCGTCGCGACGACGGCCTTCAGCGTCGCCGCGTCGACCGTACCCGTGATCCGCATCCGAACCCCGGCAGCAAACTCGATCTCGATCGACCCGCCGCTGCCGGCCGGCTCGACCGAACAAGGCGAGGGCCCTGATTCCGCAACCACCATCGCCGGTACGAAGCCCGTTGGAGAGGCGGCATCCTTCGGCTTAGGCTGAAACGAGCGTCGCCATCGCAGCAGCAATGAGCGCGAAACGCCATACCGCCGCGCTGTTGCCGCGACTTGGCGCGGCGCCTGTAAGCTCTCCAGGACGATCTTGAGCTTCTCATCCTCGGACCAGCGCCGCCGCCGGCCCGTGTCCACCACCCCAAGCCGTTCGACTTGGGCACTGCGTCTATCACTGTCCATAAGGACAGTTCTCAACAACATGCCTCATTCGGCAAGGCGGCCTTCACCGGCTTTCAATTACCCACAAATTCTCCTCCAACCGTCGCGCCCAGCGCGATGTCGGTGAGGCGTGACAGCCCACGCCACATAACGGTATTGCCGGGAGGCGGATCGCTGGCGCGGGCGAGATAACCGCCGAGCCGGGCGATCTTGATAAGATAGTGCGAGAGCATTTTCTTTTTTGCTTTTGGTTTGTCGTTGACGAGGCGATCGAGCACGCCGATTTCAGTCGCGGTCAACGCGACGGTTGGCGGCGTGTCTGGGGCGGAACGGTTGAGCATCGTCATCCAGAAGACCCGCCAACTCAGGATGCAAAAGAGCGAGATCAGGTTGGTCAAACGCTGGGCGGTCCTGAGCTTCGACTCCTCAGCTTTGCAGCCCGATTTGAGGATCTTGTGGAACACCTCGATCTTCCATCTCAAGCCATACCATTCGAGCTTCTCAATGGCGTCGGTGCGGGAACCAATGGGCAGGTCGGTGATCAGCTTCCAATCGATCTTCTTTCTGTTTTTCGGCGTCCCGCGCTCTTCAGCATGGATCACCGTCAGGGTCAGAGCGGGATAGCGATTCTGCTTTCCGATCGGCGGCAGGACGCGAATCTTGCGATACCTGATCTCAAGAACGGCCTGGTCGGGATCGCCGTTGCTGTCTCTGACTTCGATGCGATGGAGCCCTTTGACGGCGACCTCGTCCATTTCGTCGGCGATCGTGTGATTCCCGTCTCCAGCCAAGCGGTCGACGCAGGTCCTGATCAGGAAATGAGTTCCGATCTCCTGTGCCGCGCAGAAAAGCTCGTAGATGTCACTCTCGCGATCGCCAATATGGATGCATCGTCCCGGATGATCCAAGAGTTGGGTAGACTGCTTGAGATTTTCCAACCATCGGACGCTTTCCTTTTTCTCGATGGGAATCCGGGTCGGATTGATCTTCTTTTTAAGCGCGGCCGTCCCCTTGAATTTCTTCCGGGTCCAGAACTTAACTGCCGCCAACCCCAGCGGCACCCCCTCGATTGTGACCGCGAGGCTCGAATGCATCAGGATGCCGCAAACCGTGTGCGATCTGAGGCGACCCGCCTTATCCCGTCCACTGTTTATGCTCTTGGTGATGCCGATCGCTTCTGACTTCTCGCGTTGATAGGTGAACTCGGTTGTATCGTGCAGCACAAGAACGAGACCTTCAGCGGCGGCACGATCATGTGTCGATTGGAAATGGCCGGCCAGAATGTCCGCTTCGCTGACCCGGTCATTAGAGAAGAACCGGTAGGCTGCCTTGGTATTCGCCCAATCCTGGCAGACGAGCGGAATGCTTTGTCCCATGGCGCTTCCAATCTGCGTGAGCAGTTTGCGGAATCTGTCGCCGAGCCGCGCGTCCCTAAACTCGCATCCACTACTCTCTCGATCAATCCAACATTCACCTTTCAAGGACCGCAAACTGCCTTTTGCCGATCGATCCCTTAATGTCAGCCCCATAGAGCACCCCTCGCGAATCAGGTGCTCAGCAAGGAATCACAAGTGATTCTTTCGATTCAAGATTTGGCCGATCGGCGGATCAGCCCGAGTGGTCAAAGTTATGGGTAATTGAAAGCTTCACCGGACGGATACGGAAGTCCGATCAAGGAAAGAACTGTGAGCCTGCAGAGAACGATCATTCAGGAATTGACGACACAGTCGCTAAAAAGAAACGACGACTAGACCCGCTTCCAGTAGTCCCGCGGTGTTTCCTCTGAATCGTCACGTGACCCCGCCGATTGAACCGCCCGATCGTCCGGCTGCCTTACGCCGATCGCCTGAGAGGCCGCCTCCGGGGCGCTACTGTAAGAATCACGAATCATCTTCAGCCCGTCGATGAGGGCTCCGTCATCTGGGAATAGTCCTTTAGCACGCGCAATCAGTGATCCATGATCTAGCGTACTGATTCCTTCGCCATTACGATTGAGCACTTCTGAAAACCTGCGAAGACTGCGGCAATAACGGTCAACGGCAGTCAACGAACGTCCTTTTTCAACGGCAGCATGAGTCGCGCGCTCGATGACACGCTTGTCGTCCTGAGAGAACGTATGACGTCGAGGACCGCGATGAGCTGAGACATCGGGCTCTCGATAGTTACGAAGCATGGTCAACGCGCGACGCATTCGAGGGCTTATCTCGAGGAACTGATCGGCGTGAGCGACCAAGGCATCGTGATCGAGTGCAACAAGGTTCTGGCCGCGCGCCCTGAGATTATTCGCCAAACTGAGAAGGACTCTCGTGTAATCACGGGCCGTGCTCCGTCCTATTTTCCCGCGTGCAACAGCTGCCTAGACCGCTGCTTGGATGAGGCTTTGATCCTCGGCAGCGGCCTGAGGACGATACCTCCGGACGCGAGTTGCGGATATTGCGCCGACTGCGTATGCGGTCTGGCGCTGCTCTGATTGTGGCTGTTGGTTGCTGTGCTGCAGGTGTGGAGTGAAATGGACCCGCGGAGCGGGACCGCTTGAACCGGTTTGTTAGTTGGAAACTGACCGCTCCTGATCCGTTTCTATCACGCTGCCAGAGTCTCTGTCTGCTGCAGTTGGTGTGGGCATGTGGTCAACGCGTCAGCGTTGTCCACCATGTCCACAGCCTTCGCGGCCTGCATCCGCTCGCGCCAAACCGCCATCGGCGTGCGATAGCCGTGCGCCTGATGAAGGCGACGATCGTTGTAGAAGGCGATCCAGCTCGCGACCCCTGCCTTGGCCTCGCGGCCGTCGGCATAGCCCTTGAGATAGATGTCCTCGTGCTTGAGCGACCGCCACAGCCGCTCGATGAAGACGTTGTCCATCCAACGACCACGGCCATCCATGGAGATCTTGATCCCTGCGCCCGCCAACGCGCCGGTGAAGGCCGCACTGGTGAACTGGCTGCCCTGGTCAGTGTTGAAAATCTCCGGCGTGCCATACTTCGCCAGCGCCTCGTCCAGAGCCGCCACGCAGAACGAGACGTCCATCGTGTTCGACAACCGCCACGCCAGGACCGCACGGCTCGCCCAGTCGATGATGGCGACGAGATAAAGAAAGCCGCGGCCGATGGGCAGATACGTGATGTCGGCCGCCCATACCTGGTTTGGCCGGTCGATCGTCAAGTTGCGCAACAGATAGGGATAGATCTTGTGGCCCGGCGCCGGCCTCGTAGTGTTCGGCCTTGGTCCCAGCGCCGCAATGCCCATCTTGCGCATCAACCGCTGCACGCGCTTGCGATTGACCTGAAGCCCCTCAGCCTTCAGCATCGCGGTCATTCGCCGCGAGCCCAGGAACGGCCAGGCGGTGAACAACTCGTCGAGGCGCCGCATCAGGGCAAGGTCGTTGTCGTTGGCCGGCCGTGGCGGCCGGTAGACCCCAGAGCGCGCGATGCCAAGTAACATGCATTGCCGGCGGATCGACAGCGCCATGTCGGCGCGATCGAGCATTCCTCGACGGTCCGGCGTGCTCATCTTCCGGACCTCCGCGCTAAAAAATCGCGCTCGACTGTCAGTTGTCCAATCTTGGCGTGCAGCTTCTCGATCTCGCGTTCGCGCGCGTCCTCGCTCTCCCGCCCGACACCCGCGTCAAAGGCCCGGGCCGCCTGGTCCAGCAGTTGCTTCTTCCAGGCATAGATCTGGTTCGGGTGAACCTCGTAGCGCTGGGCCAGATCGGCCACCGTCGCTTGCTCCCGCACGGCTTCCAGCGCGATCTTCGCCTTCAGTGCCGCGTCGATCTTGCGTCTCGTCTTCGTCGTCATCATGCGCTCCGTCTATCAAACGGAGCAGCCCCTTCCAACTAAGCAAGTGGTCCCAAAATCGGGGTCCATTTCAGAGAGACGTACGGTGATGGACTAAGAAGCGGAGTCGGTTCGTAAGCTGGGTGATGTGGCGGGTTGGAGTTCGATGCTTCGAACTCCCCCAGTGCGAGCGAGCTTGGCTGATTTGCACTGTCAGCTCGCGAGCGGGCTGATGGCACGCCTTGGCAAAAGTTTGCGGTGTTCCAACTTGCGCCTGGCAATGGACCTAGATGATCCGCTACCTTCAAACGTTTCGCCGCAGCAAACCTTGGCGGAGACTCGGAGGTGAGATCCTCCAATGGTTGCCGATACTCACGAAGCGCCGTCAGAGCCGGGCCAATCTTTGTCTTTTCGAAATCTGGTACAGTCTGCATAGCGTGAGCGGCCAACGCGTTGTGATCGAATGCAGCAATCGTTTGCCCTCGCGACGCGAGATCCTGCGACAATCTGCGAAGAACCCGAGCATAGTCCTCTGCGGTTTTGGGTTCCCATCTCCGGCGCCTAGCAGCTTGCTTGATCGCCTCGTCGATGAGCATCTCGTCATCCTCCGAGGGGAGTAGGCGCCTGAGAGGAGGTGGAGCACCGGGCTCACGATGATGACGCAGCCAGGGCAGAGCGAACCTCATGTGCCTGTCACTCGCGAAGAACTGTTTGACGTAATTGACCAGCGCGTCGTGATCGAGTGCAGCAATCCTCATGCCGACCGCTCCGAGATGGTTCGCCAGTCTGCGCAGCGCCGCAAGATAATCCGCCGCCGTGTTCAATCGCTGTATTCCTCGTCCAATGGCGGTCTGGATCGCCGCCTGGGCGAGGCTCAAGTCCTCGGGATGGGCCTGAGGATAATACCGTCGGGAGTCGATATCTGACACGGCGCCAATTGCGGACTCGGCCTGACGTTGCTGCACCTGCGGGTTGCTGCGGCACGGCGGAGCAGGCCGCCTGCCACTCTGGCTCCGATGAGTTGAATTGGCTTGAGTGAATTCCATCGAGTTTGCGCAGCTGCATGTGTCCCTCATGCGTTTGCAGGTGACTTGAGCGCTAGCTTCAGTAATTATATGCTGCTCGGCTAGTGTCCTGTCCCGCAAATAACTGGCATTAATTCTGCATCGTTCTCGCGATCTTGTGGGATGGAGATGGCGATGACGATAGGCAGACCCAAGGCAGATCTGGTGTTGTCGGATCAAGAGCGTTCGCAGCTTCAAACGTTTGCACGTAGCCGCTCGCTGCCCGCGGCGCTCAGCAGTCGAGCGCGCATTATACTGAGTAGTGCAGATGGCGAGCCCAACAATGCGATCGCGCAACGAATGCAACTCACCAATGCTACGGTCGGGAAGTGGCGGTCGCGTTTCATTGAGCGGCGCCTGGCTGGCTTGTACGACGATGTTCGCCCAGGCGCGCCGAGAACGATCGATGACGAACGCGTGGCGCAGCTGATTAGAACGACGCTGCACACTAAGCCATCGGATGGTTCCACACATTGGAGCGTTCGCTCCGTGGCTGCCGAAACTGGCATCTCCAAGACCAGCGTACAGCGTTATTTCCGAACGTTCGGCTTGCAACCGCATCGCTCTGAAGGCTTCAAGCTGTTCAATGATCCTTTCTTCATCGAGAAGCTGCGCGACGTCGTCGGGCTGTATCTGAGCCCGCCCGACAACGCTTTGGTGATCTGTGTCGATGAGAAGAGTCAATGCCAAGCTTTGGAGCGCACGCAACCAATGCTGCCCATGGGCTTCGGTTACGTCGAAGGCATTACTCACGACTACAAGCGCCACGGGACGACCACGTTGTTCGCAGCGCTGAATGTGATTGATGGGACGGTGCTCGCCAGGTGCAAGCCGCGTCATCGGCATCAGGAATTCCTATCGTTCCTGCGCGAGATCGATAAAGCGGTTCCCATGGGGCTGGATATCCACTGCATCATCCACAATTACGCGACCCACAACCACCCGAAGATCAGGGCTTGGCTCGCGATCAGGCCCCGTTGGCACATGCACTTCATTCCCACCTACAGTTCCTGGCTTAACCAAGTGGAGCGCTTCTTTGCGTTGATCACCGACAAGGCGATCCGCCGCGGCTCTTTCTCCAATGTTAAGCAACTCGTCCGGAACATCGATCACTTCGTCACGGCATACAACGCCACCTGCCAGCCCTTCCGATGGACCGCTACGGCAGACGCAATCCTCGAAAAACTGCATCGACTTTGCTCACGAATTACCGGGACAGGACACTAGCTTATGGCTAGCAAGTGAGCCGATTTGCCGCTGCGGCTAGCCTCCCGAACTAAGCGACATTGAGTATAGCATGCGCACGATTTGCGAGCGGCTATCAATTCGTTCACGGATGCGGCATAGAGATTAAAGAAGGGATGAATGGACCGGCTCGAGGATTTGGGTCGATGCAGCCGGTTTGATGGACTCCGCCGTGGGCTAATCCAACTTTGCATTAGAACTCCAACCGAGATAGCCCATCGTCAAGACCGTTGGGTGGTTAATTGAAAAAATCAGTTCTGGCATCGCTCCTCGTTCGATAAGTCCCCGCGCCGTGGGCTCTGTCTCGAGTGACGAAAAGAAGCCCTCCAGCGGGTCGTCTTGGACTTTGCCCCGGCTGCTCATGGTGGAGACAATGTCATTGTCGGCCAGCGGCTGGAACTCCTCGGTGGCATACGGCGGTCCTGGTTCGGATGCAGCAGCGCAACCGGCTTCCCGCCGCGTCGGATCGCCATTAATAGTGTATCCGCGACCAACCGGGCGATCATGCTCGCGCTCATCGACCAGCCCATGACTAGCCAGCGATGACGCTGCTCTTTCTCGCCAGCAGAAATGCTGAGAACCATTGGCGACGACCGGTTACATGACCGCAATGGCCAGTTTTGCCACCCAGTTCAGCAAGCGCGTCGCAAGCTCATCGGAGGGCCCCGATGGGTCTGTTCGCTGACCTCACAAACTTCTTACAGAGGCGCTACTACACAGAACTTCTGAGGCCTAACTGCCCCACAACGGCTGCACCCGCAGGGTCCGCTCCTTAGATCCATAGATCAGAGATCCTTCTCCTAGAGCGGGCCGGCGTTCAAGGCACGCACCAGATTGTCGCATTTCTCGAGCTCCCGATATGCCTTACGTGCGACGTTGTAGGCTTCCTCACGCGCCTGCCGGGCTTGTTCGGTTTCCGACAGTGCCTCCTCGAGGCGCCGTTCGAGCAGCCGTTCGTGGTCGTGCAGTGAGATCATCTTCGCCTTCGCCTCCTCAAGATCGTTGAGAGCGACGGTTTTGCCGATCAGCAAATCGTATATCTCGCGTTCCAGACGAGGCCGGTCTTGCCGCCATGTGCGAAGGATTGTCAGTGCCGCTTCGATAGCCGCATCGGATTTGTCGATGGCTGACTGCCGCACTCGTAGAGTCTCGTCGGCCCGGCGACTCCGCAATTTTCTCAACTCAAGCAATTGATGTACGGCCTTAGGAGTTATGCGAGGCACGTGGCAAGCTCCTGAAGCATTGCGTCGAAGCCAATTTGTTCACATCTTGGCTGTCGCAGGAACGCCCGTATGTTCTCTATCTTGGCGATAGCCGTATCGGCGTGCGGATCGGCTCCCTTCTTGTACTCGCCGACCCGTATCAATAGTTCCACCTCGTGGTATTTCGCTAGCAGGGCCCGCAGCTCACCCGCTAATTTCTCATGCCGCGACGACACGATAGCATTCATAGCACGGCTGACGCTTGCCAGAATATCGATAGCGGGATAGTGGTTCGACGTTGCCAAGGTGCGTGAGAGCACAATGTGGCCATCCAGGATGGAACGGATTTCATCGGCCAGGGGTTCGGTGACGTCATCGCCCTCGACAAGCACGGTGTAAAACGCGGTTATCGATCCACGATCGTTGTTGCCGGCGCGTTCCACGAGCTGCGGCAAGGTTGCAAAGACTGAGGGCGGGAAACCACGCGCGGTGGCCGGTTCGCCGGCCGCCAGACCAATCTGCCTCTGGGCGCGCGCAAAGCGCGTTACCGAATCCATGAGAAGCAGCACACGCTGTCCCCGATCTCGATACCATTCTGCGATCGCCGTCGCCACGTAGGCCGCCTTCACCCGCTCCATCGCGGAACGATCGGAGGTCGCAACGACAAGAACTGATCTCCGTCGCGCTTCTGAGCCGAGATCGTGTTCGATGAACTCCTTCACCTCTCGGCCACGCTCGCCAATCAGCGCTATCACTGTCACGTCAACCGCCGCACTACGCACCAGCATCGACAGCAGTGTGCTCTTGCCGCCGCCCGCCGCGGCAAAGATGCCCATGCGCTGGCCTTCCCCGCACGTCAAAAGACCATCGATCGCCCGTATGCCGACTGGAAGAGCGCGATCAATTATGCGCCGGGTCAAGGGATCCGGTGCCTCGCTTTGGACTGGCACGCGGGCGTCTGGAAGCAGGGGCCCATGAGTGGATGTGTCGAGAGGGCGGCCGAGACCGTCAAGCACCCGGCCAAGAAGGTTCCAGCCCGCGGGTGCTGTCAGAGGCTCTCCCATCGGGATCACCTCAGTGAGGGTAGAAAGCCCCTGTGTTTCGCCAAGCGGTGTTAGAATGGCGATGTCGTGCTGGAACCCGATGACTTCCGCGGACAATTCACAGTTGTTCTCGGGGTTGCGGAGCGTGCACAGGTCGCCTATGCGGGCGCGAGGTGCCGTTGCACGGATGATTGTCCCGACGATTTGAAGGACTCGGCCGCGGACGCGCATTGCCGACGTCTGCGCCACCACTGTGCGAGCAAGCTGGAACAAGCGATCGATGCCGTCGTGCGAAGAATGAATGGCGGTGACTGCCGTTGGCTGCTCGGGTCGCTCGGAAGTCACGTTGCAGAGGCCTTTAGGCTGCTGCGCAGGCCGGCTTCGATCGCCGCTAATTGGCTTTCGATCGTGGCGTCGACCAGTCCAGCATCGGTCTCAAGGATGCAGCCGGCATCTTTGACACGCGGATCAGAAATTACTTCGACGACGGCGCGCGACGTCGCCGTCGAGAGCAGTTCGTTCAATTGTCTGCGAACTGTTTCGACATGCGCCGGTGCCACGCGTAAGCGGACGAGGGAGCTATGACCTGTGAATTTGAGGCTATTCAAAGCGATCCGCACCGCCGCATCATCCGGCGCGATGGTATCGATTACCCGACGTGCGATCTGTAGGCCCATGTCGACAATCCGCTCTTGATTCTCCTCCATGATCCACAGAGACGCCACGGCGATCGCGGTCAAACGTTGTTCGATGGTCGCTTGCGCCGCTGTCAGCGCGGCTTCCTTGGCTGCCGTCTCGATCATCCCTGCGCTTTCGCGCGCCCCATCCACGAGCGCGTCCGCATCGCGTCGCGCCTGAGCGAGCAATTGCTCCGCGTCCACGATCGTCTGTGCGTTTTCTGCCGGCAGGACTCGCCCTGGGCCGAGGATGCGGACCCTGCCAGACGTCAGTTGAACCAATGCGACCATGTTGGCATCTTTTTGCGGGCCAGGCGCCGCATCGCACGAAAGGCATCTTCGCCGGCACTGTCGTCACGGCAGGCGTCCGCCACCACCATCCAGATCGCTGCAGGTCGGCGCAATCGTAGTCGGGCGCGCAGCCCATGTGGGATGGCGCCTATCGCAAGGCCGAACGTCGCCGCACCGCGGTAGAGGAATGCATTAGGCGCAGCCGGCATCTCGGAAGCGCTGACCGCGGACATCAGTTCGGCGGTCGGTCGCGGTAGCAGGGCGGCATGCGAAACGAATGCCAAGGCCTCTTCTCCGAGAACGGCGCGTGCCGCCAAAACATCGGCCGTCCGAAGAAGGCCGATGAGGCTGGACACGCCGGTCCAAGCTCCAGCGAGGCAGATAAGGCGTGCAGCGTCCGGCGTCGGCAGAAATGCGAGCCGGGTTCGTGGTGCGTTGCCGGCCGAAATAATCGCGGACGCTTCACCACCTTGGCCACGAAGCAGCCAACGTCCAAGCTTGACGCGAATAAACGGGTCGGACTGAGCGAGGTCCAGAGGCATCCATTCGGGCCAATCGAACGCTATTGTATCATCGAAATCGGCCGCAGGATCGGCGATGCAGCGCATCATCGCTCCCGCCCACGACGTATCAAGCCATTCATCCGAGATTGTTGCTGAGCTCATTGCGAGCATAGTCTGATTGTTCGCTTCGCCGAAGTTCATGACGCTGCCATACCGTTCCTATGGCTAAAGCGCCGCCGCCATATGAGACAGACGAGCACTGCATTGCCAATCAGCGATGCCGCCATGCCGCCGACGAGGCCGATCAAGAGGCGCGATGAGTCGCTACGTTCTGACGCCCCGGCAGTCACTTCCGTTCGACGAAGCGTGGTATTGTCCTGATTGGCCTCTACAAGGGCAACGGAGACCCGATCATAGGACACGCCCTTCAAGCTATTTGCGACCAGCTCCTTGATCTTCGGCACGACCTGATCGATCGGGGCACCGGGCTTGTAACGGACGAGCACAGCGGCAGTTGGCGGGGCGGGTGGACTACGATCGTCACTCGCGCTTTCCGGCAAGACCGCGTGCACCCGGGCATTGAGCACGCCGTCGATAATGGACAGAGTCTGCGAAAGCTCCTGTGTGACACCATAAGTGTAGCGCACACGCTCTTCTGTGTCCGATGAGATCATCCGGTCCTTCTTGAAGAGAGTGCCCATATCGGCGAAATGATCGCGAGGCCACCCGGCGCTGTCCAACACAGCCATGGCACGCGGCACGTCCTCTGTTGGCACCACGAGCGAGGTCGTGCCGCCGGTCTCGGCCGTCCGTTCCGCGTGGATGCCTTGCCGCAGAAGCAATGCAAGCATTTCGTTGGCCTCGCGCGCTGAAAGGTTGCGATAGAGCTCGATCTTCGATCCGCAGCCGACCAGCGTGAATAGCACCAGAAGTGCCACCGCCCGCTTCAATACAAAAACCACGCCCCGCGTCACCGTGGCTCATTGGCCGCTCAGGAAAGTGTCGAGAGCGTGGGTCGCCTTCCCAAGCACCTTGGTCACAGTGTCGTATTGCAGGCTCATAGCTGACAGCTGGACCTGCGCATCGAGCCACTCAGCCGAGCGGATGCTCCCCGCGTTCATGCCTTCGGCGGCCCTGCGCACGCCTTGCATGGATTCTGCAAAACCGGCGCTCAGTTTTTCCATGCCACTGAGGATATCATCGGAGAGGCGAGGAACGAGCGCCCCCCCTCCCTCCTCCGTCAGCTCGCCTCCAGCCATGATCAGCGGTTCGTCAGCTCGCTGCGATGGCACAGGCGGCTCGAGTGCGGCTCGAAACGCCTCGACGGATTCAGCCGATACTTTCGATGTGACTGGCATCTCGACCGCCAAAAAGGCTGGCCCTGTTTGCGGGAGGATACTACCTACGCTGCTCATTAGATGTCCTTTCCTGCGGTATGGGCTGGCTCGGTCTGGCCCAAGGCTGTGAGGAACCCCTCGAGGCCGGGCTCGCCGCTTGGCAGGCTCCTGAGCACAGTATCGCGTTCGCTTAGGCGTCCATTAAGCCCAAGAGCCACGGCCTGAAATGCCATCCCATATGCATCATTTGCTTTGGCAAGAGGATCGAGGCGTTCCAGCGCTGCTGCAACATCGCCTGCCGTCAGATCTGCGACCGCATAAGCAATGACACACTCCCGGCTGCCCGGCGCAATGACCTCAAGTCCCTTCGCGATCCGCCTCGCCCTCACCACGTCGCTCGTGACACAAGCCAAGAATGCCGTCTCCGTGAGACGTCGCAGGAGGCGGGAGCGGCTGTCGGGCGTCGCACAAGTCGACAACAAAGACATAGATGCCGAATCCCTTTCCCTAACCGAGTCATGTGTCGTTTGCCGATCATCCATGTCATGTCCTGCCACCGACCTCCGCCGGGAAAACATCGCGCCTGAGCTCCGAAAGGGCGCACGCTCGCAACACGTCCCGTGACCAAGCACTCACCTCGCCACCACATGACAAGACCGTCTGCCGAGTGGCGTTGCGCGCTGCAAGCGATCTATTCTCACGATGGTCTAATTCGGCGTCTCGCTCGGCGCCAATACAATACGGGCATGGAGTCATAACGGTAGCCTATGGATAGTGGCGCCCTCCGTCAGCCGCTCGGTCCGGCACAAAGTGTGAGCTGCTCGCGGCGTTTCGTCCAAGGCGACTGCAGAACCCAATCCGCCGTCAATGCGATCCTCATCGTTACCTGCTTAAGGCCAAAAATGCGTACGGCTCGGCGACGAGTTCTTGCCGAACGACTCATTTGACGCAACGACACGCATTTCCGGGTTAGCGCCACCGTCTCAAGCGCTCGCGCTGAGACGCACCGATCCATCGCGGGCGACTATGCCTTCATAGCGATCACGTATTTTGCGCCATGTGCCGCCTCTAGTAGTGACCTGCGGAGCGGTTGATCCAACCGGGACACGGAGGAATGCCATTGGGCCAGCTGCGGGAACGTTCTCGTCGTGAGGAAGGGGATTCTGGCACACCTTATCATCGGCAGACGATGCCTGTCGGTGGCCTTGAGCGGCCGGCCCCGAGAGCAGGTCGTTGCCCCTTGAGCGGGGCTGGTGGCGCAAGCGGTTTCGAATCCTGCAGGCGCTACGGTGCGTTGGCAAGGAGACCGTCTGGGAGGGGCAATGAACCTCGATGACACGATGGAGGCTGCGCGACAGACCATCGCACAGATGGATAGTCTCTTGACGCGGGCTCGCGAACAACTTGGCCGTTGTGCTTGCCCGTTGGGCGACACCACTATGAGTGCCGCTTCAATTTCTGCATTTGTCGCCGATCAGGACGAAGCGTTTCAAAGGGCGTATGCGCACGAGCAGGCGGCGCTCAGTCACATCCTGCCAGCCCCCCAATCAATGTCGCATGTTCCAAGCACCAAGCCGTCTCAACAGAGAGTGTGACATGATGAGGATGGCGGACGGTGAGCTATTGAATGGTGGTGATGCGACAGACACCGAACGGCTGGCACAGCTCGCCATCGACTTCGTGGCAGGGCGCGCGGACCTGGCTAGCGTCATTGGGATCACGGACGATGAGCTTGAGGCCTTATATGTATTTGGCCACCGCTACTATTCTTGCGGCAAGTATGAGGAGGCGC
>NZ_JBUYEN020000087.1:0-16829 GCF_055229415.2 Bradyrhizobium sp. Leo114 | reverse complement strand
GGCCTGCGCCAGAAGCTGCCGCGCACCAGCACGCAGGATATTGGTCAGTGGATCGTCGATCTCGTCGGGCTGACGGAGCGGGACAATGTTGCTAGTCTCGTTCATGGCGTATCGCTCTCCTTGAGAGGTTCTGGCAGGCTTCGACACCCGCCTCGATACGCCGCCTATCTCAGTCCGTCATCACCCAGTTTCCCGCATAGCTCCCTATGACGAGGTCGCCGAAGGGCCAATACCGGAAGTAGCCAGCCTAATCGATCACCCGGTCGATGCGGGCGCTGAACGTCGGCGAAAATTCGAGCGATCCGCTCCGTCAATCTTCCGCGCGCCAGGTGACTACCTATTCAAATGCCGCGATTGCAAGCACAACGGCGGCAAGGATCGGACCTGCATCGGCGACAAGCGGGCGATCATGTGCGCTGACTGCGCCTACGCACTGCCCAATGATCACGAACCTAGAAATATCGCCACGGACAAGCACCCGCAATCTGTGCGTTAGGAACTTTGTTCAATCTCAAGATCCTTCTAATATTTGCACTGCCGCAGGCAGGACAGAAGTACCAAGACTCACTTGCGATTACCCTCCGACCCGGACTGGGATTGCTACCGCACATCGTTCGATGACATTGAAAACCGTCACAAGCATCATAACCGATGAATGCAACTTCAGGGGCGGGATAACCTGAACAATACACTTTCGTTCCAGTCCAGCATTTGTCACCGTCCCCTTTTGAATCACTCCTCACGTATGTCATTCCCAGATCGGTGCAGTCTGCTGGCGACCCAAAGCGAAATGGGGCTGTCCCGATCCAGATTCCCTGGCTCCGCAAATGCATCCCTGGTTAGCAAGATAGCGCTTACTGCGAAGACTATCCTGAATAGGATCATAGAAGAGCCTCCCTATCTGTGACAGATGTGGAGGGGGATATCTGACCCACCGCAGAAGATATTTGAGCAACCAGAGACGCCTGTAAAGAAAGATCCGTATGTCGCACGACTCACCAGTGGTCAATCGCGCTCATTGCTTTCCTTTTGCTTCATGATTTCGCGGAGAGACTTCGGCCGCGGAGGTGACCTGTAGCGGCCCTCCCACGAGGCCGCGATCACGCCCTCGAAGGGAGCTTCCCCCGAGTGCAACTCGGCATTCCGCTATCGGTTGTGACTAGTTTAGCGTTCGCCGCGCCAGGCCCTGCCACCGAAATGCCCATGCCGATCCTCGACGAGACAACGCAGCCTGATCCGGCAGGGATGGAGGAGGTGCTAAATCGAAATGACCATCATACGCTGGATGCGAAGGACCATCACGGGTCGATGTCGCATTTGGGTCAAACTGAAGAAGAACGTGCGGTGATGGCCGAACAATTCGCAGGCGCATATTTGCTGAAGTAGAAATCCCGGCTTGGTCGGGGTGGGGTACCTGGCATTGCCGGCTACAAGGCGATCAACGCACTGGACTCTATGATCGGCCATCATACGCCGCGACACGAAGCTCTTGGTTGGGCTGCGGCGCGCGCATCGATGATGTGGCAAACTTCATTCCAGCTCGCCTGACCGCTGTTCTCTTCGTGCTGCGCGCCCCGGTCTTCGCAGGGTGGTCATGCATGATGCGCGATGCGAACCGGCGCCGCTCGATTAATGCCGGCTGGCTCGAAGCCGCCATAGCTGGAGCGCTCGGCGAGCGGCTCAGCGGTCCGCGAGCGTATCACGAGACCATCGCGGCGGGAACTCGAGGCGCTCGCGAGGGCTGAGCTCGCGATCGTGGTCAACCCGAACGATCCCGACGGAAAGCATCATGATCAGAGTGAACTTCTTTCGATCCTGCCGCGTGTCGGCCGTCTAGTGATCGACGAAAGCTTTACCGAGCTAGCCCTGGCTTATCACCTGCGCCCGATCAGTCCCTCTTCGCCGTCCTTGGTCGCCCTGATCTTTCGCGGACCATCTCCTTTTTCGCCATTTTGATGGCGTGGCGGGCGTCGGTGGAGCCCTCGGGCGCGACGATGTCCCCGTCCTCGGCGGCATCTGGTTCGGACATCATCCGGCGTGGTCCCTTTGGCTTGACAAGTTGCGGCCCAGAGCAAATGGTCGGCCCGCGTTGGTGCCTGTTCTGCGACAGGCGAAGAGGGAATGCGATAGGGCTCGAGCCAAACGGCTTGGCCTGAAAAGCAGCCGCCCCCGCGACCGTGACCGGAGAGATGCCCGAAGCCACTGATCCCCTGGGGATCGGGAAGGCGGGGATCGAAGGGAAAGACCCTGCTCCGCAAGCCGGGAGACCTGCCAGCGCAACGTTGAGACCGGCGGACGGGGTGTTCCGCGACGGGGAAAGCGAAGCCTCCTCAAGGACGGTTCGTGCACCTCATCGCTTCCCGCCGTCAATTCAGGAAGGGGCGATGATCGTCACTCTTCACGTTTGCATCACATGCCGCCCGGGCCAGACGCTCGGGGAAGGCGAGATTACGCCCGGTGCGCGCCTGCATGCCGCTATTCTCGACGCGGGCGTGCCTGACGGCGTCGTCGTTCCCGTCGAATGCCTGTCCGCCTGTAACCAGGGCTGCTCGGTCGCGCTCAGCGCGCCGGGACGGTGGTCCTATGTCTACGGTCGCTTGTCCGATGGCAACGCGCACGACGTGATTGCCGGCGCGTCAGCTTACGCGGCGGCACCCGATGGCATCGTGCCATGGCGCAGCCGGCCGGAGATCTTCCGCAAACAATCGCTCGCTCGCATTCCACCTATCGCCGCCCTGCCAGAAGCCGCGGAATGAACACGCTCGCAAAAGTCCCTGTCACGGTCGTCACTGGCTTGGCATCACTCTGGAAGACGCGCCGAAATTCGATCGCGGCTGCGCCGCGCGAGGCGTCATGAGTACGGTCGCTATCAAGGGCTGGTGCCCTGGCGCGTTGCGGCCGATGCAGTCAGGCGACGGGCTCGTGGTCCGCGTGCGCCCCTATGGCGGAAGGCTCGATGCGGCACAGGCGGCAGGGCTGGCTGATCTGGCAGAGTGTTACGGCAACGGCTTGATCGACTTGACCAGCCGGGCCAACTTCCAGATCAGAGGCGTGAGTGATCAGGGACACTTGTCTCTGCTCGACGGTCTCGCCCAATTGAAGCTGCTTGACCATGATCCGGAGGCCGAGTCGCATCGCAACATCCTGGTGACACCGTTCTGGGGCATAGGCGATGACACGCGTTCGCTCGCAGCCGAACTGGAGCAGGCCCTTGCCGGCAGTGGGCTAGCTCTTCCGACCAAATTTGGCTTCGCTGTCGATGACGGCAAGGAACGGGTGCTTGCTGGCGCATCCGCGGACATTCGGATCGAGCGTGGCCGCGCGGGCGGCCTTTTGGTGCGCGCCGATGGCGCTGAGTTTGGTCGCTCCGTTACGCGCGGCGACGCTGTGAGCGTTGCAGTCGCGCTTGCCGAATGGTTCATTACCTCAGGCGGCACCAGCGGCAGGCGAGGGCGCATGGCCGCCCACATCATGGCCGGCGCGAGATTGCCGGATGCACTGCTCGGTAGGACCGAGCCCGCACCGACGATCGCTGTGCCTCGTCCCGGTCTTTGTCCGCTGGGTGCGATGGTCGGCGTCGCATTCGGGCAACTGCCCCATTCGGCGCTTCGGCTTATTGCCGCAGATGCGCAAGGGTTGCGTATGACACCGTGGCGGATGATTCTTGCTGAGGGAGCACGCACGATGCCGCGCGGTGCGGACCTCATCACCGAGGCCGATGACCCAGCGCTTCGCGTCATCGCTTGCAGCGGCGCGCCGCGCTGCCGCGAGGCTCTTGCCGATACCCGCACGCTGGCTGCCGCGCTTGCGCCGCACATCGCCGCGGACGCGCGCCTCCACGTTTCGGGCTGCGCCAAGGGCTGCGCGCATTCCGGGGCGACCGCGATCACGCTGGTTGCGACCAGCGCCGGATTCGATCTCATCCGCGACGGCTCGCCGCGCGCCGCGCCAGTTATGCGTGGCTTGAGCCACGGCGTCATCATCGAAAATCCCTCCATGCTGGCGGGAGGACGCTGATGCCGCACATTTATGAAACCGACGGTGCAGCGATCTATCGACAGTCCTTTGCCACCATCCGCGCCGAGGCGGACTTGACGCGCTTCACGCCCGATGAAGAACAGGTGGTCGTGCGCATGATCCATGCCGCCGGCATGGTAGGGCTCGAGGCCCATATCCGTTTCACGCCCGGCATGGTGGCGGCGGCGCGGGATGCGCTGCAGGCCGGCGCGCCCGTACTTTGCGACACGCGTATGGTGTCCGAGGGGATTACACGCGCGCGGTTGCCGGCGGTCAATGCCATCGTCTGCACGCTCGGCGACCCCGCCGTTCACGTACTGGCACAATCCATGCGCGATACCCGTTCGGCCGCGGCACTGGAACTGTGGCGACCGCACCTCGATGGCGCCCTTGTCGCGATCGGCAACGCGCCCACCGCGCTGTTTCACCTCCTCAACATGCTGGAGGATCGCGATTGCCCGAGGCCGGCTGCAATCATTGGCTGTCCGGTCGGCTTCGTCGGCGCGGCTGAATCCAAGGCCGCGCTGATGGCCGATCCGCCGGCGCCCGCCCTGACAATTGAAGGACGCCTCGGCGGCTCGGCGATCACCGTCGCCGCCGTGAACGCGCTCGCGAGCCGGAGCGAATAGCGATGGGGCGCATCATTTGCTGCGGCCTCGGGCCAGGCAATCCGGACTTGATGAGCGTGCGCGCGGACCGCGAGGTGCGCGCAGCCAGGCACGTCGCCTATTTCCGCAAGAAAGGGCGTCCCGGTCAGGCCCGCCGCATTGTCGAAGGCATGCTGGCCGCCAATGTCTCCGAATATCCGATGGAATATCCGGTCACCACCGAGCTCTCCTTCGACAGTCCGGATTACCTTCGCGTGCTCGCCGGCTTCTATGAAGAATGGGCGGAGCGTCTGGCGCGGCTTGCGCTCGCGGTCGATGTCGTCGTGCTCTGCGAAGGCGATCCCTACTTCTATGGCTCCTTCATGCATTTGCACGCGGGCCTGCGAGGCCGCGTCGAGATCGAGGTGATCGCGGGCATTCCGGGCATGGCCGGCTGCTGGAATGTGGTCGGTCAGCCGATTGCGTTGGGCGATGACGTGACGACCGTCTTGATGGGCACAATGGCGGAGGATGAACTCGAACGGCGGATGCGCAATTCGGACGCGCTCGTCGTCATGAAGACCGGGCGCAACCTCCAAAAGGTGCGCCGTGCGCTCGCCTCCGCCGGTCGTCTCAATGATGCCTGGCTGGTCGAGCGCGGCACCATGCCGGGCGAGCGTGTCGCGCGGCTGGTCGATGTCGAGGAAACCGATTGCCCCTATTTTGCAATCGTGCTCGTGCATGGAACGGGATGGCGCGCGGACAACATCGCATGACGGGATCGCTGACGATCGCGGGACTTGGGCCGGGCGATGAGGCGCTGGTCACGCCGGAGGTGACGGCCGCGCTAGCTACCGCGACCGACATTCTGGGCTATGCGCCCTATGTCGCGCGCGTAGCGCCGCGCGAAGGGCTCACGTTCCATCCGTCGGACAATCGCATGGAGTTGCAACGCGCAGCCCACGCTTTGCGGCTGGCATCAGAGGGACGCAACGTGGTGCTGGTATCCTCTGGCGATTCCGGCATCTTTGCGATGGCTTCTGCCGTGTTCGAAGCGCTCGAAGAGACGCCGCAATACCAGGGGCTTCCGATCCGGGTGCTCCCTGGCGTGACCGCAATGCTGGCGGCGGCCGCGCGCGCCGGCGCGCCGCTCGGACACGATTTCTGTGCCATTAATCTCTCCGACAATCTGAAATCGTGGGCGGTGATCGAGAAACGGCTGCGGCTTGCGGCCGAAGCTGATTTTGCCATCGCGATGTACAATCCGCGCTCGGCGAGCCGGCTGGAGGGATTTGGACGCGCGCTCTCAGTGTTGAAGGAGGCCGGGTGCGGCGACCGTCTCGTGATATTCGCGCGCGCGGTCAGCACACCCGATGAGCGGATTGAAATGATCAAATTGAGCGAGGCGTTGCCCGAGATGGCCGACATGCGTACGCTCGTGATCATCGGCAATTCGGCGACGCGACGCGTTGGCCGCTGGGTCTATGCGCCGAGGCACGCCCGATGACCGAGCCATTGCATCACCTCGGCCACGCTTTCCATCCGCGTCCGCTCAGGCAGAGGCGGCCGCGAGATCATGATCACGGGAAGGCCGAGCGCACGCGCAGCGTCGATTTTTGCGCGCGCGCCTTCGCCCCCGGAATTGCGGGCGACAATCCATTCGATGCCGCGCGTGCGCATCATCTCCAGCTCACTTTGAAGAGTGAATGGCCCGCGCGACACGATGACGTCGGCATCGAATGGCAGTGCGCCCTCGGGCGGGTCGACGAATCGCAAGGTGTAGGCATGCTGCGGCTTCGCGCCGAACGGCGCGATGTGTTGCCGGCCGATGGCAAGAAAGACGCGCGCCCGATTTTCCGGCAAGGCGGCGACGGCGGACGCGACATCCGCAACCTCGATCCAGTTATCGTCAGTCGCCTTGGCCCAAGGCACACGCTCGATCGCGATCAGAGGCGTTCCGCTTGCCGCGCACGCGGCAGCCGCGTTGCGGCTCATTTCGGCCGCAAACGGATGGGTTGCATCAACGACATGCGTAATGGCTTCGCGGCGAATATAGTCGGCAAGTCCGTTCGCGCCGCCGAATCCACCGACGCGGGTGGGCAGTGGCTGGTCGGCGGGGTTGCGGGTGCGTCCGCCATAGGAGTAGATCGCTTCGAGGCCCGCCCGCGCAATTGCTGCAGCGAGCAAATTGGCCTCAGTCGTTCCGCCCAGAATGAGGGCGCGCGTCATGGCTGATCCCTGGCTGACCATCATCGGTATCGGCGAGGATGGCCTTGCCGGCCTCTCCGAGGCAAGCCGAAAGGCGCTTTTTGAAGCCGAAACCGTCTTTGGTGGCGAGCGCCATCTTGCGCTCGCAGGCATAACCGAACGCACCCGGCCCTGGCCAGTGCCGTTCGATGCCGACGCTGTGCTGAGCTGCCGCGGCCGCCCGACGGCGGTGCTCGCCTCGGGCGACCCGTTCTGGCATGGCGTCGGCGGCAGTCTTGCGGAGAAGCTCGAGGCAGGCGAGTGGATCGCGCATTCCGCGCCTTCGACATTCTCGCTCGCCGCAGCGCGGCTCGGCTGGCGTCTTGAGTCCGTCATCTGTCTCGGACTGCACGCCGCGCCGTTCGAACGGCTCGTGCCGCATCTCGCGCGCGGCGCACAGATCATTTGCCTGGTGCGCGATGCCAGGGCGGCTGGTGACCTTGCGAGATGGTTGACAGAGCAGGGGTGGGACGCATCGTCGTTCTGGACCCTCGCCGCGCTGGGCGGCCCACGTGAGAAGATCATGCAGCATCGCGCAGACAGCTATGCCGGTGATTTGGCCGATGGCCCGGTCGCGGTTGCGCTGAAGGCCAGCGGAGCACAAGGCATCACCCGCAGTTCGGGGCTGCCGGACGATCTCTTCGCGCATGATGGCCAGATGACGAAGCGGCCGGTGCGTGCGCTCGCTCTTTCGGCGCTGGCGCCGCGACTGGGCGAACGGTTGTGGGATATCGGCGCAGGCTCTGGCTCGATCTCGATCGAATGGGCGCTGTGCGGCGGGATCGCGGTGGCCGTCGAGGCGCGCGATGACCGCGCCGCGAACATCCGCCGCAATGCAGCGAGTTTCGGGCTGTCGCACCGGGTCACCGTCATTGGCGGGACTGCTCCCGACGCTCTCGCTGCACTTGAAACGCCGGATGCTGTGTTCCTCGGCGGAGGTCTCGACAGCGCGATGTTCGATGCCGTCTGGTCGCGCGTTGTCCCGGGTACGCGGCTGGTCGCGCACGCCATAACGCTCGAGACGGAAGCGTTTCTCGTGGAACTGCACCACCGCCACGGCGGCGGGTTGATGCGGATCGAGCTCGCGCATGCAGGACGACTCGGCCATTACCGCTCCTGGGAGGCGACACGGCCGGTCGTGCAATGGAGCGTGGTCAGATGAAGGTCGCGGGCTTGGGATTCCAACGCGACGCCACGCTCGACGCGCTCCGCGAAGCGCTCGTGGCGGCCGGCGGACCCGCCGGAATCGCGGCGGTGGCAACCGTTAGCGACAAGGCGGAAGCGGGTGCCCTGAAGTTGCTCGCGCGAGAATGCGGCGTGCCGATCAAGGCGATTCCAGCTGAAGTTCTGACAGGCATCGCAACGCCGACTCAGTCAAAACTCATCAGGGACAAGTTTGGCACGGGATCGGTCGCCGAGGCTGCCGCGCTCGCCGCGGCCGGCCGTCGCGCGCGGCTAATTTCGAGGCGGTCGATCTCGCAGGACCGGACGGCAACCGCTGCCATTGCGGAGGGAGACGGCGAATGACGGTGCATTTCATCGGTGCAGGGCCGGGCGCCGCGGATCTCTTGACCTTGCGTGGCCGCGATCTCATCGCCTCTTGTCCGATCTGTCTCTATGCCGGCTCGCTGGTGCCGGCGGGCGTGCTGGCGCATTGCCCGCAAGGCGCGCGAATCGTTAACACCGCGCCACTGTCGCTCGACGAGATCATCGCAGAAATCGCAGGTGCGCATGCCGACGGCAAGGATGTGGCACGGCTGCACTCGGGTGATCTCTCGATCTGGTCGGCGATGGGCGAACAATTGCGCCGCCTGCGCGCGCTCGGTATTTCATATTCCGTGACGCCGGGTGTTCCCGCCTTTTCCGCGGCCGCGGCAGCGCTGCAAGCTGAGCTGACATTGCCGGGGTTGGCCCAATCGGTGGTGCTGACGCGTACGCCGGGCCGGGCCAGCGCGATGCCGGAGGGCGAGAACCTCGCCGCGTTCGCCGCAACCGGCGCGGTGCTCGCCATTCATCTGTCGATCCATTTACTCGATAAGGTCGTCGCCGAACTCGCGCCGCATTACGGCGCGGACTGCCCGGTGGCGATCGTCTGGCGCGCGAGCTGGCCAGACCAGCGCATCGTCCGCGCCACGCTCGCCACAGTTGAAGCCGCTCTTGGTGCTGAGCTCGAGCGGACCGCACTCATCCTGGTGGGCAAGACCTTGGGTTCGGAGGAGTTTGCCGAGAGTCGTCTCTACGCCGCCGACTATGATCGCCGCTACCGGCCGATCGGGCCGGTACCGCGCTTTCCGGAGGCGTCGTGATGGGGGCGGGCCTCGTCATCTCGGCGCCGGCCTCCGGCGTCGGCAAGACGACGCTGACGCTGGCGCTCGCGCGCGCCTATCGCGACCGCGGATTGAAGGTGCAGTGCTTCAAGAGCGGGCCCGATTATATCGACCCGGCGTTTCATGCCGCCGCCGCCGGATGCCCGTCCGTCAACGTGGACAGTTGGGCGATGGATCGCGCGGCGATCGAGCACCTCGTTGGCCGTGGTGCGGATGCCGACCTCGTTCTAACCGAGGGTTCGATGGGCTTGTTTGACGGCGCGGCCGCACGCGGCGTCTCCGGCACCGGCGCCACCGCCGACATTGCCGAGATGATCGGTTGGCCAGTGCTGCTCGTGATCGATCCGTGCGGACAGGCCCAGACGGCCGCGGCCGTGGCCGCGGGTCTGCGCGATTTTCGCGCGGGTGTGCGCCTTGCCTGTGTCGTGTTGAATCGCGTCGCGAGTCCGCGCCACGAGGAGCTCGTGCGCAGTGCCTTCGCCAATGCCGGCATACCCGTGCTCGGGGCCTTGCCTCGCCACGCCGAAATCAGCTTGCCGAAACGGCATCTCGGCCTGGTGCAGGCGGAGGAGCAGGCTCAGATCAGTGGCCTGATCGGTGAGGCCGCGCGCTTCGTCAGCGCGCATGTCGATCTCGACGCCGTGCTGCAAGCGGCGTCCAGCTGGTCGCCGCAACCGTCCGCGCGCGGGCTCGGCGTCGATCCGCCCGGTCAACGCATTACGCTCGCTCGCGATGCGGCGTTCTCCTTTGTCTATCCGCATATGTTGGAGGCCTGGCGCTCCGCGGGCGCCGAGATCACGACCTTCTCGCCGCTCGCCGATGAAGGCCCCGATGAAAGCGCCGATGTGTGCTGGCTGCCCGGCGGCTATCCCGAACTGCACGCCGGCCGCCTCACGGCCAACGCACGATTTCGCACCGCTCTCCGCGCCTTTGCGGCGACGCGCCCCGTGCACGGCGAATGTGGGGGTTATATGGTGCTGGGTGCGGCTTTGGCGGATGCCGAAGGCGCGCGCCACGAGATGGTCGGCTTGCTCGGTCTGGAGACGAGCTTTGCCAAACGTCGCATGCACCTCGGCTATCGTCTCGCCGAGCTCGCGGCGCCGATCCCTGGACATCAAGCCGGCGCGCGCTTGCGTGGCCATGAGTTTCACTATTCCACGATCGTCGCACAGCCAGATACGCCGCTCGCAGTCGTCCGCGACGCGACCGGGGCGATCGTCGCCGAGACCGGCTCGCGGCGCGGTCACGCGACCGGCACATTCTTTCACCTGATTGCGGAGGACCGGTGAGGGGCTTCGTCTCTTTCATCTCCGCCGGTCCCGGCGATCCCGAGCTCCTGACGTTGAAAGGGGCCGCGCGGCTTCGCGAGGCCGACGTCGTACTCTATGACGATCTCGCGTCAGGCGCGATCCTCGACCGTGTCCGTCCCGGCGCCAATCTCGTCGCGGTTGGAAAACGCGCCGGCCGTCCCTCGACCAAGCAGCAGCATGTCAACCGGCTCCTGGTCGACTATGCCTCGACCGGCGCGCGCGTGGTGCGCCTGAAATCCGGCGATGCCGGCGTCTTCGGCCGTCTCGAAGAGGAGATCGAGACGCTGCGCGCGGCTGATATCGGCTATGAGATCATTCCCGGCGTGACCGCGGCCTGCGCTGCCGCCGCGCAGGCCGGCGTTCCGTTGACGCGACGCCACACGTCGCGCCGGGTCCAGTTCGTGACCGCAGCCGATGTCACCGGCGAATTGCCGCAAAATCTCAATTGGGCGGCCCTCGCCGATTCGGAAGCAACCACCGTGGTCTATATGGGCCGGCGGACATTCCCCGCTCTGGCGGCAAAGCTGATCGCGCATGGTCTTGCGCCTGATACCCCGGCGCTGCTTGCGGAATCCTTAGGCCACTCCGATGAGCGGCTTGTCCGCACCACCATCGCAGAGCTCGCCGAACGTCTTGCGCAAGCCGAAGCCGTGACCAAAGCCGCCGTCATTCTGTTCGGCGCGCTTGCAGGAGATTCTGCCTGATGATGTCGGCGTCCGCCCTCGCTCGCCCCTTGACGCCTGCTGTTCGAAAAGAGCACACAAGAGGGCATGGTGCTCGAAGCGGCGCAAAGCGCCGGAACATAATCGGGAATGGGGTAGGGCGGACCCATTGCGCGCGCCCGGAAGCCCCGGCCGCCCGTGGACCCAGGGCCGTCGGGTGTGACGGCAGGAAGGACTTGAGATCATGCATATCGAACCGGGAATCGTAACGGGCGCCAAGCTCGTGTTGAGTTATGCGACGGGCATCGCCGCGGGCGCTGTCGCGCTCAAGCTCGCGGTCGAGACCGTGCGCGAGCAGGGCATCGGATCGTTGGCTGTGCGGATAATGGCCACGACAGCGCTTGTGCTCACGTTCTTCGAGATCCTGCCGCATTTCTCGGTCGGGGTCTCCGAGGTGCACTTCATCCTCGGCTCGACGTTGTTCTTATTGTTCGGCGCGGCGCCAGCTGCCTTGGGACTTGCGCTCGGTCTACTGTTGCAGGGACTATTCTTCGTGCCGACCGATCTGCCGCAATACGGCATGAACGTCACGACGCTGTTGGTGCCACTATTTGCGATCCAGGCGCTCGGCCAGCGCATCGTTCCACGCAACACGGCCTATGTGGACTTGCAATATCGCCAGGCCCTCGCGCTCTCGACTGCATACCAGTCGGGCATCGTGGCGTGGGTCGCCTTCTGGGCGCTCTATGGTGCGGGCTTTGGCGCCGCCAATCTCGCCAACATCGAGACCTTCGCGGCGTCCTATGCGCTAGTCGTATTGATCGAGCCGTTGGCCGATCTCGCCGTGTTGGCGCTCGCCAAATCGCTGCGTGCCGTGACCGCGGAGGGGTTCGTCACCCGCCGCCTGCACAACGCTGCCTAGAGACAATGCGAACGGCGGCCGCCATGGCCGCTCTTCGCTCAAGCAATGCTCACGATCTCCTTGATAGGCATCGGTTGCGGCGATCCCGAGCAACTCACGCTCGCGGCAATCCGTGCCATCAACGCAGCCGATCTCATTCTCATTCCGCGCAAGGGAATGGCGAAGTCCGAGCTCGCCGAATTGCGGCGGGCCATTTGCAAAGACGTACTTACCAATGCAGCGGCACGCATCGCGGAATTCGACCTGCCGGTTCGTGACGCAGACGAAACGGATTACCGCAAGCGCGTGGACGAATGGCACGACGCGGTCGCCGCAACCTGGTCGCAGACGATCACCGGCCATTTGGGACGCGAGGGGCGGATTGCGCTGCTGATCTGGGGCGATCCTTCGCTCTATGACTCGTCCCTGCGCATCGCGCGACGGCTCGATCCCACACCTATGATCGAAGTGATCCCCGGCATAACGTCGATCCAGGCATTGTGCGCGGCCCACGCGCTGCCGTTGAACGATGTCGGCGAGCCTTTTCTGGTCACGACGGGACGGCGGTTGCGCGAAGGCGGCTGGCCGCCCGGCACCGATACCGTGGTCGTGATGCTCGACGGTGGCACGGCGTTTCAGTCGCTCGACGCGCACGGCCTGCACATCTGGTGGGGCGCCTATCTCGGTACGCCGGATCAGATCATTATGTCGGGCGAGCTATCCGAGATGGGTCCGCGCATCACTGCCGCGCGGCAGGAGGCGCGCGCACGGCACGGGTGGATCATGGACAGCTACATTCTCAAACGTAGATCGTGAAGCGGCCATTCGTCGCGCGAACGGAACAGAGGTACGGCAACATGCTCCCTCAATGGGTCTATCAGAAGTGCCCCGGAATCTCTGCCGTCCATCGCGAGGCGGCCGTCGCGGTTGCTCTAAAACTGTCCGCTAGGATCGCAGTCGCCGCCAACCTATCACGATACCGCTCGTCGACACGACGATTCCAATGAGCGACAGGAGCACCATCACGGTGTCCCATGCCGGGCGATGGCGCAGCAGCAGCGGAAAATCTAGACTGTGCATGGCATTGAATAGCCAGCGATACGTCCGGCGGCTATTGTCGACGCGGCCGAGAATGTCGCCATTGCGCGGATCAATGTAGAACCAGCTCTGAGCCGCGTCCTCGAAGCCCACGCGCAGCACCGGCAGAGGGCGCTCATTGTGATGCGAATACCAATAAGCATCGAACCACGTTTGTGGGTGCGCTTCTCGATCCGAAGCCGGTGAACGCGCACTTGCAGGACACCATTCGTCGTTACCGCAAGCTCATGGGGAATGAGGAGCGAGAGCCTGAAAGCCGCCCGCAGGGTAGGAGGGCGGCTATACGCTAAAGCGTATTTATATGGTGTATACGCTGAAAGGTATATCCATTTTTAACCTCTGAAGCGTATATTGACATTTAACCTCTAGAGCGTATATGGCGTGCCTAGAGAGGTACGCCGTGGACCAGATCGCCCGAACGCCCAAGCAAATCGGAGATGCCATCCGCCGGCAACGCCGCAACCTTGGCCTGAACCAGACCCGCGTCAGGGACAAGACAAAGCTACGGCAAGCAACTATCTCGGCCGTCGAGAGTGGCGCGCCCGGGACTCAGCTCGGAACGCTTTGTGATATTCTCGCAGCGCTCGACCTCGAGTTCGTTATCCGTCCCAGGACGAAGGCAAAGCCGGCCGAGATCGAGGACATCTTTTGATGGCTCGCCCGCGGCGGCATATCCCGCTCAATGTCTTCTTGAACGGCCGTCTCGTCGGGCGCCTGAACAGGCAATCCAGCGGCGCAATCGACTTTCAGTACGATCCGTCCTGGCTTGCCTGGGAGCATGCGCTGCCCGTGTCGCTATCTCTGCCTCTGCGTGAGGACCGCTATATCGGTGCGCCTGTCATCGCCGTCTTCGACAATCTCCTGCCCGACAGCACGCCCATCCGTCGTCGCATGGCGGAGCGAGTCCACGCTCAGGGCATCGACGCTTACGACCTACTTGCCCCTGTCGGACGGGATTGCGTCGGCGCACTGCAATTCCTGCCGGACGGTATCGAACCCGGCGCCGCCGGTGCTGTCGACGGCAGACCTGTTAACGACAAGGAAATCGCGCAGCTTCTCGGCGACCTTGCATCGGCTCCCCTTGGGCTTGGCGAGGACGAGGACTTTCGGATCTCGATCGCCGGCGCCCAGGAAAAGACCGCGCTCTTGTTCTGGAAAGGGCGTTGGTACAAGCCGCTGGCGACTACAGCTACGACGCACATCCTCAAACCGCAGATTGGCCGACTGCCGAACGGCATCGATCTTTCCTACAGCGTCGAGAATGAGTTCTTCTGTCTCAAGCTGACAGCCGCCCTTGGGTTTCCGAGCGCCCCGGTCGCCATTGAGGAGTTTGAGGGTAACCGCGTGCTCGTGGTCGAGCGGTTCGATCGCCGCTGGACCAGCGACAACCGTCTCCTGCGTTTGCCCCAAGAGGATTGCTGCCAGGCTTTGTCCGTGCCGCCATCCTTGAAATACGAATCCGAGGGCGGGCCCGGTATTCCAGCTATCCTCAATCTGCTGAAAGGGAGCGATCAGCCAGAGGCAGATCAAACGACGTTTCTGAAAGCCGTGATTGCCTTCTGGCTTCTCGGTGCCACGGATGGGCACGCCAAAAATTTCAGCGTCTTTCTCTCTCCCGGCGGTCGCTTCCGCATGACCCCGCTCTACGATGTGATCTCAGCGCAGCCCAGCCTCGACGCAGGCCAGATCAAGCGTAACAAGATGAAGCTGGCCATGGCCGTCGGTGATAGCCGTCACTACGTCGTCGACAGCGTCATGCCGCGCCATTTTGTCCAGACCGCTGCCAAGGCAGGGATTGGCGCGGGACTCGTGACCGCGATCTTCGATGAGCTGCGCGCACAGGCGCCGGCGGCGGTCGAACAGGTCACCGCGGCGCTCCCGAAGGCATTTCCTGCCGAAGTCGCTGATAGCATCAATAATGGGGTCAAGGCTCGTCTGCGCAGGTTGGAGGATGCGTGATGCCAAAGATCGATGTGCCACCAGTTAATCGAAGCCGAGGGGCATCTCTGCCCATCGCCACGCTGGACCAGCGAGATTGATCATGGGGCCAAAGCTCGATTCAGCGATGCTCCAGAACTGGAATCTGGCCCCATTCACCTATGAGAATCCCGAGGGCACAACATTCTTTGCCCCCGAGCGATCCTGCCTGGAGCTCGCCGACACGCCCCAAACGGCCCTGGCGGTCTCGATCGCGCGCCGTTCGCGATTCTGTCGCGCACAAAGGAAGCGGCAGCCGGCCTCGACATGCGGATGTTGAAGACCCCCGTCGAGGGGAAGTTCATCGACCTGCGCACCGTGTCGGCCGAACTTCCGCGAGAGCAACGCTGGTCATTGGGCAACGCGGTCCCAGCCGACATCGACGGTGTCCTGTTTCGGCCGGCCGAGCGCCCCACAGCAACGGCGATTGCCGTCCTCAAGGGACAGGCGCTCGGCCGATCGATTCAGACAACGCACTATCGCTTTGAATGGAACGGCGTTCGCATCGACAGGCTCTACCCGAGATTCTCGCGGGAAAGGAGGAGGTTCTTGCAGCGTAGAATCGAAATGGCGCTGTCCTGGGCAAAGGCCGTTTGGCGCGCGATCTGGTCACGCCGACCATTCACGCCGCGTCGCTCGCCCACGCAACGACACACGCCGGAACCGCGGACCCGCCTTGCGCATTGGCGGGGGACCGGTTCAGCACCAGCAGGCCATTGGACCGCCTGTCACCCCTCCACCGAGCACATCTTCAAGGCCGAGGTCACGTGTTCGCATGGTCACCGACTTACACTCAAGGGGCATTCCATCAGCGCCAGGGGCCAGGTTCAGCCGAGCGTGATTTGCAGGCATCCCGGCTGCGACTTCCACGAATTCGTCATGCTCGACAACTGGTCGCACCGGCGAGCGGCGCAGACCGCGCTGCCGCGCTAGCGAGAACGGGCAACCAGGGTCCTCGGCAACATGAAGCGTCACACCGTCATCGTCGAGGGCACTCTCTCCTTTCGCATGCAACGTGTCGCAGCGGCGCGTGCGGGAGACCACGGCCGCGATGTCGCCACACTACCGCTGCTCGCGGCCCGCCTCGCGGGTGGCTTCAGCCGACCCGCCGATCACGCCACCCTTGTCCCCATCGTCGGTCGAGCGCTCGCGGAGCTCGCGTTCGAAGAGCGTGAGGCAGTCAAGACCAGGCCCGGCATGGCGCGGGCCGTGCTTGCAGTCCTGGCGCGCGTATGGGCCGCAGACATTCGATTCGATGATCCGCTTTATGCGAGCGCCCGCCTGCTCGATCTGGGGCGCATCGAGACCTATCTGCGCGACCAACTGCCCATCGGCGCGCTGCCTCCGGACCTTCGCGACCAGGCGATTGTGGGTGTAGGACATGCGCCTGCGACCATCGGCAGCCTGCATTTCCACCGGCTGATCTCCATCGACCCGCTATGGCGACCGTGTGAATAAGCGCCGAACTCTGACCCCCCGTATTGCCTCACCTGAGGATGTTACTTTCGCTTGACGGATGTAGCTCCGACTGTCGGCCGGTCCGAGGTTGCGTCATTGCTCGCAGTCCCGGCATCACCGGCCAGTGCCGCACCCTCAGCCGTGCGCGGGATAATCGTCTCGGCTGCTTTGCGTCTGAGCGATCGCAACAAGCGCTGCACGATGGTGTGCTGCGGCGGACCGAACTGTTCGGGGCGTTGTTCGGC
>NZ_JBUYEN020000086.1:0-17296 GCF_055229415.2 Bradyrhizobium sp. Leo114 | reverse complement strand
TTCGCGGCGAGCGGCACCGGGCTTCTAGCTCCAGACGCTCCTTCCGCGAAACGCGGACTTCTCTTGCTTCGGGAATCATCCCGATCTTGAATCACGACTCACGTTCTATGAAAAGTGGGTACTAGGCCCACGACGCGGTTTGCCGGATCGATCCAAAACTGCATGCCATAGATGCCGCCCCACCCGTAGCTGCCCGCCGGAAGGCGGCTCTTGGCTGCAGCCGGATCGATCACGATCCCAAAGCCCAGCGCGAAGCCCCAACCCGGCCCGGGAAGCGTCGGCATGTTGCCGGTCGCGTTCTGCGTCATCTGCCGCACCGTTTCCGCGCGGAGCACCCGCACGCCGTCGAGTTCGCCTTCGTTCAGCAGCATTTGCAGGAACCGCCCGTTGTCCCCGATAGTGCCGCTCATGCCGGCGCCGCCAGAGTGATAGGCGGTCAGAGAGAAGGCGCGGTTCGGGTCGAAATCGGCGGTGCCCTTGGTTGGAGGGAACGGCACAGCCTCAGGTGCCACCACCGGAACGTAGCCCGTGCCGAGTGCGCCCGTGACCTGTGCGGGCCGTGTCACCTGCACGAACCGTGAGCGCATGGTCTCAGGTGCGTTGAACACAAAGCTCTCAATGCGCAGAGGTCTTGCGATGCGCTCGGTTACAAAAGCTCCCAGGCTGGCTCCCGTCACCTTCTCGATGACAGCCCCGAGCACGTCAGTGGCCAGCGAGTATTCCCAGCCTGTACCAGGCTGATAGCCAAGCGGAACGAAGGCGAGACGCTGCATCGCTTCGGCCGTGGTTACCTCGCCCTGGTCTAGCCCGTCGGTCACGCGCGCTTCGCGGTATGCATTAACGAGCCGGGGATTATTGATGAAGTTATAGGAGAATCCGGCCGTATGGGTCAGCAGTTCGCGAATTGTCGGCGGCCTGCTCGCAGGACCCTCAGTGCCGTCAGGACCGCGCACCTGCAACTTGGCGAACTCGGGCAGGAAACGGCTGACCGGATCGTCCAGGCCGATCCCTGCCCTGCTCGACAAGGATCATCGCTGCCACCGAGGTGACAGCCTTGGTCATTGAGGCGAGGCGGAATATGTCGTTCTCGCCGATCGGCACGGCGCTCCCCACCTTGCGAACGCCGACGCTGCGGCTGTAGACCGGGCGGCCATTCTGAAGGATCAGCACCACAATACCCGGAGTACTGCAGCCTTCGACCAATTCCTTAAGGGTTTGATCAAGCTTCGCATTGCGCGCTTCGGGCGAAAAGGCCAGCGCCACCGGGGTGGCAAGGAGCGCGAACGCTACCAGTCCCGCCCCGAGCACACCGATCACAAGACGACGTGAGATCATGATGTTCCTCCCGTAGAGCTGTTCTGAGCATTCTTCGCGACAGCGGAATGAAGTTATTGAGGCTGCCGGTATCCTATCCATAGTAGCGCAGACATTTCGAGCCATCCGAACCCCATACCTGCGGCCGACGAAGACATGATTCTTTCTGGGGACGGGGCGACTCAGCATCCGCAAGCTGGTGGGAATGCGCCCGGCGCCAAGCGGGTCTATCCTCGAGCGCAGTTCATGGCTTCGCCGCCCAACTCCCGCTTGCTCGCGGCAAAAGGCGGACAGAGCTCGCTCTCAAGCGGCTTGCGTTGCGGCGGTTTGGTGAGTTTGGCAGTTGGTCGGACAAACCCGGGCGCAGGCGCCGCAACCGATACAAGCGCCTTGGTCATTCATCACCATAATCTTCTTCTCGATCTCATCGTCTTCGTCGTCGTCCAGATCGACAAGATCGCCCTCCTCGTTGATGCCCTTCAACGTCATGACGTCGCGACCGCAGACTTTGAAACAACGGCCACAGCCGATGCACTTCTTGGCATCAATCGACATCAGGTACTCCGGTGTCCAGTCACGGCCGTCGCGCGTTGCAAATGACATGATCGGATACCCTCTAAAGCAGTCTGCTGAAAAAGCTTGAAATGGAGAGTTTTCGTATTGTCGGCGGTCGTTGTTGGAGCGGCGCGGTGGAGTTGGATGTAATTTTTTAACCTGTTGGTTGGTGCCCCCCTGACGCGGGGTGGCTAAACGGCAAGCAGTTTGGGAATCCGGATCAGGTTATAGGCGATCAGATTGAGCAGGAAGTCGGCGGCGACGCGAGCGATGCCACGATGTTTGGTCTTGCGCATCGTGCCATGCTGCTTGCCCCTTCCGAAAATGCACTCGACCATCGCCCGGCGCGATTGCGACATGCCGTATCCCGGATGCCGCGCGGTTCGTTCGTCGATGGCGCTGTTGCGGTTCTTGCCGGTTTTGGTGACGGCCTGGTTCTGTGTCACATGCGGCGTCACGCCGATGGCGCGAAGATTGGCGACGTGATCGGCCGTATCGTACGCCTTGTCCTCACCGGCCGTGATGCGGCAGCCTGCGGCTTTGCGTCTCGCCTTCAGCATGGTCTCCGAAGCCCGGCGTTCGGCGATGCCATTGGCATGCGTGACCCTGCCGGCCACCGCCAGCCCGTGCCGGTTCTCCATGGTGGCGTGGCCCATATAGCAAAGCTTGGCCTCGCATCCGGCCGCCTTGCGATAAAGCCTGCTGTCCGGATCGCTGGTACTCGCATGGGTGTCGTTCTTGCGCTTCTGGCCGTGGAAGTTGGCGCCGTCATCATCGTTGCCGCTGCCGTCCTTGGGGCGAAAACTCTTCGAAGTCCAGGCTTCGATCAGCGTCCCGTCCACCGAAAAATGCTCGTCCGACAATAGCGATTTGACCTGAGAATGGTTCAGAAGCTTGGTCATGAACTTCGTGAACACATCGCCGTTCTGCAGCCGCTCCCGGTTCTTGGTGAAGGTGGTCGGGTCCCAGACTGGATCGTCCGGCGACAGTCCCACGAACCAGCGATACAAAAGATTGTAGTCCAGTTGCTCCATCAACTGGCGTTCCGAGCGGATGCACACTTGCAGCAGCAAGGCGCTCAGCAATCGCTCTGGAGGGATCGAAGGACGTCCCTCGTTGGGATAGAGCCTCCCAAGGCTGCGGTTCAAATCACTCAATACATCCCGGACAAGTTCCCGGACCTTCCGCAGCGGATGGTTCGCTGGCACACGCTTATCCGGCGCGATGTACGAAAAGAGGCCGCTTTGATCCGTAAACCTGCCCCGCATGATCGTCTCCGCCGGTTCGAGATGATAAAAGTGAATCATCAAGCTCCCTCCGTGGCCAGGGGGTTCTTCAGCAGACTGCTACTAGGCCCTTTCCAGGGCCTTGAGGTCCTCGCGCTTGCGCTCGAGTTCGGCAAAGGCATCGTGCGCCTTCTGCGCCACCGCCATGATCGAGGTCCAGTTGACGGGCAATTCCTCCGAGAGGTCGTGCAGATCCATCTTGGCCTGCGTCGCCTTGGCCGATAGCTTTTTCATTTCTGCTTTTACGATTTCAAGATCGCTCATGAGCTGCCCTCAATAGTTCGCCACGTCGGGAAATTTCCGGATCATCTTGATGCCGCCTTTGACGTATTTGTCACCCTCGGCGGCGAGCTTTGCGAGATTGTCGAAGCCGAAGCGATGCACATCGCGCAGGCGCTTGTTCACCACGATCAGACGGCCGCCGATCAACACCATGCGACCAAAGCCTTCATGGTGCATCTTTAGCATCGCATGGATCATCACACCCGTCGCTTTCTCGATCGAGAGCGCGACCGCATTGAAGAACAGCTCCAGCCGCCAAACCACATCCGGATCTGGATCGCCAACGATCGGCAGCGCGCGCCGCTTTTCCTTATCCAGAATATACGGTTCGAGCAGATCGAGATCGCTCTTGCCGTCCCAGGCGCCATAAATGTCCTGGGCGCGCCAACTCTTAACCAGTTCTCTCACGAATGGCGCATCGAGCGTGTTCTCTGGTTGCACGATATCTGCAGCTGCAGTCATGGCCGTCCTCATTCTTCGAAATCGAGCGTGCGCTGCTGGTCTTTTGCCAGCGCCTTGCGCAGCCAGGGCGGCGGCGTACCCTTGAGCACTCGCTCGAGCTTCTCGACGAGGGCGAGGATGTTCTCGGGCTGACCCACCTTAATGGGATGTATATTGTTGGCCACCACGCGGGCGGCACCGGAGCCGCCGATAGCAGCGACATAGAGGATGGCGCAATCCTTGATCGCCTCGATCTTGGGCGCGAGCTTGTCCTCGTTGCCGTCCTCCTTGAAATCGCCGTCGAACTGGACCGCCTTCAGGAATACGTGCCCGCCCGGCCCAACATCATAGATGGCGATGTTCTTGGCCCAGCCAAAATGCGCATCGACGCGCCTCAAGTCCTGGGTAGCGAATGCGACCTTCATGCAATCGACCTCTCTGCTGCCTCGATGACGCTGAGGCCGCCCGGCCTAAAGGGCTGACTCCAGCTACGCCAGCTGTCGGGCGTCGGCCGGTGATTTTCCTCGCGGTCGGCGATCACGAGATTGGCGATTTTGAAGATCAGATCGCGCGTGCCGCGATAGCCGACGGATAGCTGGTGTCCCGCGCCGATCCGATCGAACATCGGAAATCCCGCGCGGTAAAATGGAATCTTCAGCCGCGCCGCCGCTTGGCGGCCATGCGAATGCGTAATCAGCAGATCGCACCCCCTCGTCCTAGCAAGCTCTTCCAGATCCTCAAGATCGCCGATGAGCACCTCCTTGGTCTCGATCCGCTCCAGCACCGGGGACTGCGTGGTTGTCACGGCCGCGGTGACCTGCGCACCCATCTCGTGCAGCATGCTGGATAGGTCGAACAAGAGGTCTGGCTCGGCACCTATCGCAAGCTTGCGGCCGCCGATATGGAAATGCGCGTCCAGCATCGCGTCTGCCAGCTGCCCGCGCTGGCGGCGATATTTTGCTGGCACAGGGCGGCCGCTGATCTCGCTCAGGAAAGCAATGAATTCATCGTTGGGGGTGAGGCCGCAGAGCCGCTCGAACAGGCGAAACGGCACCCCGGTCTTGGCCTGCATGGCTTCTGCCGCCCGTCGCATCTGCGCACCAATCGCAATGGTCCAGCTGGACCGGCCCATGCTCGCGACTTCGTCAACCCCGATGCCGCCAATGCTCGTCGGCGTAAATTCGTCCGGGATATGCCCGTCCAGCGATCCCGCAAGATCAGGCAGGAAGGATGGCTTCAGACCGAAATCCTCCAGGATGGTTCTCAGTTCGTCGAGGTCACCCGGCGTCAGATGACATCCGGGGAGAACATTCACCCGCGCGGGATCACGCTCTGCCTCGGCCGGCAGCGCCTCCGTCAGCACCTCGACGAGGCGTGCCACCGTCTTTTCCCAGCCGTCCTGGAAGGCATCCTTGAAATCAGGCGTCGAGACAAAGATCAAAGGAAAATTGGCGAGCTGCGGATGTTGCTCGCGGATCAATTTGATGTAGGCGTCGACATCATCGCCATTGGTTTCGGTGACCCCGGTCGAGCAGATCCCGATGATCTCCGGCTTGGCGCGATTATAGATGTTGAGGATAGCCTGCTCGACATTTTCATAACCGCCGAGCACGGTCGCCACCTCGCTCATCGCAGTCGTCTGCAGCGGCACCGCCTCCTTGAAATGCCGCACGAACAGCGTGAGCCCAAACGACGTGCAACCTTGCGAGCCGTGCAAAAGCGGCATCGCCCCACGCAGGCCCATGAAGGCGAATGCGCCGCCGATCGGCTGACTGATCTTGAGCGGGTTGACCGCGCACGCCTTCGTCGGCGTGGTAACAATGGCCATGACTTGTCCTATTCCGCGGCCCGCAGCATGGCAGGCGGCGAGGAAACCGGCATGGTGGCTAGGACGTCCTCGATGCGCCTCTTGCAGCAGCCACCGAACGCGTCGGTGTGCTGGCGGACTGCCTCGACGCTGGTCAGGCCATGCGAGCGGATCGCATCCTCGATGGTGCCGAGATCGACTTCCTTACAGAAGCAAACCTTTTTCGCGCGCCGCATCGTCTGCGGATCGGCGGCGATCTCGGCAGCCCGCCCACGCATCTTCGTGATCGTCTCGGTCTGCCGGTTCTTGGCCACCTTGTCCCACGGCACCGGTCGACGCAGCTGCTCCCAAATCGGGTTGAACAGCGCCTTGTCGATCTCCTCGACCAGCTTCACCATACCGATATAGCCCATGTAGGCGTGGCAGCGCTCCTGGTTAATGTCGAGCCAGGGCATCGCTGCCTTGAGCGCAACAAATTGCGATTTGCCACCCGAGAGCATGATGTCCGCTTTCGCGTCGGTCAGCATTTTGTATATCTCGCGCGGCGTCATGTCCTCAATCATATGGGCATCCTGCCCCATCAGCTCCTTGATGCGCTCCTTGTCCTGCTTGGTGGATTTCTTGACGCTGGTGCCGACCAGCTCGAGCCCCGCCTCCTGCAGCGCAGCCACCACGGACCAGGACTTGACACCGCCGGTGATCAGTAACGCCCTCTTCCCGGCAAAGCGCGGCTTGTACGGCTCGATCGCGGCCCAGGCGCGCGCCTCCTCCCGCGCGATCACCGTCTCGGTGCGCCCGATCAGTTCGGAAGGCGCGCCGCGTTCGACCAACAGCCGCGCGATCTCGCGCAGCGAACCGCTGGAATCCTGGATGCCGTAGAACGATCCCTCGAAGAACGGAATGCCGTAGCGCTCCTCCATCTTGCGCGCAACGTTGATCATCGCCTTCGAACATACCAGCATGGCAGCGCGCGCCCGGTGCGAAGAGGCAACTTCGCGATATTTGCCATCGCCGGAGATGCAGGAGAGGATGCGGATGCCGAGCTCGTCAAGCAGCGGCTTAACCTGCCAGAGCTCGCCGGACAGGTTGTATTCCCCGATCAGGTTGATGTCGTAGGGCGTGGTGTAGTCCGGCTCTTGCGTGCCGATGACATGCTCGAGCAAGGCCTCGCCGGCGAGCTTATTGCCGAGGTTCTTGGGGCCGACGAAGCCCGGCGAATTTACGGGAATGATCGGTTTGCCGAGCTTTTGCGAAGCCGCCTTGCAGACCGCATTGATGTCGTCGCCGATCATGGCGGGGACGCAGGTCTGATAAACGAAGATGGCCGGCGGATCGTACTTGTTGATGATCTCCTTGATTGCCTTGTAGAGACGCTTCTCGCCCCCAAATACGATGTCGGTTTCGCGCATGTCAGTGGTGAAGCCGGTGCGCCAGATGCTGGCATCAGAGGAAGACGCACCGCGGTTGTCCCAGGAGTTCCCCTCACAGGCGATCGGACCGTGCACCAGATGGGCGACGTCGGTAAAAGGCTGCAGCGCGATCTTTGCACCGTCGAAGGCGCAGCCGCCTGCGGCGCCGCCCGGCTGTAGCTGCTTGTTGCAGCCCTTCTTGCGCTCGGCAACCGACTTGTTGGCGTTCTTGGCGCAGCCCGGCTCATTAAAGATCTCTTGGATCCTGGCCGATAGCGAACTCATCCATCTCTCCTCTCAACCGAGCTTGTGCGCAAAGATCAGCCCATCTGCGCTTAGGCCATCGCCGATGTTTGGCGGCGATGGCGCCCGCGTCATTCGTCATCAACGAATGATGTCGAAGCTATAGTCGGTTTCGCCGAGAACGTTGGTCTTCTTGTCGATCTCGTCGAAGATCTTGTCGAGAATCTTCACGAGCACGTTCATGCCGCCCTGATAGCCCCACACCGGAGAGCGGTGATGGTGATGCCGATCAAAGATCGGAAAACCGATGCGGATCAGTGGCACACCGGTGTCGCGCTCTAGATACTTGCCATAGGTGTTGCCAATCAGGAAGTCGACCGGCTCGGTGAACAAGAGCGAGCGCATATGCCAGAGGTCTCGCCCCGGATACGCGTGGCAGTTCTGTCCAAACGGCGAACTCGCAAACAACGTCTGCATTTTTGCCTCCCAATCCTTGTTGCCGTTCGTCGACAGCACATGGATCGGCTCAGCGCCAAGCTCGAGCAGGAAGGCAGCCAACCCGTAGCAGAGGTCTGGATCGCCATAGATTGCGAATTTCTTGCCATGGATGTGCGCACTGGAGTCAGCCATCGCGTCGACCAAGCGACCGCGCTCTCGCGCCAATTCCTCGGGGATATCCTTGCCAGTGATGCGCGACAGCGCCACGAGGAACTCATCCGTTGCGGAGACGCCGACCGGATAATTGAACGCTACGACCTCATGGCCATGATGTGCGATGAACGGCAGCGTCTTTTCCGTGCACCACTGCTGCATCGAGATCGTTGCCTTAGCGTGAACCGCCTTCGCGGCGTCTTCCAGCGTGGTGCCGCCGTCATACATCCGGAACTCGCCGTCGGTTGGTGTATCAAACACATCGGAATTGTCGGCGAGAACGGTGTACTGGATTGCCATCAACTCAAAGATGCGCTTGATCTCACGGATGTTGCCGACGGTGTAGCCGTCAAAGCCGCCGATAAAGTTGATCTTCTCGTTGGGCACCCGCTCAAGCTTCGGCGTTGTTCCGGCCTTGCCGTCCCAGAAATGCTCCAGGATACCCTTGAGCGCATTATCATAGCCGGTGACGTGGCTGCCCACGAAGGCTGGCGTGTGCGCGAACGGCACATCGAAATCCGCTGGAACCGAGCCTTTTTCCTTGGACGTTTTGATGAAGGCGTTAAGGTCGTCTCCGATCACCTCCGCCATACAGGTCGTGGAGACCGCGATCATCTTGGGCTTGTACATATTGTAGCTGTTGGCGAGCCCATCAATCATGTTGTTCAGCCCGCCGAATACGGCAGCGTCCTCCGTCATCGACGAGGAGACGCAGGAGCTTGGTTCCTTGAAGTGCCGCGACAGATGGCTGCGGTAATAGGCCACGCAGCCCTGGGAGCCGTGCACGAAGGGCAGCGTGCCCTCAAAGCCAACGGAGGCGAACACCGCGCCGAGCGGCTGGCAGGCCTTGGCTGGGTTTATCGTCAGCGCTTCGCGCGCAAAATTTTTCTCGCGATATTCGGGCGTCTTCGCCCATTCCCTGATGCGTTCGACCTCCGCGGGATCGCGGGGATTCTCGAACATCTTCTTCTTATTGGCCAGCATCTGCTGGTATTCCGGTCCGCGGAACAGCTCGAAGTGATCGAGCACGTGTTCTGCACTCTGCGCCATAGGTAGGATCCTTTCAAAAAAGCGTCATCAATATCAGCTCCGGCCCTCAGGCTGAGAGCCGGTCACTTTGCGTTATTCGGCAGCTAACAGTTTCGCCTTTTGGACATCCTTCCAGGGCGCCTTGGTCCTCTTCCAGATCGGCGAGTTGATGGCCATGTCCATGTCGCGTGCGAAGATCGCAAATCCGTCATAGCCATGATACGGACCCGAATAGTCCCAGGAGTGCATTTGGCGGAACGGCACGCCCATCTTCTGGAAGACATATTTCTCCTTGATCCCCGAGCCGACCAGGTCAGGCTGGACCTTCTCGACGAAGCGTTCGAACTCGTAGCCGGTGACGTCGTCGTAGATCAACGTGCCATCCTTGACGTAGTGCTGGGCGGTGCGCTGGTAGTCGTCATTGTGGCCGAACTCGTAGCCGGTGCCGACGACCTCCATGCCGAGATCTTCATAGGCGCCGATCACGTGGCGCGGACGCAGTCCGCCAACGAACAGCATCACGCTCTTGCCTTCCAGGCGCGGGCGATATTTTGCGACCACCGCGTCCACCAGCGGCTGATATTTTGCAATCACCCGCTCGGCACCCTCCTTGATCTTGTCGTCGAAAAAGCCGGCGATCTTGCGCAGCGACTCCACGATCTTAGAGGGCCCGAAGAAGTTGTATTCGCACCATGGAATCCCAAACTTCTCCTCCATGTGGCGTGAGATGTAGTTCATCGAGCGGTAGCAATGCAGCACATTAAGCTTCGCCTTCGGCGTTGCCTCGAGCTCGGCCAGAGAACCGTCGCCGGACCACTGCGCGATTACGCGCAGGCCCATTTCCTCCAGCAGGATTCGGGATGACCAGGCGTCGCCGCCGATATTGTAGTCGCCGATGATCGCGACATCGTAGGGGGTCGGCTCAAACGTCGGCTTGCCCTCGGGCGAGACCTTGTCGAACACCCAGTCGCGCACCGCGTCGTTGGCAATATGGTGGCCGAGCGACTGCGACACGCCGCGAAAGCCCTCGCAGCGGACCGGCACGATAGTCTTGCCGCCATATTCCTTCGACTTTGACCTGGAGACCGCCTCGATGTCGTCACCGATCAGGCCGATCGGGCATTCCGACTGGATGGTGATGCCGTTGTTGAGCGGGAACAGCTCCTGGATCTCGTCAATGATTTTGACGAGCTTCTTGTCGCCGCCGAACACGATATCCTTTTCCTGGAAATCGGAGGTGAATTGCAAGGTCACGAAACTATCGATGCCTGTCGTGCCAACGTAATAGTTACGCCGCGAGCCCCACGAGTACTGTCCACAGCCGACCGGACCGTGGCTAATGTGGATCATGTCCTTGATCGGGCCCCACACCACACCCTTGGAACCCGCGTAGGCGCAACCGCGGATCGTCATCACGCCTGGGATCGATTTGAGATTGGACTTGACTCCGCAGTCCGACTTGCCGGCCTCGTGAACATTGAGGTGCTTGGCGCGCCGTTTCGCAGTCTTCTCCGGATAGATCTTCAGCACCTCCTCAATCAGCTCTTTGTTGCGGGCTTTGATTTCCGCGATGCTCTGGGTCGTGGCGAGACTCATGCTGATATCCTTCAGAAGGTTTCCTGTTGCGATGACGGCTCTCGACCAAGAGTTTGCAACGACCATGCCAGCCGCGGCGTGAACGCAAAAATCCACGCAGTTGGAAGTAGATAGCCACACTCGCGCGGCTGACCGGACTGTTGTTGCAAACCCGACATCGAACGTGTCCACGGACCTGCTCGTTTGATCCTGTTCGAAACAAAACAAGCCGGGCACGCATGGTTTTGCACCCGCGGATTTTCCACACAAGCCCGCGAGAGTATTGCGATACTTGCCGGGGCCTACTACCGGAAGCTATCTAACGAAGCGACCCAGCTGCAAGGCCGCGGCAGCCAATCTGGCTCACGGATCGTCGCGAAGCCCGACCGGTGCACACCTCACCCGCGATGGTGCCTTGCGCGTGGCCTCGCCGCCATCCTGCTATTGGGTCGACCAACCAGGGAGATCGTCGCGGCCGACGCGCGGGGGGTGTTCGAGCGCCTGAGCATCTCAAGCCGCAGCGCCGAACGATTTTTAGCTCCATGATCTTACGTGTGCAGCCGAGGCCGAGGCTGCCCTAGCTGATACGCGTTGACGCAACTAAACCTGATCCTCGACTCTGCCGAGAGACCCGCCCTGTGCTCGAGACGAACCGGCTCGTGAGCGCGAATGATGACGAAGGCGGCGTGCGCCATGAACTCAAGCGGGTGTAGTAGAGATCATGAAGAAAACGCCAGCTCTGCCGCACATCCCAGCGTCGCCCGGATAGACCAGCGGCTACCCGGTATGCGGTTGTCTGCGTCGTTCTTAATCAGCGTCAAGGAGCGGACGCACTCTCCGGCGGAGACGTCCAGCGATATGAGGTTCGCGCATAGCATTAGCAATTCGCGTATACACAACGCGCCTCATGGTTCTGGGCCCGTTCCTGCCCTCATGAGAACAGCTCCTGCGCTTTGACAAGGGCACCCGCCAGCGCATCGATCTCTTCATAGGTGTTGTAGAGGGCGAACGAAGCGCGGCACGTTGCTGGCACGCCAAACGCTCGAGCAGCGGCATCGCGCAATGGGTCCCGGCGCGCACCGCCACGCCTGCACGATCGATGACGGTGGCAAAATCGTGCGCATGCGCGACTTTCATATCGAAGGAGATGATTGCGCCCTTCTCAGCCGCCGTTCCAATAATGCGTAAGGGATTGATGCCGCGCAGCTTCTCCTGCGCATAAGCAAGCAGTGCGCTCTCGTGCTTGTGGATCTGTGGCTTGCCTATTGAATTAATATAGTCCACAGCCGCGCCCAGACCGATCGCCTCGACGATCGGGGGAGTTCCAGCCTCAAACCGGTGAGGTGGATCACCATATGTGACACCGTCACGCGAGACCTCGCGGATCATCTCGCCGCCACCGTTGAACGGCGGCATCGACGCCAGATGCGCATATTTGCCGTAAAGCACGCCGATACCGGTCGGCCCATAAAGTTTGTGGCCCGTCATCACGTAAAAATCGCAATCAATGTCGCGGACATCAACATCCAGATGGACGCAGCCTTGCGAGCCGTCGACCAACACCTCGATGCCGCGCGCATGCGCGATCCTCACGATCTCCTTCACCGGCAGGACAGTGCCGAGCGCGTTGGACATCTGTGTGATCGCAACCATTTTGGTGCGCTCGGTCAGAAGCCGCTCGAACTCCTCGAGGAGAAAATTGCCCTCGTCGTCCACTGGCGTCCATTTGATGACAACGCCGTGGCGTTCCCTCAGAAAATGCCAGGGCACGATGTTGGCGTGGTGCTCCATGATCGAGAGAACAATCTCATCCCCGGGTGAGATGCGCTCGCGGCCGAAAGTCTGGGCGACCAGATTGATCGCCTCGGTAGCGCTACGAGTAAGACAAACTCTTCGGTGCGGCGCGCGTTGAGGAACTGCGCCACTTTGGTGCGGGCGCCCTCATAGGCCTCGGTCGCGGCGTTAGCCAGATAGTGCAGACCGCGATGCACGTTGGCATATTCGGACGTGTAAGCCTGCATCATGCGATCGAGCACCGCCTTTGGCTTCTGCGCCGAGGCGGCGTTATCGAGATAGACCTGCGGCTGCCATAGACCTGCAGCGCCAGCGCCGGAAAGTCCTCGCGCACCCGCGCAACATCGTAAGCGCCGTTGGCGACCGCCGGATGCGCGCTCATCCCCTCGCCTCCAGCCAGCGCTCGGCCAGTACTATCACGAATTCGCGTAACCTCCCGTCGGCGATTTCCTCGATAGCTTCGCCGAGGAAAGCCTGGACCAAGAGCGCCTGTGCCTCCTTCCCGGAAAGGCCGCGTGCGCGTAGATAGAACAGCAGAGTCTCATCCAGTGCGCCGGATGCCGCGCCATGGCCGCAGGTGACATCGTCGGCAAAGATCTCCAGCTCCGGCTTGTTGTCGGCTTCAGCCTCGTCGGACAGCAAAAGCGCACGCGTCATCATCCTGCCGTCCGTCTTCTGTGCATCAGGACGCACGATGATGCGGCCCTGGAATACCGAGTGGCCGCGGTCGTCGACGGCCGCGCGGAAATTCGCCCGGCTCGTGCAATGCGGCACAGCGTGGTTGACGACCAAGGTCGTGTCACCATGCTGTTTGTCCCTCAGCAGGTTGATGCCGTTGACGGAGAGCTCGGCGCCCTCGCCCGCCAATGTGATGAATGCCTGGTATCGGCTCACAGCACCACCACAGATCATGCTGAACAATTTGAGTTTCGCGCTCGCCCCGAGCGCGAACAATCCGGAGGAAATGTTGGTGGCGTCCGCCCCGTCCGCCAGAACGTGCAGATGGGCAAGATTGGCCGCCTCACCAACCGAGACGATCACCGCATCATTGGCCTGATGGTTGCGGGCGCCTTCGGCCGCCACAAAGCTTTCGACCACGGCCGCCTGCGCGCCCTTGCCAAGCCTCAGATGCGAGCGAGTGAAGCTTGACGCCGACGAGGTGGTTGCGACATGGACGATTTGAATCGGTCGGGATAACTCGGTGCCGTCGGTGACCGTGATGACCACGCCGTCGGTCACCATCGCGGCATTGAGCGAGATCACCGCATCCGTCGTTGCGGTCAGCAGCAGGTCGCCTCTCCCCTCGTTAGCTGGATCGTCCAGAACTTCGCGCAGCGTGCGCACGTTGACGCTCTGGCCCAACTCGGCGATGTCGGAGAGATTGGGCGCGAACAAACCATCGACGAGCACTAGCTTCGCTGCGCCCTCGATCGCTCCCTTCTCGACGGCAGCTTGCGCGACTGCAGCCCTTGCCCGCGCGAGCGCAGCCGCATCCGGTTGCGGCGCGAGCGGTAGGACGTGGCGCATTAGCGCGCGCAGGTCGGTGTATCTCCATTCCTCGATCCGCCGGTGCGGTAAGCCGACGCGCTTGTAAGCGTCGAATGCCCTCGCGCGGATGTCGGCAACAGAGCCTGCGCCGGGCAGCCGTCCGTTGGCCTTGACGAACACATTGCCCACCGCGCGTCCGGGATCGGTTTTTGACAGAACCAGGTTCATCGAAAACTCCTTGCGCTCTCTAGGCCGCGTGCTCGAACGGAGCGTAGCCGGCGGCCTCGAGCTCCAGCGCGAGATGCTTGTCGCCGCTCTTCACGACACGCCCCTTCGCCATCACGTGCACATAGTCCGGCACGATGTAGTTGAGCAGGCGCTGGTAGTGGGTGATCACGACCATGGCACGCTCGGGCGAGCGCAGCGCGTTGACGCCGTCGGCCGCGATCCTCAGCGCGTCGATGTCGAGGCCGGAATCCATTTCATCGAGGATACAGAGGCTCGGCTCGAACAGCGCCATCTGCAGGATCTCGTTGCGCTTCTTTTCGCCGCCGGAGAAGCCGACATTGACACCGCGCTTGAGCATGTCCTGCGGGATGTTGAGCGACTTTGCGACCTCGCGGACCTTCTTCAGGAAGTCCGGCGTCGAATATTCGCTCTCGCCGCGCGCCTTGCGCTGCGCATTCAGCGCGGTGCGCAGGAAGTTCATGGTGGCGACGCCGGGGATTTCGACCGGATACTGGAACGCCAGAAACACGCCCTTGGCGGCGCGCTCGTCCGGCGCCATCTCCAAGAGGTCCTCGCCGCGGAACAGGATTTGTCCGCCCGTGACCTCATAGCCGGGCTTGCCGGCGATGACGTGCGAGAGCGTCGATTTGCCGGAGCCGTTCGGCCCCATGATCGCGTGGACCTCGCCGGGATTAACAGTCAGCGACAGCCCGTGGAGGATTTCGCGATCCTCGACACGGACTTGCAGGTCTTTCACTTCGAGTAGTGCAGTCATTTTCTTTCCTTCTGGCCTAGGCCGACCGCAAGGCGATCAAAAAAAAGAGCCAGCCAAAAAATCCCATAGCTCCGAACCCAGCAGCGACCTTGCCGAATTCCATTACGTCATGCGAGCTCGCAAAAGCGCCAATCAAGGCAATGAACGCTCCGGCGATCGCCACGAACCCAGTGATCGCGAATGGCCAAACCTGAACGCCAACGAGGATGTTCCGAATGGTTTGGACCATTGGCTTATCCGACGCTGCCCTCCAAGGAGATCGAGATCAGCTTCTGCGCCTCGACCGCGAACTCCATCGGCAGCTGCTGCAGCACGTCCTTGACGAAGCCGTTGACGACGAGGCCGACCGCTTCCTCCTGGCTCAATCCGCGCTGCACGCAGTAGAACAGCACGTCCTCGGAGATCTTCGAGGTCGTCGCCTCGTGCTCGAACGTCGCCGAAGAGTTCTTCGCCTCGACATAAGGCACGGTGTGCGCGCCGCATTTATCGCCGATCAGGAGCGAGTCGCAGGCGGTGTAGTTGCGCGCGCCGGTGGCTTTGCGGTGCGCGGTGACGAGGCCGCGATAGGTGTTCTGCGATTTTCCGGCGGCGATGCCCTTGGAGATGATCCGGCTCGACGTGTTCTTGCCGAGATGGATCATCTTGGTGCCGCTGTCGACCTGCTGGTAACCGTTCGAGATCGCGATCGAGTAGAACTCGCCGCGCGAATTGTCGCCGCGCAGGATGCAGCTCGGATATTTCCAGGTGATGGCGGAGCCGGTCTCGACCTGGGTCCAGGAGATCTTCGAGTGGTCGCCACGGCAATCGCCACGCTTGGTGACGAAGTTGTAGATGCCGCCCTTACCTTCCGAGTTGCCGGGATACCAGTTCTGGACCGTCGAATATTTGATCTCGGCGTCATCGAGCGCAACGAGCTCGACCACCGCGGCGTGCAACTGATTCTCATCGCGCTGCGGCGCTGTGCAGCCTTCGAGGTAGCTCACATACGAGCCCTTGTCGGCGATGATCAGCGTGCGCTCGAACTGGCCCGTGTTGCGCTCGTTGATGCGGAAATAGGTCGACAATTCCATCGGGCAGCGCACGCCCGGCGGCACGTAGACGAACGAGCCGTCGGAGAACACCGCCGAGTTCAAGGTGGCGAAGAAGTTATCCGACGTCGGCACCACGCTGCCGAGATATTTGCGCACCAGCTCAGGATGCTCGCGGATCGCTTCCGAGATCGGCATGAAGATCACGCCGGCCTTCTTCAATTCCTTCTGGAAGGTGGTCGCAACCGACACCGAATCGAAGATGGCGTCGACCGCGATCTTCCGCTGTTCCGAAGGCTCTCCGCCCGGAGGCGGCTCGACGCCCTCGAGGATCGCGACTTCCCGCAAGGGAATGCCGAGCTTCTCATAGGTCTTGAGAATCTCGGGATCGATCTCGTCGATCGATGACAGCGTCTTCTTCGGCTTCGGCGCCGCGTAATAGTAGAGGTCCTGGTAGTCGATCTTGGGATAGTTGACGCGCGCCCAGGTCGGCTCGGTCATGGTCAGCCAGCGGCGGTACGCCTCCAGGCGCCATTCCAGCATCCAGGCCGGCTCGTTCTTTTTCTCTGAGATGAAGCGGACGATATCTTCCGAGAGCCCCTTGGGGGCCTTTTCGGATTCGATAAGCGTCTCGAACCCATATCGATACTGATCGACGTCGATGCGCCTGACGCGCTCGACCGTCTCTTGTACGGCTACCATTGCCCGCTCCGCCGCTCGCGCAAGGACTCCGGCCATGCCCGACGACGGCCGCGGCGCGCGCCCTTCGCCGCATACGCGATCGCGTAAGTCACCCGCAGCTCGGGGCCAGCGAGGCCGCCCATCAGAAAGGCGGCCACCGATCGCGCTTCAACCTTGCTGCGCGCAGCGGACCCGCTCATCGGTCGCTCCTTATGCCTGCACGCACGTGCCGGGCACCGGGCAGATAACGGCGCATTGCGGCGTGTCGCACTGATCCTCGCATTGGGTGCACTTCTTCGGATCAATTACATATATGTCGTTCTTGAGGCTGATTGCTGCGTTCGGGCATTCGAACTCACATGCGCCGCAGACGGTGCACTGGGAGGCGATTATCTTGTAAGCCATAAACTCCGATTCCTTGGCAGGCGATGCGCGACGGCTTTCCTTCAAGGCTCGTGCCAAACGTCGAGCCTTGATTTATCTCGGCTATTTTCCGTCTCCCGCCTGTCCTAGGCCGGACAGCGTGTCGCGACCGCGACACTCGGCTCACAGGCGCTTGATCTGGATGCGCCACTTCTTGCGCGCCTAGTACCCACTTTTCATAGAACGTGAGTCGTGATTCAAGATCGGGATGATTCCCGAAGCAAGAGAAGTCCGCGTTTCGCGGAAGGAGCGTCTGGAGCTAGAAGCCCGGTGCCGCTCGCCGCGAA
>NZ_JBUYEN020000085.1:0-17710 GCF_055229415.2 Bradyrhizobium sp. Leo114 | reverse complement strand
CGTTCCTTTGCGCGACGCCAGCGCCCGCAGGCCCTTCCCACGACCTTTCACCGTTCTCATCCAGCGGTAAATCACGCTGCGGTGAAATCCATAGCTCTCGACGACGGCGCTCGGCTTTTCACCTTCGCGCACTCGCTCCAACGCCATCATGCGGATTTCTTCCAGGGTTCGATGGTCAAGTTGTCGGCCGTCGCGTTTCATGCCGATAGCATACACCAACGCCGCAACAATGTCGCCTATCTTTCTGACCTATGAGTAAGTTGACTCGCCAACCCGGCGAAGCTTCTGTTTTCGTCGTTATGATGTTGGTGCATAGGTGTCGTTCCGCTCTCCTCGCGTCTAATGCAGTCTGGCGTAGCTTGTTATTTATACTTGGCGCAACAAATGCGAAAATTTAGAGGCCGGATTGCATGAAACTGGTGGATCGAGCATCGCGATAGATGGCGGCTTCAGTCGCATTACGTGTGATCAGCCCCGATAAGCGCCAGGGAACACAATGTCCTGATCGACAAGGACGTTGAACTGATAACCGGGGCGAATCTCCAGCGCCGGCTGCACGTCGAGGTTCTTGTTGATGGTGCGCTCCGCAACACGGCCGAAGGTTTCCGCAAAATTCCGTCGTGCGGCGTCCGACGCGGTCTGCTGCGTCGCGAGCGTCGAGCTCTGCGGGACCGCCATATCTATGCCCGTGCCGATGATCGCGAGCAGGATCGCGGAGCCGAAGGTCTTGAAGTAGTGGTTGTCGACCTGGTCGGTGAAGCCGCCATAGCCTTCCGCGTCCGTTCCGGCCATGCCGCCGATCTGGACGGTCGAACCGTTCGGGAAAATGATGTCGGTCCAGATGACGAGGACGCGGCTCTGGCCGAAGGAGATCTTGCTGTCGTAGCGGCCCATCAGCTTTGTTCCCTGAGGAATAAGCAGGCGGTGGCCGGTCGCACTGTCGTAGACGTTCTGGCTGACCTGGGCGGTAATGCGGCCCGGCAGATCGGAGTTGATGCCGGTGATCAGCGTCGCCGGGATGACGGAGCCGCGCTTGAGCTCATAGTAGGAGCGCGGGGGAACGACCTGGTTCGGCAGATAGCCGAGCTTGGCGAGGTCGGAGTTGAAAAAATTCTCCTTCTTCGCTTGCCCGTTGGGATAGAGGTTCTGGCCGTTGAGCCCGGTCAGAAGCGCGAGGCTGTAGAGGTCGGTCGGCGAGGATGAGGTCGGTGTCATCGCGCCCGGTTTCGCCGGCGACGTGGCCGCCGACGTCGCCTTGATCTTCTGCGTGTCGATGGCGAGCGGCGAATCCAGCGCGATGTTGCTCGCCTGCAGACGCGCCATTCTCTGGCGCTGGCGCTCCCGGAGGAGCTGTTCCTGTCCATCGCGGGCCAGACGCGCCCGCCAGGCTTCTTCGGATTCGAGTGCGCCGCCCCTCGGCTCTGCGACGGCAAGCTGTGGCGGGACGAAGGGGTTTTGCGGCGCAGGTTTCGGCTCGGGCGTCGGCGCCGCGGGCGGAGGCTGCTGGCCGTCGCCGATGATGCCGTCGGCAACGCCTCGCTTCATCTGATCGGCGAAGGTCGTGGCGGGCGCGCCGCCGGTCGAACCCGTGTCAGGCGTTGAGCGGAATGCGAGTCCCCTCGAGGTCAGCCCGTAGAAGATCACTGCGAGGAACACGATGCCGAGCACGGCCGCGGCGATGATCGGCAGGCGGTTGAGACGGCGGATGTCTTTCGGCGCGCCCGTCCCGCCGCCGAGTTGCAGAGATTGCGTCATGCCCCCTCCCCTCCCCGCTTCATCACCGAGACCGGGCTTGCCGGCAGCGCCCCCGTCGCGGTCGCGGAATAGACGCGGCCGATCTCGATCGAGCCGGTCGTGAGACGAGCGAGCGTCTGCCCGTCCATGGAGGCGAGCACATAGGCGAGCCGGATCGCTTTTGGATCCTTGGTCTCCTGATCGGTCGTGACGGCATAACCCCAGCCCCTGAGAGAGGTCTCCAACGCCGAACCGAAGGCGGAGCCATCGGGCTTCAGGACGAAGGTCGCCTTTCCCTGGCCGATTTGTTCGGCGAGGCGCGGGACGAGATCGCCGGCGACGGCGGAGGCGGCAGGCGTCGAGAGTTCGGCCGGCGCGGTGCTTGGGACAAGCCCGTCGGTGCCGAATGTCGCGCATCCGGAAAGAAGGGCGGCCGTGAGGAGGAAGGCGGCCGCGCGCGCCCTGCGGCAGCTGGTGAAGAAGTGGCTGGCCATGCCGTCACCCTCCCCTCTGGATGGTGATCTTCTCCTGGCTCCAGCCGACGCCGGAGAGGAGGATCGCCTTGTCGACCGCATAGTCGACGATCATGATGTTGCTCTTCATCCGGTAGTTGACGATGCGGTTCTGGCCGCCTGAGACCACGAACAGGACGGGGGCGTCCTGCGAGGCGACGGATTCCGGGAACTGGATGTAGGTCTTCGTGCCGTCGCTATAGACTTGGGTCGGCCGCCAGCCCGCGCTGCCGGAGACCGCATAGCTGAAGTTCAGCTGCTCCGCCGGCACGCCGGCGCCGCCCGCCTCGATCCGGGCGTTGACGTCGGCAAGGCGCGAGGAGACGTCCTCGGGATAGTCGAAGCCGACGCGCGCCATGTACTGGGTCGGGTGCGACTTGAGCTGGATGTGATAGGTCCGTCGCGACGTCGTCACCACTATGGAGGTGACGAGGCCGGGCTCGGTCGGCTTGACGATGAGGTGGATTGCCTGGCCGCCCGTCGCGCCGGAGGTCGCGGGCTCAACCTTCCAGCGCACGGTGTCGCCGACGAGGACGTCGCGCACCACCTCGCCACCCTGCAGTTCGATATCGCAGACCTGCAGCGGCGAGCAGACCACGGAGGGCTGCACCTCGCCATAGAGGAAGATCACCTTGCCATCGGCGCCCCGTGTCACGAGCCCGGTCCGGCCGCGCCACTGGCCGGAAATGTCCATGCCCTTGGCTTCCTTCCGGTTGAGGCTTTGGGCATCGGCGCTGTGAAGGCCGGTGACGGAAACGAGGGCGGTCGCGATCAGAAGGGCGGCCTGGAAGCTTGGTCTTGTCGCAGTCATAGTTAAGGGCGCGCCTTTCAGATCTGTGCGGTCCAGTCGAAATCCTTGAGGTAGAGGCCGATCGGGTTGAGCCGGATCACCGCCTCGTCCTGCGGCGGGATCAGCACGACGCTGGCCACGCCCCGGAAGCGCCGGGTCGCCACTTCCTTGCCCTTGCGGTCGCGCTCGTATTCGGTCCAGTCGATCTGGAAGGACTGCGGCGACAGCGGCACGACATTATTGACCTCGATCGCGACCGTTGCGGTCTTGGCCTTGTCGAACGGCGAGCTCGAGCGGAACCAGGCGTTGACCTTTTCGGTCGCGGGGTCCGTCGTGCGCAGCATGGCGTAGACGCGGTCGATATATTGCTTCTGCACCACCGTGTCCGGCGTCACCGATCGGAAGTTGGTGATGAAGCCCGCAAGCGTGGCGCGCACCACGCGAGGATCGGCATATTCGATCCGCGCCGGAAACCCCGCGCTCACCGAAGAACCGAGCTTATCAACTTCAACGATATAGGGAACGAGCTTGACCTGCGTGCTCTGATAGAGCGCATAGCTCGTGCTCATGAACGCGAGGCCGAGGCTTGCAATGCCGACGATGCGCCAGGCGCTGGCGGCCTTCACATAGGAGCCGTAGCGCTCGGTCCATTCCCGCCGCGCGGCGATATAGGGATTTTCGGGACTGCTGGGGGAGGCCAAACGTGTTTCTTCCGTCAATTGTCATATTTTTGGGGCGAAGGGGTCGGCGTACCGTTGCCGCCTTTCTCGAGCTTCGCATTGGCGAGCCCGAGCAGCGATCCGGCATAGGCGCCGGGCGCACCGATCGCCTTGTCGCGGGCGGCCGAGGCGAGCGCGCCTCCGGCCGACGCGGCGCCGCGCAATCCGGCCATTGCGGCGCCGCCGACAGATGAACCGCTCGCGCGCGCCGCCGAGAAGGCCGCTGCGCCAGCGTTGGCCCCGCCCATCGCGAGGGCAGTGCCTCCGGCCGCGAAACTCGCGGCCTGCGCGCCGTGCCGGATCACCTCCATGCCGCCGCTGACCGAAGCGCCTTGAACCACGCCCTGGACGATGGCCGGCACGTACATCGCGAGGATGAAGACGACGACCGCGATGCCGGCGATGGCGAGCGCGGTCTGGTACTGGTTGCCGACCGACGTATCCTGGGCGAGGCCGATCAGTACGTCGGAACCGATCTTGGCGATCATCACGAGCGACATGAGCTTCATGCCGACCGAGAAGGCGTAGACGAGGTAGCGGATCGCAAAGTCCTTGGTGAAGGATGAGCCGCCGAGGCCGAGCATGATCATGCCGGCGAGAAGGCCGACATACATCTCGACGAGAACGGCGAGGAAGATCGCCGCCACCAGCGAGAAGGCGATGACGCTGACGATCATGGCGAGTGAGGCCGAGAGCGCCAGCGCGTTGTCCTGAAACACGCCGAAGGAGATCTTCTGCGACATGGCGGAGGCGACCGTCAGGCCGGCATTGAAGACGTTCGCCGGCGAAGCCGAGCCGCTGCCGCCGCCGATCTGGAACAGGCTGTCGACCACGGCCTTGGCGAAACTCGGCCCCTCCGTGAGGACGAAGGCGAAGAAGCCGATGAACATGATCCGGCGCACGAGCTCGGCGAACCAGGCCTCGATCGTCGCGGCCTGGATCGCGAGCCAGACCGCGGCGATGCCGACCTCGATGCCGGCGAGAATCCAGAACAGCGATTTTGCGGCATCCGTGACAGTTTTTTCCCAACCCTTCGCGGCCGTGACCACCTGGTTCTCGACCGTCGTCAGCACGCCGCCATCCGCGGCGGCGATTGCCGGGTCGACGGCGCAAAGAAAGACGGTGGCTGCGACGGCAATGACGAGCACCGTCGAAGGACGGGTGAGAAAGGAGGCCGTCACCATCGCGGACGTATCTCCTGTCCGTTGGTCATGTCGTACTTTTGCGGCGCGCCGAAAAAGTCCTTCGCGCGCTTGCGGTCATCGCTCGCGTGCGGAGCCGGCGCCGGATCGGTTGCGGCCGGGGTCGTCGGCGTGCGCAGGGAAAGCCAGAGACCGATGGCGGCCGCCGCGCATGTGCAAATGATGACGACCAGAGCGGGAGGTTTCACCATCTCGGACGCATCTCCTGTCCGCCCGACATCGAGGGCGCCGTCGACTTGAAGAACTCCTCCCGGCGCGCTTGTGCGAGGTCCTTCTCGGCCTGTTCCGACTGATACCAGGTCGCCATCATCGTCATCTGCTGGGAGACGAGCCCGCGCAGCTTCTGCATCTGGGCGACCTGCTGGGTCGCGATCTGGTGGCTGACCTGCAGCGCCTTCATCTGACCGTCGGCGCCTTCCGACATCGTGCGGAGCTGCGACATGGTCGCCTCCTCGCTCGATAACTGATCGGCGGTGAGGCTCGCGGCGCGCAGCGTGCCGCCGATCGTGTCGCGGTTGGTCGAGGACCACGTCTGATAGGTCGACGAGAAGCTGGCATTGTTCGGCAGACTGGTCTTGAAGTCGGCGTAGCTCTGGAAGCGCTGCTTCAGCACATCGTCGATATTGCCCATCGAGAAGGCGATGCCCTGCCCCTGGCTAACGATGTTCCTGAGCTGGTTGAGATCGCTCTGGACCTGCCCCCAGATATGGTTCGACAACTGCGCGGTGTTCTGCAGCATGTTGCTGTAGATCTTCAGCTGGTTCTGAATCTGCTCGGCGAGCTGGGTGATCTGCTTGATCTGGTTGTTCACCTGCTCGGCCGATTTGCCGACCAGCGAAACGAGTTCGCTGTTGTTGAGCATCTGCGTCCACTCGGTCGCGCCGCCACTGAGGGCGCCGCCGCCAGCGAAGGCGGATCTCGCCAAGAACGGAATGGCGAAGGCGGCGGTCGCCGCGCCGCGCAGGAATTCCAATCTAGTCATGTGCGAGTAGCGCCTCGGCATGAGCGATCCCCCTTGTCTGGAGCCAGTACGCCGGCCAGGTGCGGCCGTGCGCTGTCTTGAGTTCCGTGATGCGTTTGAGATCGTCCCGGCCGGAGGCGCCGACGAAGGCGAGCGCGACCGGACCCAGCGCCATGTCGAAGAGGCGACGTCCGGCGGGGGAGGTGACGTAATATTCGCGCTTCGGGATCGCGTTGGAGACGATCTCGACCTGGCGCTCGTTGAAGCCGAGGCGTTCGTAGAACTCGCGCGTTCCCGGCTCACGCGCCGCGCCGTTCGGCAGGCAGATTTTGGTCGGGCAGGATTCCTTCAGCACGTCGATGATGCCGGAACGCTCGGCGTCCGAGATCGACTGCGTGGCGAGCACCACGGCGCAATTGGCCTTGCGCAGCACCTTCAGCCATTCGCGGATTTTGTCGCGGAAGACGGGATGGCCCAGCATCAGCCAGGCCTCGTCGAGCAGGATAAGGCTCGGAGCGCCGGTCAGCCGCTTCTCGATCCTCCGGAACAGATAAGTGAGCACGGGCACGAGGCTGCGCTCGCCCATGTTCATCAGCTCCTCGATCTCGAAGGTCTGGAAACCGCCGAGCACCAGCCCGTCGCGCTCGGCATCGAGCAGATGCCCCATCGGGCCGTCGACCGTATAGTGGTGCAGCGCGTCCTTGATCTCGCGCATCTGCACGCCCGAGACGAGGTCGGAGAGCGAGCGTCCCGGCGCCCCCGCCATGAGGGCGACCTGGCGCGAGATGGCGTTGCGATGATCCGGCGTGACGCTGACGCCCTGCAGCGCCACGAGCGTCTCGATCCACTCTGACGCCCAGGCGCGGTCGGCGTCGGTGGCAAGTTCGGCGAGCGGGCAGAAGGCAAGCTGAGGCCCCTCCCCTGCCCCGCCAATCTCATAGTGATCGCCGCCAGCCGCGAGCGTCAGCGGCATCAACGATGGGCCCTTGTCGAAGGCGAAGATCTGCGCGCCGCTGTAGCGGCGGAATTGCGCGGCGATCAGCGCCAGAAGGGTCGATTTGCCGGAGCCGGTCGGGCCGAAGATCAGGCTGTGACCGACATCGTCGGTGTGAAGGTTCAGCCGGAACGGGGTCGAGCCCGACGCCACCTGCATCAGCGGTGGTGAACCCTCCGGATAGAACGGGCATGGCGCGACTGGGCTACCCGACCAGACAGAATTGAGCGGCAGAAGGTCGGCGAGGTTGCGGGTATGGATCAGCGGCTCGCGGATGTTCGCATACCAGTTGCCGGGCAGCGATCCGAGGAAGGCCTCCGTGGCGTTCAGCGTCTCGATGCGGGCGCCAAAACCCTCGGCCTGGACGACACGGCGAATGCCCTCGCACTTTTCGCGTAGCCGTTCGGCATCGTGATCCTGCAGCACGATGACCGGGGTGTAGTAGCCATAGGCGACGAGCTGCGATGCCGCTTCGGCGATTGCATCCTGTGTCTCGGCGACCATGGCCATGGCGTCCTGGTCGACCGAACGCGACTGGGTCTGGAACAGCTGGTCGAAGAAGGGCCGGACCTTCTGCTGCCACTTCTTGCGGGTGCGCTCGAGCCGTTCGCGCGCTTCGATCTGGTCGAGGAACATGAAGCGCGACGACCAGCGATAGGTCAGCGGCATCTGGTCGAGCACATTGAGGATGCCCGGCCAGCTTTCCGCCGGCAGTCCGTCAATCGCCACCACGCCGACGTAACGGCCGTCGACCATCGGCGTCAGCCCGTGCTGATATTCGGCGGTGACGAGCCAATCGAGATACATCGGGATCTCGGGCAGGCGGACCGGATGGTTCTCTCCGGTGACGCAGAAGCGCACGAACTGGAAGAGCTCGTCATAGCGCGCGATGCGCGTCCCGCCGTGTTCCACGGTCTCGCGCGTCCGCATGCGCTGGATCGACAGCAGGTTCGACAGATATTGCTCGATCTCGCGAATCGAGGTCCTGAAGTTGCGGAGCGCCGTGTCGGCGAAGCTCGCCGAACGGCTGTCCTTGTCGGAGTAGGCGTACTTGGCGAGGCCCGACTTGCGCCGCTCTGGCGGGCGCCAGGTCAGGATCAGGGCATGCCGGCTTTCGTAGTGCCCTTTCTCCCGTTCGAAATGCCCGCGCCGCTCCTCGTCGATCGCGCGCGTGACCGCGTCGGGGAAATGCCCGTCCTTGCGGGCGGGATAGTCGGTGGCCGGAATGCGCAGCGCCTCGACCTGGATCATCCAGCCCGAGCCGAGGCGGGCCAGGATGGCATTGATCTGCCGGGACACATCGTTGCGCTCGGCGTCGGTCGAGCTCTCCGAATCCGGCCCGGCAAAATACCAGCCGGCCATCAGCGAGCCGTCCTTAAGGAGGGCGATGCCGTCATCGACCAGTCCCGCGTAGGGCACGAGGTCGGCGAAGGACGGCCCGGAATGGCGGAAGGAACGCAGCGCAACCATGCTCGATCCTCAGAAGCGCCGCCAAGGCGAAGAGGTCGGGCGATAGTGCTGGCGGTAGCCGACATGGCGAAGATAGACGCGCCGCATCGCCGGATCGGCCTTCGCCATCATCCGCAGCAGGCCGACAGTGAAGGTCCAGATCGTGACGCCGAGCAGTGCCGCATACCAGGTGAGCACCACGAAAATCAGGATGACGGCCGCGAGGCCCGTCAACAGCACGAGCTCGCGGTCGGCGCCCATCAGCAGATTGGGACGCGAGAGCGCGCGGTGGATACGCGAGCGGGCGAGAGCGGAGCCGGCTTCAGCCATGAGCCCCCTCCCCTGCCCGGATGCCGGGTGAGACAGGGGTGGCCGTTGTGTCGGTTGCGACGGTGCCGATCGAAGCGCCGGTGGAACCGAACAGGGCGACGATCTGGGTCGAACCAAGCAGGATGCCGGCGACGAGTACGATGTACATCAGCCGCCGCGCGAAATCGTTCAGCTCGCCGCCAAAGATCAGCATGCCGCCGGCGACCGCCACGGCCGCGAGTGCGATGAAGCCGGCGACCGGGCCGGTGATGGATTTCTGGATCTGCTCAAGCGGACTTTCCCAAGGCAGGCTGCCGCCCGAGGAGGCAAGCGCGGGATGAGTGATCAGCAGGCCGAGCGCGAGCCCCAGCGCGATGCGGGCGGCAAGGCGGTCAGGCGACATTGGTTTCCTCCTTTGGGCAATAGGATTCGGTCTGGTAGCGGCCGTTGACGAAGCCCTCGACGTGGAGGATGTCGCGCAGGACGCGGCCCCTCGTGGTCCGCTCGATCGAGACGATCAGGTCGACGGCTTCGCCGATTACCTCACGCATCGGCTGCTGGCTCGCTTCGGCGATGAGCTGCTCGAGCCGGCGCAGGGCCGACTCGGCGGTGTTCGCATGAACGGTGGCTACGCCACCGGGATGGCCTGTGTTCCAGGCTTTGAGCAGCGTAAGCGCGGCGCCGTCGCGGACCTCGCCCACGACGATGCGATCGGGCCTGAGCCGCATGGTGCTCTTGAGAAGCCGGGCCATGTCGACGGTGTCGCTGGTGTGCAACGCGACTACGTTTTCGGCCGGGCACTGGATCTCGGCCGTGTCCTCCAGGATCAGGATGCGGTCGTCAGGCGCTGTCTCGGCGATCTCCGCGATGACGGCGTTCGCCAGCGTCGTCTTGCCCGACCCGGTGCCCCCGGAAATGACGATGTTGAGGCGCGAGGCGACGGCGTTACGAATGATGTCGGCCTGGCGCTCCGTCATCACCCGGTTCTTCACATAGTCGGCAAGCAGAATCAGCCGCGACGCGCGCCGGCGGATCGTGAAGGCCGGCGCCTTGACAATCGGGGGCAGCAACCCCTCGAACCTGTGGCCGCCAATCGGCAATTCGCCGGAGATGATCGGCTGCTCGTCATCGGCTTCGGAATTGAGCGCATGCGCCACGCTGCCGATGACGATCTCCGCGGCGGCCGCGGTCATCTCTCCGGTCGCCGCCATGCCGTGGCCGAGCCGTTCGATGAACAGCTTGCCGTCCGGATTGAGCATGATCTCCACCACGCTTGCGTCCTCGAGGGCGACGCAGAGCTGGTCGCCCAGGGCTTCCTGCAGCTTGCGGATCAGGCGCGGATGAGAGCGCAATTGCGTCATCGCGACGGGCTCCCTTTAAGCCGCTTGCGGGAGCGGATAGATCGACGAGGCGGAGTCGTTCGGCCGCACGTGCTCGAAGCTCGCCCGGTCCGTCCGCAGCAGGCCGACGATGGCCGCCGTGTTGCCGATCGGCTTGGGCTCTTCGATCCGCGCCATCGGCCAGCCCGCGCGGCGCAGGATTAGCTCGATGCGGGCGGCGGTCACGGTGACGAGTTCGGAATAGCCGTTCGCCATCGACCATTCGATGATCGCCGCGAACATGGTCCAGGTGGCGTCATGAAGCGCCTGCCCTGCCCTCCCCGTCTCCATCGACGTGTCGACGCAGAAGCGCGAGCTTTCGATCATGGCGGCGTGAGGCAGGCCCGACGCGATCAACTCGGGAAAGCGCACGGACAGCAGCGTCGGCCCTGTCGTGGAAAGCAATCGGGCGCAGCCCGCGACCTCGTTTCGGTCGGATAGCGCCAGGATGTAGGTCGGCCGGCAGGGGTCGAACTGATCGGCCTCGTGCCCGTCCCTGACCACGACGTTCAGGCGCTCGCGGAAGACGCGGGCGCGAAGTCTATGCATCGAATCGAGAAGGACAGCCGAGTGACTGTCAGTTTTGGGTGGAACGGCGATGGCCCGCATGCGTGTTGCTCCGAATCTGTCGGGTTCGAAGGGCTAAAAGCCACCATCGCGGGGCCGGCGCGACTAATGAAATTATGAGCGGGGTTCTCCATGCCCGGGTGGGTCGGCATCGACAAAGCCTGAAAGCGGTCGTGGGATCGTGAATAGCGAGCGCTGGCGCCCCTCATAAAACCATGAGCCCCGGCAGGGCCGCATTCTCAATGAAGCGCGCAGTTATGCTATTGATTGGAATGCAATAAATGCGTTCAACGCGCCGATGCGATCCGCGTGCGGAGGTGCCAGAAGCCCGGCGATCGTGCCCCACGGGTCACGCCCGTTCTCATTGATTGGCCAAAATCGGAGCTTCGAGGCGACAACTTGCAAAAATAGTCCTTGCGCGACTCTGTGGAATCGGCAGAAAACCTTTAATGACGCAAATCATCCGCAGTTCGTCTGGAAAGCGCAAGTGACAGCCAGCATCGATACAGAGGGAACGCAGGTCCGCAGTCTCATAAAAGAGCAAGGGACAGCGCTTTCCCGGAATCTGACCGAGCACCGCCTGAAGAGCTTTCCGCCGACGGCCGCGAAGGCTTTCCGCAAAATGTCTCCCTCCGAAGTGGCGGCTCTCTTGAGGGTGACGGAAAGCTGGCTCCGTCAGACGGCGATCGCATACGGTGAGGACTTGACCAGCAAGGGGCAGTCCCGCCGCACCTACACGCTGGAAGACATCCAGACTCTTCGTAAAACCCTGGGCGCCAAACCACGTTCCTCGGAGAAATATCTCCCTGGGCGACGGGATGGCGAGGCGCTCCAGATCATTTCGATTCTGAATTTCAAGGGCGGCTCGGCCAAGACAACCACGGCCGCCAATCTCTCGCAGTACTTGGCCCTGCATGGCTATCGTGTGCTGGTCATCGACCTCGATCCGCAAGCCAGTTTGACAACAATGTTCGGCGTCGCGCCGGAGGTCGATGTCGAGCCCGATCACACCATCTACGGCGCCATCCGCTACGACAGTGAGGCGCGCAGCATCCGCGAGATCATCCGCAAGACCTACATTCCAGGGCTCGATCTGGTCCCGGCCGGTCTCGAGCTGATGGAATACGAGCATGCGACGCCGCGGATACTCCATGAGCGGCATTTGCCTGCGGCATCAATCTTCGCTCGTATCCAGAACGCCATCAGTGAGGTGGACGACGATTACGATCTCGTCATCATCGACTGCCCTCCCCAGCTTGGATATCTCACCTTCGGCGCACTGTTCGCCGCCACATCGGTTCTGATCACCGTTCATCCCCAGATGCTTGACGTGATGTCGATGTCTCAGTTCCTGACCATGCTCGGCGACCTGCTGGATGTGATCGCGAGCAACACCGGGGCTGAGCCGAATTACCATTGGCTGCGCTATCTTCTGACGCGTTTCGAGTCAGCCGACGGGCCTCAAAATCAGATGGCCGGGTTTATGCGGACCGTCTTCGGCGAGCACATTCTCAACCATCCGACCTACAAATCGACGGCCATTTCGGATGCTGGGTTGACCAGCCAGACAATCTACGAGGTCGAGCGTAATCAGTTTGTCCGCGCCACCTACGATCGCGCTCTTGAGACCGTCAACGCGGTCAACAGCGAGATCGAGCAACTCATCCATCGAGCTTGGGGACGCTGATGAGGAAGAACATCTTCTCCAACGTTATCCCGGCGGGCGGTCAATCAGATTCGAGTACGCAGCAGGTTAAGCAACCCGTCCAGCGGGCCGGGCCTCTTAGCACCTTAAGCGGCATCCTGGAGAATTCGGCTGAAGAAACGCGCCGGCTCCAGGAGACGGTTAGCGATCTCAACAAGCAGCTGCAATCTGGCGTCAATGTCGTCGAGATCGATCCGGCTCTCATAGACCCCTCGCCTATTCGCGATCGCCTCGACGATCCGGCATCTGACGAGAACGAGTCGCTGCGAGCTAGCATCGCCGAAAGCGGCCAGAGGGTCCCTGCCCTGCTCCGGCCGAACCCGTCAGCACCAGGCCGCTATCTCACGGTCTTCGGCCATCGGCGCGTGGCGGCTGTTAAAGCTCTCGGCCGACCCCTGAAAGCCGTCGTCACGGACATTGGCGAGGAAGAGGCCCTGGTCGCTCAGGGGCAGGAGAACAACGAGCGTAACAACACCTCTTTCATCGAGAAGTGCCTGTTTGCTCGGCGACTGAAAGATCGCGGCCTCAAGGGCGAACGTCTCGTTTCTGCCATCTCGGCCAGCAAATCGACGGTCTACAAAATGATCGAGGTTGCTTCGATGATTCCCGAAGATGTCATCATCGCGATCGGCCCCGCCCCTTCTGTTGGGCGGCCAAGATGGGCCACTCTGGCGGAGACCATCCCGTCGAATATGAAGGTTTGCCGCAGACTTCTCGGCGACACTGAGTTTCTGAGACTCGGTAGCGATGAGCGCTTCAATGCCGTTTTCGCTGCGGCTTCCAGGAGGGAAACGAAAAAGTCCGCAGCTGCGGACTTTTCTCCGATCGCGGGTCGCAATGGATCCGAGTTCGCACTCGTTAAGCGGTCGCCGTCTGGCGATATGACCGTGAAGATCCCCAAGAATGATGGGTCTTCGCGTAAGGATGGCCGCCCGTTCGGTGAGTGGCTCGAAAGCCGGATGGCGTCTCTCTACGACGATTGGCTCGACGGCCAGTAGGAGTTGGCATCTGGCAACCCCCAGTTTGCGTCCCTAACCGCGTAACGATCAACCCAGAACCAAGGAGCAGCCGCAAAAGAAAAGGCCCCCGAAGCGAAGCCCCGGAAGCCCTTTCTCATCAATCTTGGCGGATTTGAGAAAACACCTTCCGCGAATCGCTGTCAAGAGTCCTAGGCGTCGATTCGGCGAGCAAATTTCTTTTGCCTGACAACAAATGCAGACACGTGCCCCAACGACGCCCTTTGGGCGGCGACCGTTGACGCTTACCCATGTGGCAACGCAGATCGTCGCGACTTCGCGGCCGCCCGAAAAGGTCGTCCACAAATGGAAGATCTTCCAGGCTCTCTGCACGGCCAGGCCGAAACTCGGTGTCTCCGAACGTTCACTGGCGGTCCTGAATGCGCTGCTGACTTTCCATCCGGAGACGGCGCTCACCGGAGAGGACGATCTGATCGTCTTCCCGTCGAACGTCCAGTTGTCTCTGCGAGCCCATGGCATGCCGATCTCAACGTTGAAACGTCATCTGGCGGCCCTGGTCGATGCTGGCCTGATCGTTCGCCGGGACTCACCGAACGGCAAGCGCTATGCCAGAAAGGATATGGCAGGGGAGATCGATCGCGCCTTCGGCTTCGACATCTCGCCGTTGGTTGCCCGTTCCGATGAGATCGAGCGCCTAGCCGAGGAGATCGCGGCCGAGATCAGGGCCGTGAAGCTGGCCCGCGAGCGCATCACGCTATGCCGGCGCGACATCGCCAAGATGATCGCCTCCGGCATTGAGGAGAGCGTACCCGCCGACTGGCCCAGGATTCACGTCGGATTCCGGGCGATCGTGGACGGAATTCCACGCTCGCCAACACTTGAGCAGCTGGAGGAGGCCGCCGATACGCTTTCTCAACTTGCCGACGACGTGCTTGATCTGCTGAAATCACACGTCAAAACGTCGAATCTGGACTCCAATGAGGCCCATTCTGAGCCGCACAAACAGAATTCAAATCCAAACTCCTTTATTGATCTTGAACCAGCCTTCAAAAAAGGCAGGGCGGCTAGGCCGTCGCCAGACCAACAAGCGCCGAGGGGAGGGGAGGGGAGCTATCCCTTAGGAATGGTACTGCAGGCGTGTGGCGACCTGGCCGATTACGCCAAGGACGGCCAGATTTCGAATTGGCGCGATTTCCTGGCGACGGCCGCTGTGGTCCGGCCGATGCTCGGGATCAGTCCCAGCGCTTGGGAGGAGGCGCAGTGCGTTATGGGTGAGGTCCAGGCCGCGATCGTTGTCGCTTGCATCCTCGAGCGGAGCGCCACCATCAATTCCGCCGGCGGCTATCTGCGCGGCCTGACGGCGAAAGCCGGGGCAGGGGAGTTCTCGCTCGGGCCGATCCTGATGGCGCAGATGAATGCCCGGCTGAAGAAAACGAAAACGCGGGCCTAATTCATGGAACGGTTTGGTAGCGCCAACCTTTATAGTAAAGTAGCGCGCAACTGATGGAGATCTCATATGGCGCGGCCCAAGCACACCGATGACGGCCTGACCAAGTTTCAGCGCTACCGCCAGCAGCAGCAGCATCGCGGCATGAAGCAGCTGCGTATCTGGGTGCCTGATCCCCACAAGCCGGAATTTGCCGCCGAAGCCAGGCGGCAGGGATTGCTGCTGCGCGGCCGGCCCGAGGAAGCGGAGGCGCTGGATTTCATTGCCGCCGCGACTGAATGGCCTGAATCGTGAGGAGAGGGGATCTCGTCACGGTTTCGGCACAGGGCGACTACGGCAAGCCCCGTCCGGCGGTCGTCATCCAGTCCGATGTGCTCAATGCGGCGGACAGCGTGCTCGTGGTCTTGCTCACCGGCACGATCGCCGATGCCCCGCTATATCGGCTCACCATCGAGCCGACGGCCTCGAACGGTCTCAAACTCGTCTCACAGGTCATGGTCGACAAGGTTCTGGCCTATCCGCGTGCCAAATGCGGCCCGGTGATAGGCCATCTGTCAGGCGCCGATATGCTGGCGCTGAACAACATGCTGTCCGTGATGATCGGGCTCGCCGACTGATTGGACAGCAACAAAGAAGGGAGGCCCGATGAATATCATCGTCGACTGGAAGACTGAGCCTTGGCAGGCCGCCAATCCACGCTCCAAAAGAATGGAGCGCAACTGGTTGATCAGCGCCGTACGCTCGGCGACTAGGCCGTGTGGACAGTTACCTTATCCAGAGCAGAGTGGCGGCAATGGCGACGACGGCGAAGTAGTTTCGCGCGGTCTTTTCGTAGCGCGTGGCGACACGCCTGAACTGCTTCAGTTTTGAGAAGCAGCATTCGACGAGGTGACGCTCGGCGTAAAGGGGCTTGTTGAGCGGATATTTCTTGGTCCGCGAAGGATTGTTTGGAATGACGGCCTGTGCGCCCTTTGCGGCGATGGCGGCTCTGAACGCGTCGGAATCGTAGGCCGCATCCGCCATGACGAACTCGGCCGCAAGGCCCTCGACGAGGGGCTGGGCTTGTGGGGCATCGCCGGCTTGGCCTGCCGTCAGGAAGAAACGGACCGGACAGCCCAAGCCGCGGACGGCCATATGGATCTTAGTCGTCAGGCCGCCGCGCGATCGACCGATGGCCTGATTTTGAGCCCCCCTTTTGCGCCGCTGGCGTGCGGGTGGGCGCGGACGATGGTGGAATCGACGATCAGGTATTCAAAGTCCGGATCATCCGCCAGCGCCTCGATCATGCGCAGCCAGACCCCTTTGGCGCTCCATCGGCTGAAGCGCCGGAACACGCTATTCCAGTCGCCGAACGCTTCAGGCAGATCGCGCCACGGCGAGCCGGTGCGCACAATCCACAAAACGCCCTCGACGAACATCCGAGTTATCGCGCCCCGTCGAACCGCGCTGGTCCGGCCGGCCGATGATCAAGCCGGATATTCGATCCCATTGCGCATCGCTTAGAACCAGCCGATCCTTGACGCCCAAGGCTTCCTCCTAAAAGAAAGCCTTGAATCACGTTCAATCTGATTTGAGAATCCCAAGAGTCCACACGGCCTAGCCGTTCTCTCGAACTGTGTGGAGTCTGCACGTCGAGTTGATTCTGACTTTTGAACGTCTGGCAGTTCCTTCGTGACAACTGGCTTTCGAACCGCGTGTGCAAATCCTACAACGACATCCTCGATCACTGTTGCTACGCGTGGTACAAACTTATCGACCAGTCGTGGCGCATCATGTTTATCGGAATGCGCGATTGGGCATATCGGTTCTAATCAGCGGGAAGCGGCCTCAGAGCCCCGCCGCCTTCGTCAGATTGACGCGGAAGCGGTCGCGGCGCCGCTGATAACGGCGGGTCAGCTCGGCGCTGGCATGGCCCAACTGCTTCTGCACGTAGCGCTCGTCGACCTCCGCTGAGGAGGCGAGGCCGGCACGGAGGGAATGCCCGGCGAACTTCGTCTCCCGCTCGCCTTCCGGCAGATCGCCGCGCGTTTGACCAGCCGGGCGACCTGCTGATCGGCCAGCCGGTCCGGCCCGACATCCTTGCCTTGGTCGCGCACTCGGCGAAACAGCGGCCCGTGGCCGATCCGGGCCAGCTTCAGCCAGATCTGCAGGGCGACGATCGGGCAGGTGGCGTCGGACGAGCCGCGGCCGATCTCGACCCAGCCGCGGCCGTCCCCGGTCTGGTCGCGGCCGCAATCCAGGCCGACGATTTCCGAGCGCCGCAGACCGCCGGCGAAGCCGACCAGCAGCATGGCGCGATCCCTGAGGCCTCGCAAGGTGCCGCGATTGAGGGTCTCGAGCATGGCGATGATGTCTTCCGGCAGCACGGCTTCCTTCTGCCGGGGCGGGGCGGCGTGGGTGTTGCGGATGCCGGCGAGCACGGTCGCGATGTGCCGGTCCATGCGGGCGAGCGGCGTCCCGCGCTGCGCATAGTTCCAGGTCAGCGCTGAGAGCCTGCGCTCGATCGTCGCGACGGAATTGGCCTGGCGATCAGCCGTCGCGGCGCCCGAAGCGTAGGCGGTGATGTAAAGCCCGACCGTCTGGGGGGAGGGCGGTAGCACCTCGAGGCCCTGGCGCCGGCACCAGCCGGAAAAGTGCTTCCAGTCGGAGGCATAAGCCCGGCGCGTGTTGGCCGAGCTTGCCGCCCCGACATAGTCGCGGGCGCGCTCGGCGAGCCGTTCGAGATGCGCCGGCAGGCCGGAGTCCGCGGCCGGAAGCGGGGCGGGGAGGCCGCCGCCGATCTCGGCCGACGTTTCGACGGCGGAACGATCGACGGCTGGAGCCGGGGCTCTCAGGCGGCTTCGAGCGCTCTGGCGCACCATTTTCGAAGGTCTCGGCGGCGAGATCGGGCATTCCTCTATATAAGAGAAAAACGAACGATAAGGCAACATTATCGCTCGTTGTTATCCACCGACAGGCGCGGCGG
>NZ_JBUYEN020000084.1:0-19441 GCF_055229415.2 Bradyrhizobium sp. Leo114 | reverse complement strand
GCCGGAAAGGAAAAAATGGTCATTCGCATTGCACTCGCCCGTAAGCTCCTGGTCCGTCTCAACGCCAAAGCACGCGATGCGCGCGCCGCTTACGCCAATGCAACTTGACAACCCAGATAGTCGCTCATCCGGCGCTTCGCGCCACCTTCTCCCACAAGGGGAGAAGGAAGAAGCGCGCTGATCTCAGTCGCGCAGCGCCGCCAGCAGTTCGTCGGGCTGCTCGACCATCATCATGTGGCCGGCACCGGCCAGCACCACGGTGCGCGCGTTTGGCGTTGCGGCCGCCAGCGTCTTGCCGGCTTTCGCGGGTGTCATCAGATCGCGCTCGCCGAGGATGAAGGTTGTGGGCACCTTGATGTGCGCCGCCGCGGCCAGCGCGTTCTGGTACGAATTGCAGGCGTTGAGATCATTATAGAGCACCCCTGGTCGCGCGCGCTGCAGCACGCGTTGTGCGCCGTGGTGCATCCATAATCCCGGCGCGAGCGAGCCGCCGAGCTCGGCCTTGAAGCCGAGACCCCAGATCGAGACCATGTCGATCGCGGCGGGATCGTTGGCCTCCGCCGCCTTCAACAGATCAGGCCCAACCGTCATCGTCGCCGCCGTTCCGATCAGGCTCAGTGCCGACACTTTGTCCGGGTGCCGCGCCGCGGTCTCCAGCGCGATCAGCGAACCCATGGAGTGTCCGATCAGCTTCGCCTTCGAGGCGCCGGCCGCCTGCAACAGCGCCGCGATCCAATCCGCCATCGCCGCAATCGTCGGCAAGGGCTTGCCGGACGAGCGGCCGTGGCCCGGCAGGTCCGGCGCCAATACCGAATAGCCGTGGTGCGCGAACCAGCGGCTGTGCAGCGCCCAGGTGGAGCTGTCAAAGCCCGCGCCGTGGATCATCACGACCGTGGGTAACGACGGATCGAACGGCTTTCCGCCTGTTACCACGAAGGTCTCAATCCCGTTCACCGAAAGCTGCATGGCTCAAACCCTCTGCGACGCGCGAAGCGCCTGGCCGAGATCGTCGATGACGTCCTGCGCGGTCTCGATGCCGACCGACAGCCGCACCAGCTCTTCGCCGATGCCGGCAGCCTTGAGCTGGTCGGCGTCCATCTGCTGATGGGTGGTGGAGGCGGGATGGATCACGAGTGTCTTGGCATCACCGACATTGGCGAGGTGGCTGATCAGTTTGAGCGACTCGATGAACTTCTTGCCCGCAACGCGTCCGCCCTTGATGCCGAAGCTGACGATCGAGCCGGCGCCGCGCGGCAGCAGCTTCTTCGCAAGCTCGTAGTCGGGGTGATTTTCCAGCGCCGGATGCAGCACCCACTCGACTGCCTTGTTCGCGGTCAGGAAGTCCAGCACCGCGAGCGTATTGCTCATGTGCCGATCCATCCGCACGCCGAGCGTCTCGATGCCCTGCAGGAGCTGGAACGCGTTGGTCGGCGACAGGCAGGCGCCGAAATCGCGCAAGCCCTCGGTGCGGGCCCGCATGATGAAGGCCGCCTTGCCGAACTGCTCGTCGAAGACGATGCCGTGATAGCCGGCATAGGGTTCGGTGAGCTGCGGGAATTTGCCCGACGCATGCCAGTCGAAGCCGCCGCCGTCGACAATGACGCCGCCGATCGCAATGCCATGCCCGCCGAGCCATTTCGTCGCCGAGTTCATGACGATGTCGGCGCCGAATTCGATCGGGCGGCTGAGATAGGGCGTCGCAAAGGTGTTGTCGATCAACAGCGGAATTTTCGCGTCATGCGCAATGTCAGCCACCGCGGGGATATCGAGCACTTCAAGGCCGGGATTGCCGATGGTCTCGGCGATCACCAGGCGCGTGTTCGGCTTGATCGCGGCGCGGAATTCGTCCAGCGCCCGCGGCTTCACGAAGGTTGTCGTGATGCCGAAGCGCGGCAGCGTGTGCGCCAGCAGGTTGATGGTGCCGCCATAGAGCGAGGCCGAAGCGACGATATGGTCGCCGGCATTGAGCAGCGTGGCGATCGCCAGATGCATCGCGGCCATGCCGCTCGCGGTGCAGATCGCGCCGACGCCGCCTTCGAGCGCTGCGATCCGCTCTTCCAGCACCGCAGTCGTTGGATTGGAAATTCGTGTGTAGATGTGGCCGGCGCGTTCCAGGTTGAACAGTGCCGCCGCATGATCGGCGTCCTGGAACACGTAGGACGTCGTCTGGTAGATCGGCACTGCACGCGATCCCGTCACGGGATCGGGGCGCTGTCCGGCATGCAGGCTTAGGGTTTCGAACGCAGGCGGGTTGGGTGCGGGCATGCTGAAACTCGCGAGCTGGGGGCGGGATTGGTGCGGTTTATGGCCTGATCCGGAAAGATGGAAGCCAGTTTTCCCGCGCGACAAACGCGTAGTGTTTGCGCGGAGATCATGCCCAAAACTAGACGTGCACGGCAGCGCGCACGCGGCCGGCGTTGCCGAATACGCGCAAGTAACGCTCGACCTCGGAGGGGACACCGGTCGCCTTCTCGGGATTGTCTGAGAGTTTCACCGCCGGCCTGCCGTCGACCGAGGTCACCTTGCAGACGATCGAGATCGGGTCGAGGTCGGCGGAACCGTCAGGCGCGCAGCCGACGAAGTCATTGGTGAGGTTGGTGCCCCAGCCGAAGCTGATGCGAACGCGGCCGGCGAAATGCCTGTAGCTTTCCTCGATCGAATCGACGTCCATGGCGTCCGAGAAGACCAGGAGCTTCTCCCTGGGATCGCGGCCCTTCTGCTTCCACCATCGGATGATCTCCTCGCCGGCCGCGATCGGCGGCGCGCTGTCCGGGCGAAAGCCGGTCCAGTCGGCGACCCAATCCGGCGCGTCGCGCAGAAACACCCTGGTGCCGAAGGCGTCGGGGAGGGCGACCAGCAGGTTGCCGCCATAGGTATGGCGCCACTGGTCGAGGATGGCGTAGGGCGCCCAGCGCAGCTCCTCGTCCGAATTGGCGAGCGCCGCAGCCACCATCGGCAGTTCATGGGCATTGGTGCCGATCGCCTCGAGGTCGTTGTCCATCGCCAGCAGCACGTTGGAGGTGCCGGTGAAGGACGGCCCAAGCCCTTCTTTCACGGCCTCGACGCACCAGCGCTGCCAGAGGAAGCCGTGGCGGCGGCGGGTGCCGAAGTCCGAAAGCTTTAGGCCGTCGAGCTTGCGCAGGCGCTCGACCTTGGCCCACAGCTTGGCCTTGGCGCGCGCATAGAGCACGTCGAGCGCGAAACGGCCCTGACCCTTCATCGCCGCGCGCGAGCGCAATTCGTTCAGGATCGCGAGCGCCGGGATCTCCCACATCGTGGTGTGGGTCCAGGGCCCGTGGAAATGCAGTTCATACTGCCCATCGACCTTGTGCAGTTCATATTCGGGCAGGCGGAAAGTCGAAAGCCAGTTGATGAAATCCGGCGAGAACATCTGGGTCTTGCCGTAGAACGTGTTACCGGCGAGCCAGATCAGTTCCTTCTTGCTGAAGCGGATGGTGCGGGCGTGGTCGAGCTGGGCACGCAGCTCGACCTCGTCGATCACCTCGGCAAGCCGGACCCGGCTGGTGCGGTTGATCACCGAAAAGGTCGTGCGCGTGTCCGGGTAGAACTCCCGGATCATCTGCAGCATCAACAGCTTGTAGAAATCGGTGTCGAGCAGGCTGCGCACGATCGGGTCGAGCCGCCAGCCATGGTTGTAGGTTCGGGTTGCAATATCCGTAAACGTCATGGCGGAACCTTAGCGTGCCAAAAGCTGCCCAACCAGTGGATTGTGGCAGTGGTTCTGGCAGGGCAGCTCAGCGTGTTCCCTGTCTGATCCTGCCAGCGGTCGCCTCGATGCCGATCCAGGCCGGCTTGTCCGGAGCAAACTGCCGCCGGAGATAGGAAACGAGTTCGGCGACCTGGCCGTCGGTCATGCTGTCCTTGAATCCGGGCATATAACCGAGGTCGCCGGTCGCAGGTTCGCGGATGCCGTGCAGGATCACCTGGATCAAATTGTCCGGCACCGCGCTGTGCAGATTGCTGTTCAGGGACAGCGAGGGCCGGCTGCCGAACAGAGGCGGTCCGCCCACCTCGTGACAGACCGCGCAGGCGCCCTGGTAGAGGCGGGCGCCGAAAGAGGCGGGGACAACCGCGCTCGTGGCCGTTGCATGTTCGAGCTTCACGGCGAGCGCTTCCTGCGCCGGCCCGTCAATGGCGGTCTCGTTGAAAGAGCCGAGATAGACGGCCATGGCGCGGATGTCCCGGTCTGGCAGTGCGGCCAATTCCTTCACGACCGGCGCCATCGGCCCGGCCGCCACGCCATGGAAGCGGGATTCGCCGGTCCGCAAATAGGCGTAGAGCTCGTCCTCACTCCAGGGGATCGGTGCCTTTGAGAGCGACGTCAGCGCAGGCGCCTCCCAGCCCTCGGCAAAGCCGCCGGCGAGATAGGCATTCTTCAGTTCGGCGCCGAGCGCGTTGCGCGGCGAATGGCAGGCGCTGCAATGGCCGAGACCTTCGACCAGATAGGCGCCGCGATTCCACATCTCCGACCTGGTCGGATCGGGCTGGAACGATTTCGCCTCGTGGAACAGCGCATTCCATCCGGCGAGCAGCGGGCGCAGGTTGAAAGGAAACTTCAGTTCGTGTTCCGGCGTCATCGCGCGCACCGGGGCCTGCGCCATCAGGTAGGCATAGAGCGCCTGCAGGTCCGCGTCGGTGGCTTTGGCAAAATGGGGGTAGGGGAAAGCCGGATAGAGATGCCGGCCGTCGCGATGGATGCCTTCGCGCATCGCGCGCTCGAAGGCCGGATAGGACCACGCGCCGATGCCGGTCTCGACATCGGGCGTGATGTTGGTCGCGTAGATGATGCCGAACGGCGTCTCCAGCGCCCGGCCGCCCGCGTTGAGCGTTCCGTCCGCTGCGGTATGGCACACCGCGCAGGCGCCGAGCGCGGCAAGCTCCTTGCCGCGTGCAATGGTCGCGGCCGAATAGACCGATGCGTCAGGACGCGCGATCGGCGCAATCGCGCGCCACGGCAGCACGGCCGCGCCGATGCCGACGACGGCCGCACATACGGCGGCGATGCCGGCAAGCACGCCGGTGCGTCTCACGAACGGTTTTTGCCATTTCTCTGACGGAGCAGGCAGTGGTGGCGCCAGCGCAGGTGGGGCAGTCGGTTCCTCGCCGTGCAATCCCTTCAGGATACGTTCCGGCGTGAACGGCAATTCGCGGAAGCGCACACCGGTTGCATCATAGATCGCGTTCGCGATTGCAGCCGCGCTCGGCACGGACGCGGATTCGCCGACACCGAGCGGCGGCTGATCCTGCCGCGGCAGCATCAGCACGTCGATCTTCGGAAGCTCCGGGAATTTGATGATGGGGTAGGCGCCCCATTCCCGTGCCGTCACCGCGCCGCGCTCGAAGGTGACTTCTTCCATCAGCGCACGACTGGTCGACTGGATGACGTTGCCATGGATCTGGTGGCGCACGCCGTCCGGGTTGATCATCAGGCCGGAATCCTGCCCCGCCACCACGCGCGTCACGCTGACGTCGCCCGTTGCCTTGTTGACCGCGACATCGGCGATCCATGCCGACCATGCCGCGCCATAGCCCGGAAACTTGCTATGGACGTAGAGCGCATAGGCAAAGCCGCGCCCGCGCACGATGTCGTCTTCCGCGACCTTCTCCTCGCGCACCGGGCGTGGCTTCCAGCCGGCGCGCTCGGCGACCGCGTTGACGAGATCGATGGCGCGCTTGTTCTTGAGGTAGCGCAGCCGGTATTCGATCGGATCGACGTGAGCCTCAGCCGCGAGCTCGTCGATATAGGATTCATGCGCGAAGGTGTTCGGCAGCGCTGAGACGCCGCGAAACCAGGAGGCGCGCACGATCGGCGGCATGTCGTGGGCGACCACGCGCATGTGGTCGTAGTCGTATGGTGGGATCGCGGTGCGGTCGCCCATCTCGAAGACAGCAGGCGTCGGCGCGATCCGCCCGGTGAGCAGCAGCGCCAGCGTCGGCGCGCCGTTCGAGGGATAGCGCGTGGCAAAGTCGTAGGCCGCGACGCTGCCGTCCGCGTTCAGGCCGCCATTGACGTCCATCAGCTGCGCGGTGCCCTTCGGCTCCCAGGCGTGCTCCTGCTCGCGCGTCAACTGCACGCGCACGGGACGGCCAACGGCGCGCGAGAGCAGCAAGGCATCCGCCGTGACGTCGTCAGCGCAGTTGCGGCCATAGCAGCCGGCTGCCTCCATCCTGATCACCTCGATCTCGGCTTCCGGCCGCTCGATCAGCAGCGCGAGATCGCTGCGCAGGAGGTGCGGGTTCTGCGTGCCCGACCAGACGTGGATCGCATCGTCGCGATAGTCCGCCACCGCGCAGGACGGGCCGATCGAGCCATGCATCTGGTATGGCCACAGATAGGTCCGCTGCATCGGCTTCGCGGCGCCCTTGATTGCGCTGTCGACATCGCCCTTGTCGAGCAGCGTGCGCGGCGTCGAAGGATTGGCGCGCAACGCCTGCTCGACGTTATCGAGATCAGTCAGCGTCGGCGCCGGCTTCCAGGCGACCTTCAGTTGCGCCGCCGCCTTGATCGCGTTTTCTTCGCGCTCGGCGACGACGCCGACGAAATCGCCGATCCGCACCACCGCGACGAGGCCCGGAATGTTGCGCACCGAGCTTTCATCAACTGCAATCAGGCTGGTGCCGACGAACGGCCCGGCATCGACGCCGGCATAGGGCGGGCGCACCACGCGGCCGTGCAGCATGCCGGGCACGCGCACATCGTGGACGTAGACCAGTTCGCCGGTCGCCTTGGCCGGAAGATCGACGCGCGGCACGGATTGGCCGACCACGGAATAGGCATCGACGGTCTTCACGGGCACATCGTCGGCCAACTCAAGCCGGATCGTCTCGTCCGCGATTAGCTCGCCATAGGTGATGCTGCGGTTGTCCTTGCCGCGGATCAGTCCGTCCTCGACCGAGAGCTCTTCAGCCGATACATCGAGTCGTTCTGCCGCACGCGCGGCCAAGAAGTGCCGCGCCTGCGCTGCCGCCTTGCGGAGCGGCACCGCCGATATCTGCATGGTCTCGCTGGCGATCGTCGGACCCTGGTTGGGCGTCTGCGAGGTGTCACCGAGCACCACGACCACGCGCGCAAAGGATACGTCGAGCTCTTCGGCGACGACCTGCCCGAGCGCGGTGCGGATGCCGGTACCGAGATCGACATGGCCGTTATAAGCGGTGACAAAGCCATCCGCCGTGATCTTGATGAAGGTCTCGAACGCGCCGTTCGCATCCGACCGTCGAACAACGGAGAGCGAGCCTTGCGGCCGCGCGGGACTCTCCTGCGAGGCCATCAATCGCGGGCCTCGAGTTCGTGGCCGGCCGCGCGCATCGCGGCGCGGATGATCTCGATATGCGCGCCGCAGCGGCAGAGATTGTAGCGCAATGCTTCCAGTATCTCGTTTTCGGTCGGACGCGGATTGCGCGTGAGCAGCGCCTTCGTCGTGATGATCATGCCGTTGAGGCAGTAGCCGCATTGTGCGGCCTGCTCGGCGATGAAGGCTTGCTGCACGGGATCTGGATGTTCGCGCGCGCCGAGCCCTTCGAGCGTCACAATGTCGCGCCCGGCGCAGCCATCGATCGGGATCACGCAGGATCGCGCCGCGACGCCGTCGATCAGCACCGCACAGGCGCCGCATTCGCCGAGCCCGCACCCATATTTCGGTCCGTTCAGTTCGAGATCGTTGCGCAGCACGTAAAGCAGTGCGGTGTCCGGAGCGGCGTCGACATCGAAAATCCTGCCGTTGACGGTCAGGCGCATCGGCTCGTGGTCCCCTAAGGCTTCTATGAGCGTTTCGATGATTGCATTGCAAAATCATCGATCGCAAAATCTACGATCGATGCATCGGAGGATAACGTTTGTGTACAAACGTGCAAGCCGCCCGAAATTTGCTGCACTGCGCTGCCCGCTTTCTGGACAAAGCGAGCAGGCAAATGAGGTTTTATTTGGCAGGTGTGGTTTTTCGCGATTGCACCCGCTTGACAGCTCTACAACCTGCGCGCAGGATCATTCGTATACGAACGATATCCCCGATGATTGATATCCCGGGGACCAGATGACGCCGCCTCCTAACACCAGGCTTGTTCGCGATGGCCGACGTTGCCGCTTCTGACAAGATCCGCTGCGATGCCTGCCCGGTGATGTGCTACATCAAGCCGGGCGCGGCGGGCGCCTGCGACCGCTATGCCAATCATGATGGGAAACTGGTGCGCGTCGATCCGCACATCGTGCTGTCGCGCGCGCTCGAGCATGGCGGGCGCGTGGTGCCGTTCCAGGCGAGCGGCGACTGGGACGGCAAGATCGTCCACCAGGGCGATATCTTCGTCACCGCGATCGGCGCCGGCACGACCTATCCCGATTACAAGCCGGCGCCCTTCATCGTGTCGTCGGAAATCGACGGCGTCGATATGGTCACCGTGGTGACCGAAGGCATCTTCTCCTATTGCGGCGTCAAGGTGAAGATCGACACCGACCGCTATCTCGGCCCTGAGACCGCGGCGGTGCGCGCAGAGGGCGAGGTGGTCGGGCATGTCACCACCAGCGAATACGGTTCGCAGATGCTGTCGCTCGGCGGCGTGCATCATCTGACCGGCGGCTCCAAGAAAGAGGGCCGCGTCACCTGCGATACGCTGATGGATCTTTCCAACTGCAAGCCGGTGGAACTTGCGATCGATGGCGGCGCCACGGTCGTGGTGCAGGCCGGCAAGGCGCCTGTTGTCAATGGCGTGCAGGAAGAGCGCATGCGTGTCGGCTGCGGCTCGGCCACCATCGGCATGTTCGCCAAGCAATGGCACGGCAAGGTCGACGAGGTCGTGGTGGTCGACGACCACATCACCGGCGTGCTCTCGGAGCACCAGGCCGGCAAGCTGCTGGATATCGCTGACACCGGCATCAAGATGAAAGGCCGCCGCTCGACGCCCGGCCGTTATTTCCAGGTCGCCGAACCCGGCACCGGCTGGGGCGGCACCAAAATCTCCGATCCGCTGTCCGTGCTCGGCCCGTTCGATCCGAAGGAGGCGCGGCCGGGGCTGACCATGCTGATGGTCTCGACCACCGGCGAGCATGCGGCCTATTACGTGCTCGACGAGGCGCTGCGGCCGATCGAGCAGGAGATGCCGGCCGAGCTGAAATTCTCGGTCGAGCGCATCCAGGAGAATTGCGAGCCGGCGCTGTGCACCGTGCTGTTCATGGCCGGCGCGGGCGGCTCGCTGCGCGCCGGCGTCACCGACAACCCGGTGCGGCTGACGCGCTCGGTGAAGGACGCGCTGACTCGCGTCACCAGCGGCGGCGCACCTGTCTATGTCTGGCCCGGCGGCGGCATCACCTTCATGGTCGATGTCACGCAGATGCCGATAGGGGCATTTGGCTACGTGCCGACGCCGGCGCTGGTGGCGCCGATCGAGTTCACGCTAAGACTTTCCGACTATGCGGCGCTGGGCGGCCACATGGATTATGTGCGGCCGCTGTCCTCCCTCAAGGACAGCGCCGAGATCCGGCCGATGCTCTTCACCTCGGGGAGGCGAACATGACGAGGCGTCCGCAAATCGCGCTTCTTCCTGATGGCAAGCGGCTGCATTTGCAGGACGGACCGATCGATCTGATCGTGGAGGCGACGGGAAGCGAGACTGCCGTGCGCGCAGCCTATGATGCGGCGGTGTACCGCTTTACCGGCCTGCTGGACGGGCTTTGCATGGAGCTCGGCGAATTGCGCAGGGCGGCCCATCCGCTGCACTGCGCGCTCGAAGGCGTCATCGCGCGCCGCATGCATGCGGCGGTGGCCCCGTTCGCCGCCGACCGCTTCATCACGCCGATGGCAGCGGTGGCCGGCAGCGTGGCGGAAGAAATCCTCGGCGCGATACTGGAGGCAGCATCGCTCGATCGCGCCTATGTCAATAATGGCGGCGACATCGCCCTGCATCTTGCCGGCAACGAGCAGTTCACCGTCGGCCTGATCGACCATCCCGATCGCCGCGGCCTGCTGCAGACCATGGTCATCCACGCCGACGATCCCGTCCGCGGCATCGCCACCAGCGGCCGTCACGGCCGCAGCTTCTCCTTCGGCATCGCCGATGCCGTCACCGTGCTGGCGCGGACCGCCTCGGAAGCCGATGCCGCCGCGACCGTCATCGCCAACGCCGTCGACTTGCCCGGAAACCCTAAGATTGTCCGCCGCCCGGCAAATGAACTGCAGCCCGACAGCGACCTCGGCCCGCGCCTGGTGACGCGGGAGGTCGGCACATTGTCGGCTCGCGCGATCACCGATGCCCTTGAAGCGGGTGCGGTTTGCGCGCGAGAATGCCTTGCGGCAGGATTGATCGAGGGCGCGGCGCTGCGCCTGTTCGGCGAGACGGTGATCGTGCGGGCGCGTGCGCTTGAGGTACCGGAATCGCAACTCGTTCATGAATGCGCGATAGAGAATGCGCGGACCTGATCAGAAACCGGGCCGAAGACAACAGGGCGGAAACCGATGAGTGCCATCATTCGCAAGATCGTCACCGTGGTCGAGGAGACCCACATCGAGATGGGTAAGACCATCGCTCCGCCGACCCGGCGCGCGGCGGCGATCGCGGTAATCGAAAACCCTTTTGCCGGCCGCTATGTCGAGGACCTTTCGTCTCTGATCGCGATTGGCGAGGAACTCGGCGAATTGCTGTCGAAACGAGCGGTGGCGGCGCTCGGCATCGAGGGCTCCAAGGCGCATTCCTATGGGAAAGCCGCCGCCGTCGGCGAAAACGGCGAGCTCGAACATGCGGCCGCGATCTTGCATCCCAAGATGGGAGCGCCCGTCCGCAAGGTCCTGAGTAAAGGAGCCGCATTGATTCCGTCCTCGAAAAAGCGTTCTGGTCCGGGGACGACGCTGGATATCCCGCTGGGGCATAAGGATGCGGCTTTCGTGCGCAGCCATTTCGATGGCATGGAGGTACAGATCAATGACGCGCCGCGGGCCAACGAGATCATGGTCGCGGTCGCTGTCACCGATTCCGGCCGGCCGCTGCCGCGCGTCGGCGGGCTGACGGTCGCGGAGATCAAGGGCGAAGACGGTTTGAGATAGTTTTTCTTAAGGAGCGGAGGGTAAGGGATGCGGAATTATTTGATCGGGGCAGGGCTCGCGGTGCTGGTTGCGGGCATGGCAAACACCGCCATGGCCCAGAGCGAGATCAAGATCGGCGAAATCAACAGCTATTCATTGTTGCCCGCCTTCACCGAGCCCTATCGCAAGGGCTGGCAGCTCGCGGTCGAAGAGATCAACGCGAGCGGCGGCATCAACGGCAAGAAGCTGGTCGTCATCTCCAAGGATGACAATGGCAAGCCGGCGGATGCGCAGACCGCCGCCAACGAACTGGTCTCGAGCGAGAACGTCGCGATGCTCGCCGGGACCTTCCTCTCCAATATCGGGCTCGCCGTCTCTGACTTCGCCAACCAGAAGAAGGTATTCTTCCTCGCCGCCGAGCCGTTGACCGATGCCATCACCTGGTCCAAGGGCAACCGCTATACCTTCCGTCTGCGTCCCTCGAATTACATGCAGGCGGCGATGCTGGTCGAGGCCGCCGCGAAACTGCCGGCGAAGCGCTGGGCCACCATCGCGCCGAATTATGAATACGGCCAGTCGGCCGTTGCCGTGTTCAAGAAGCTGATGTCGGAGAAGCGTCCCGACATCGTGTGGGTCGACGAGCAGTGGCCGCCGCAGGGCAAGATCGACGCCGGCCCGGTGGTGCAGGCGGTTGCCGCAGCCAATCCGGAAGCGATCCTCAACGTCACCTTCGGCGCCGACTTGGTCAAGCTCGTGCGCGAAGGCAACACGCGTGGCCTGTTCAAGGACCGCGCGGTGGTGAGCTTCCTGACCGGCGAGCCGGAATATCTCGATCCGCTGAAGGACGAAACGCCGGAAGGGTGGATCGTCACTGGCTACCCCTGGTACGATATCAAGACGCCGGAGCATGAGGCGTTCCTGAAGGCCTACCAGGCCAAGTTCAAGGATTATCCGCGGCTCGGCTCGATCGTCGGCTACCAGACCATCAAGTCGGCGGCCGCGATCCTGACCAAGGCGAACTCGACCGATCCGGAGAAGCTGATCGCGGCGACCGAGGGCCTGTCGGTGCCGTCGCCGTTCGGCGAGATCACCTTCCGCAAGATCGACCACCAGTCGACGCTCGGTGCTTACGTCGGCAAGACCGCGCTGAAGGACGGCAAGGGCGTAATGGTAGAGTCCTCCTACAAGAAGGGCTCCGACTATCTGCCTGCCGATGCCGAGATCGAGAAGCTGCGGCCGAAGAATTGATGCGGATAAAGCGGGGCCTCATGGTTCGAGACGGCGCTTCGCGCCTCCTCACCATGAGGCGCTCGGACCCTGTCCCGGGGCTCTGAGGCCTCTGCGAATTCAGACCTCATCCTGAGGAGGCCGCAGAGCGGCCGTCTCGAAGGATGGGCCACGTACCCAGAACGAAGTCACGCAGCTAACTCCAACCCGGATCGCCGATGGCCTTTTACGTCGTTCAGTTCCTGACCGGACTTGCCAGCGCCGCCTCGCTGTTCCTGGTCGCCTCGGGGCTGTCGATCATCTTCGGCGTGACGCGGATCGTAAACTTCGCGCATGGCGCGTTCTACATGCTCGGCGCCTACATCGCCTTCACGCTCACCGAGCGCTTCTCCGGCGCGCTCGGCTTCTGGGGCGGCATCGTCGCCGCCGCGCTCGTCGTGGCTGTGGTGGGCGTGCTGGTCGAGATGGTGCTGTTGCGGCGGATCTATCATTCGCCGGAATTGTTCCAGTTGCTCGCGACCTTCGGCCTCACGCTCATGGTCCAGGATCTCGTCGTGCTGATCTGGGGCCCGAGCGACCTGGTCGGCCGCCGCGCGCCCGGCTTCAAGGGCGCGGTTGATTTCTTCGGCCAGAACATCCCGAGCTATGACCTGTTCCTGATCGTGCTCGGCCCCGTCGTGCTCGGCATCCTCTGGCTGCTGTTCCAGCGCACCCGCTGGGGCATCCTGGTGCGCGCGGCGACGCAGGACCGCGACATGGTCGCAGCGCTCGGCGTCAACCAGAAATGGCTGTTCACCAGCGTGTTTGCGGTCGGCGTCTTTCTCGCAGCCCTCGGCGGCGCGCTGCAGATCCCGCGCGATGCCGTGCATCATGCGATGGACTTGCGCATCATCGTCGAAGCCTTCGTCGTCGTCGTGATCGGCGGCCTCGGCAGCATCATCGGCGCCTTCGTCGCCGCGGTGCTGGTCTCCGAGCTCAACGCCTTCGGCATTCTGATCTTCCCGAAGATCTCCATCATCCTGGTCTTCCTGGTGATGGCGGTCGTGCTGATCGTCCGCCCGTGGGGCCTGTTCGGCAAGCCGGAGGCGCCGGCGCGCCGCACGCCGGGTCTCACCGTCAATCCGTGGCGGCCCTGGACCTCGAACGAGCGATTGGCCGCAATCGCCGCCCTGGTCGTGGCTGCCGCGCTGCCGTTTTTCGCCGGCAATTACGCGCTCACCGTCGGCTCGGAGATCGCGATCTTCGTGATCTTCGCCGTCAGCCTGCATTTCCTGATGTCGGTCGGCGGTCTCGCCTCGTTCGGCCATGCCGCCTATTTCGGCCTGGGCGCCTATGGCGTCGCCTTCCTCGCTAAACTGGCGGGGCTGCCGATGATCGTGTGCCTCGCGCTTGGCCCGCTATTGGGCCTCGTCGGTGCCGCCGTGTTTGGCTTCTTTGCCGTACAGCTCTCCGGCGTCTATTTCGCGATGCTGACGCTCGCCTTTGCCCAGATCGTGTGGTCGATCGCGTTCCAGTGGGTGGCGGTCACCGGCGGCGACAATGGCATCCTTGGCGTCTGGCCGGAGAAATGGGCGGCGAGCCCGTCGCACTTCTACTGGCTCTCGCTCGGCATCGCGGCGCTGGCAGTTCTGATCCTCCGCATCATCGTGTTCTCGCCCTTCGGCTTCGCATTGCGCGCGACGCGGGATTCGCCGCTGCGCAGCGAAGCGATCGGCATCAACGGCAAGCGCATCCAGTGGACCGCGTTCGTGATTGCGGGCACCGTGGCCGGCCTCGCCGGCGCGCTATTCGCATATCTGAAGGGCAGCGTCTTCCCTGACAACATGGGCATCTCGCTCTCGGTCGATGCGCTGGTCATGGTGCTGCTCGGCGGCGTCGAGACGGTGTCCGGCGCCGTGGTCGGCGCCATCGTCTACAAGGCCTTGAACATCTGGCTGGTCAGCCAGACCGATTGGTCGAAACTGGTGCTCGGTGCCTTCATCGTGCTGATCGTCGTCGCCTTCCCGAAGGGCATCGTCGGCACGCTGCAGTCGATCCTCAGCCGCCGTCGCAAATCGTCATCGTCGAACTCGCCGCTTCTCGCCTCGCGCATCGAGACCGCCGAATGAGCATGGTCCCCACATTGCTGTCGGTCGAAGGTCTGACCAAATCCTATGGCGGCGTGCACGCCGTGCGCGGCGTCTCGTTCGAATTGCGCGCCGGCGAGATCCTGGCGCTGATCGGTCCCAACGGTGCCGGCAAGAGCACCTGCTTCGACATGCTCAACGGCCAGAACGTCCCGGATTCCGGCCGCATCACGATCCTGGGCGAGGACACCGTCGGCAAGAAGCCGCGCGCGATCTGGCGGCTCGGCGTGGGGCGCACGTTCCAGATCACCGCGACCTTTCCCACCATGACCGTGCGCGAAAACGTACAGGTCGCGCTGGTCTCGCACCGGCACCAGCTTTTCAATGTCTGGAGCTCGACGCCAGAGTTCGCGCGCGAGGCGGCCGGCCGGCTGCTCGATCTCGTCGGTATGGGCGCCTATGCCGAGCGTCCCTGCGGCGAGCTCGCCTATGGCGACCTCAAGCGACTTGAGCTTGCGGTCGCGCTCGCCAACCAGCCGAAGCTGCTGTTGATGGACGAGCCGACCGCCGGCATGGCGCCGCGCGAGCGCATCGAGTTGATGCGGCTCACGGCCAGTATCGCGCGCGAGCAGTCGATCGGGGTGCTCTTCACCGAACACGATATGGATGTCGTGTTCGAGCATGCCGACCGCATCCTGGTGCTCAACCGCGGCAGCCTGATTGCCGAGGGATCGCCCGAGGAAGTCCGCGGCAATGCGCAAGTCCGCGCGATCTACCTCGGCGAGGGCCTGGTCTACGACGCGCGCCACCGCGACGGAGCGCACGCATGAAACTCCAGGTCAAGGATCTCAACAGCTTCTATGGCCCGGCGCATATCCTGTTCGATATCGCGCTCGATGTCGGCGAAGGCGAGGTGGTCGCGCTGCTCGGTCGCAACGGCGCCGGCAAGTCGACGACCTTCCGCTCCATCGTCGGCCTGGTCGAGAACCGCTCGGGGCGTATCGTGTTCGAGGGCAGGGACGTTTCGCGCGAGCCGACGCATGCGATCGTGCGCGGCGGGCTGGGCTATGTGCCGGAGGAGCGGCGCATCTTCACCGAGCTGACGGTCGAGGAAAATCTTGAGGTCGGCCGTCAGCCGAAGCGCGCCAACGCGCCATACTGGACGCGCGAAAAACTGTTCACGCTGTTTCCGAATCTCGGCGAGATGCGGGGACGCGCAGGCGGGCGCATGAGCGGCGGCGAGCAGCAGATGCTGACGATTGCGCGCACGCTGATGGGCAATCCGTCGCTGGTGCTGCTCGATGAGCCTTCCGAAGGCCTGTCGCCGAAGATCGTCGAGCAGATGGTCGATGCGATCCTTGCCATGAAGAAAGAAGGCGTGAGCATCGTCGTCTCCGAGCAGAATCTGCATTTCGCGCGCCTGATCTCGGATCGCGCCTATATCATCGAGCGCGGCCGCATCTGCTTCGGCGGCACGATGGCCGAGCTCGATGCGCGGCCCGATATTCGGGACGCGCATCTGTCGCTGTGATGGGCGATGGTGGGAGATTCAATAATGGCCAGGAATGGGGGCGCGAAACGCAACCCGAAGCCGCAGAAGATCAGCTACATTCTGGACGAGCAGATCGGCTTCTTGCTGCGCCAGGTGTGGCAGCGCCATGCCACCATCTTCGCGCGTGAGATCGGCGTCGAGCTAACCTCGCCGCAATGGGCGGCGCTGTCGAAGCTCGCCGAGACCGGCTCGTGCTCGCAGAACCAGCTTGGCCGGCTGACAGCGATGGATGTCGCCACCATCAAGGGCGTCATCGACCGCCTCACGGCGCGGGGCCTGACCGAGACCAGTTCCGATCCTGAGGACGGCCGTCGTTTGCTCGTCAGCCTGACCCGCGCGGGCCAGCAGACGGTCGAAAAAGCTGCGCCGAACGCGCTGGCGATCACCAAGGAAACGCTGGCGCCGCTCGATGGGAAGGAGCGCGAGACGTTGATCGCGCTCCTGAGCAAGCTGCGCTGAAGCGTCCAGAGTCCGCCGGATTGTCGGCGGAACAAAACCCGGCGGCTGACATTGCTAAGGTTCAAGAGGCGGGCAGAGGAACCAACAGGAGTTCCCCCAATGAGGATGAATTGGCTTTACACAACGGCGATCGCCATGACCATCGGCGCCGGCGCGGCCATTGCGCAGGCGCCGGATCAATCGCAGAAGCGCGAGGAGAGCCCTCGCGCACAGGCGCCCACGGCTCAGTCGAAAGACATGGATCGTTCGGGCGCCCCATCCAGGGAAACCGAGCGCTCGGGTGCGGCGGCCGACCACGCGAAGGAGCGCACTCAATCTGAACAGAGGGGCGGCGCCAGGGACATGCAGCGCGGCGAGAGCCAGTCGCCGGGTGAGCGAAGCAAGCAGGCTCAGGAGCCGCAAGGACGTGAAAGCAAGGAGCCGACCCGGCAAAGCCAGGATCAGGATCGTCGCGAACGACCGCCAGCCAGCGCGTCGCAGCAGCAGAGCAAGGAAGATCAGCAAGGTCGCAACGCCAAGGAGACCACCGAGCAGCAGCGCGGTCGCGAGGACCGCACTGGACGTGACCGCGCGCAGGACACCAGGCAGCCTGCCGATACCAGGCAGCAGAGCCAGCAGCAGATGGACCGCGACCGCAGGGATCAGCGCGATCAGGCGGGACAGCCCTCCGGCACGTCGACGCAGCAGCAGAGCTCGCGGCCGAGCGACACGACGCAGGACCAGGCCACCAGGACCGGCCAAACGTCTGGACAGGCCGGTCAGCGCGCTGCAAACGTCAATGACGACCAGCGCAAGCAGATCGTGGATCAGCTACGGAGTGATCGAACGGCAACCCGGACCTCCAATGTGAATGTCAATATCGGCCAGCCGTTGCCGCCGAGTATCCAGCCTCACCGGCTGCCGGCAGACATCGTGCGGATTGCTCCGCAATATCGCGACTACGATTACACGCTCGTCGACGACAGGGTCGTGATCGTCGATCCGCGGCGGCACGAAGTCGTCGACATCCTCGACGAAGGGCCGGGCTATGGCGGGGCCGCAGCCTATGGCCGCGAGCGCATCGTCATCAGTGACGACATGCGCACGAGGTTCAGGGAGTTGGCGCGCGGGCCTTCGACTACGGTCGGCTCGACGACCTCGTCGGGCGGAACGTCGGCATCGAACTGCCTGTCGCTGCAGCCCGTGCCAGAGGAGATGGTGCGCAGCAATGCCGAGCTCAGGAACTATCGCTATCTCGCTGTCGGCGACCAGATCGTGCTGGTCGATCCGCAGCAGCAGAAGATAGTGCAGGTGATCGAGTAGGCGCGCCCACACCCCGTCATTCCGGGGCGCGCGTAGCGCGAGCCCGGAATCCATTTTGCCGCGCACTCTGCGGCGAGATGGATTCCGGGCTCGATGCTTCGCGATGCCCCGGAATGACTCCGGATCGGTTATCGTCCCACAATCTCCGGCACTTTGCCCGCCGGCGGCGTATTCCTGCTGCGCTGGGTGCGGACGATGCCGTCGATGATGGTCATGCCGATGCCCGGCAGATCGCCGAGCTGCACGCTCTCCAGGATATTCTTGCCTGGCGAATGCTGCGCCTTGTCCATCAGCACGAAATCCGCCGCGCGGCCGACTTCGACCAATCCGCAATCCAATCCGCGCATCCGCGCGGTGTTGCCGGTGGCGAGGCAGAACGCGATCTCTGCCGGCAGTTCGCCCAGCGAGGACAGCATCGAGACCATGCGCAAAATCCCGAGCGGCTGCACGCCGGAGCCGGCGGGCGCATCGGTGCCGAGGATGACGCGGTGAAGATCACCTATATCGCGCGCGATGCGCAGCGTGTAGAGCGCCGATCGCTCATTGCCGTTGTGAACCAGTTCGAGGCCGCGCTTGCAGCCCTCGCAGATGCAGCGGATCTGGTCGTCCGGCAGGGCGGTGTGGCCGCCGTTGATGTGGCCGACCACGTCGGTGTCGGCCTCCAGCACCACATCCTTGTCGATCAGACCGGAGCCGGGGATCGAGGGGCCGCCGGTGTGGATCGTGCTCTGGATGCCGTATTTGCGCGCCCATCCCACCATCTTCCGCGCGGTCGGGCCGTCCTTCACGCCGCCAAGGCCGACCTCGCCGAGCAGCTTGACGCCGGCGGCGGCCATTTCCTTGAAATCCTCTTCCACCATCTCGCATTCGATCACCGGCGCGCCGGCGTGCACCTTCACGCCGCCGGGCCTCAGTGTCCAGAATGCGCGCTGCGCGAAGATAGCCATCGCCTTGAGGCCCACGACATCACGTGGCCGGCCCGGCATGTGGACTTCGCCCGCGGAGATCATGGTGGTGACGCCGCCATGCAGGTAGCTGTCGATCCAGTTGACCTGGTTCTGCCGCGGCGTCCAGTCGCCCGCAACAGGGTGGACGTGGCTGTCGATCAGCCCGGGCGCCACCGTCGTGCCATTGGCATCGACGATGGTGGTAGCGCCTTCGGTGTCGACATCCTTGGCGCGGCCGATCGCGGTGATCTTGCCGTTCTCGGCCACGATGGTGTCGGCGTCGAGGATCGGCCGCTCCAGCGCCCCCGACAGCAACAGCCCGATATTGCGGATCACCAGCTTGCTCGGTCCGATCGCCTGCGGTGCATCGTGGGCCATGCTCTGTCCTTTTCGCTCAATCCCTGCGCCGCGCATTGTGCCCGCGGCCTGACGTGCCGATCAAGTCGGATTGTTTATTAGTACACGAATGATCGTCGTCGAAAAGCCCCTTGCCGAGGGTGCGGTGGCTCGCGCCACCACCTCCGTCATTGCGAGCGCAGCGAAGCAATCCATGTCTCTACTTGCGGCGCTATGGATTGCTTCGCTCCGCTCGCAATGACGATGTGGCTATTTTGGGTGCGACATAACAACCCGACGGGCAAATCAGCAAAAGTCTGTCCAGCCCTCGCGCAAAAACATTCCACTTTCGCCGTCGGGCAAATCAGTGATTTAACTCCGCGCGTCTCATCCGAATGAGGGGCGGGTCGCGATCGTCACGAACGTTGCGGTGAGATGCGGTGGACGCGGGTGTTACGACTGACGAGCGTGATATTCGCGGACGGCGAAGTCGTGTGGTCCTGGCGCCCCGACGCTGGCGCT
>NZ_JBUYEN020000083.1:0-20344 GCF_055229415.2 Bradyrhizobium sp. Leo114 | reverse complement strand
CCCCATCAGGTGGCGGTCTTGCACCGACCCCGTACAGAAGCGAGACCCCGGCGAGCGGATGACGCAAAAAGGGATTGACTGAGCAAGGCCCGTTACAGAAGGGTGGGCAAAGCGAAGCGTGCCCACCATCCACGTTCGGTGCAAGAAAGGTGGGCACGCTTCGCTTTGCCCACCCTACAAATTTTTCGCTACTTTCTTGTCGCGGGCTAACTACTCATTTCCCGGATTGACGTCTTCGCTCGGCGCGGGTTGCGCGGCGGCGTCGGGTCGCGGGCCGTGCGGGCGGCGGCGGCGGCGCGGGAAGCGCTCGTTACGTTCGCTGCGTTCTCCGCCGCCATTGCCTTCATAATTGCCATTGACCTGCGGCTGCGCACCTCCGGTGATGAAGGAGGGCAGACGGTCGACGCCGCCATTGTCCGCGATCACCGGCTGCGGCTGATTCTGCGGCGGCGCTTGATATTGCGGCTGCTGACGATGCTCGCGCTCGCGTGGCTGCTGCTGGTCGCGCTGATAGGGCTGCTGATTGTTTTCGCGCGCATAGGGCGGCTGTGGCACGAAGCCGGGCTCCTGCCCGAAGCTCGAATAGCTGTCGTCCTCGTCGCCCTCGTCGGTCGTTGACGCATCGTTGTTGTTGTCGACGCGGGGCTGCTGCTGATTCTGCCGAAGCTGTTCCTGAGCCGCGGCGATGATGCGGAAGTAATGCTCGGCGTGCTGATAGTAGTTCTCGGCGGCGACCGGGTCGCCGGAGGAGCGCGCATCGCGCGCGAGCTGAACGTATTTTTCCGCTACGTGGGAAGCAGTGCCGCGGATCTTGATGTCGGGTCCGTTCGATTCGAACACTCGCGTCAACGGGTTCTGACCGCGCCGGTTGTTGTTGTTGTTGTTGTTATTGTTATTCCGGTTACGCATCCGCTTGTTATTTTGACCGTTTCTCATGTCTCGCCTTTTATTCCAGCCCTAAGTTACCAGCGTTAGTTACCAGCGTTGAAATTGCCGTTGCGGTGGAAGTTGCCAGTGCAACTGGCGCACGCGCTCATGCGCACCGACTCACGATGCCATTCGGATCAATGCCAAAGTTCGCCAACCATCGCGTTGAGCAAAACGCGTTCCCCAACCGCCGGCCGGTCGGCCTGCGGATCAATTATTCAGCTTGCCACGCAAGCCCAGTTCTCTCACGTAAGTCTTCAAGCGCAATAACAGGCTTTCGTTCGCTTGGCGGTCGAGAGCAGCACAGCCCCGGCTATTGCGCTCATACAGACCCGCGTTTTGGAACCTTTGATCGGCGGGCTCTCGGCGAGAACCCTGGTCTTCACCCGTTAACGGTTACGGGGCCAAACCGATGTCATGACCGGAACGTAGTCGTTCCCGGGGGATATTCCAAGAGGTTTTTTTGCGTTCCAATAGGACTTTATCGCGGCAATTTGCGGCCCGCCACCGCCCGTGGGATGCCCGCCAGATCTGCCCTCGGCGGACCGGCTGGGACGAGCCCCGCACCCGTCATCAAAGCTTCAATGGCCTCGCTCTGTCCAATGCCTGATTCGACAACCAGGGCGGCGCCAGGGGCCAGCAGGCCGGCGGCCTGCGGGATCAGCGCGCGATAGGCATCCAGCCCATCGTCGCCGCCATCGAGCGCGGCAAGCGGGTCGTGCTCGCGCACCTCGACCGTAAGGTCGGCAATGTCAGCGGATGGGATGTAGGGCGGATTCGACACGATCAGGTCGAAGTGGCCGGAAAGGCCCGATGCATAGTCGCAGGCGATGAACGTCGCACGATTGCCAATGCCCAACATCAGCGCATTGGCGCGCGCCGTCTTGAGCGCCTCCGTGCTGATGTCGGTGCCGTAGCCCGTGGCCGCAGCAAGCTCGGAGAGCAGCGCCAGCAGGATGGCACCGGTGCCGGTGCCGAGATCGGCGATCCGCAACGGTTTTTCCGAAGCTCCGTCCGCGCGGAGAATTTCCATCGCGAACTCCACCACGGTCTCGGTGTCGGGCCGCGGCACCAATGTCGCGGCGGAGAGTTTTAGCGGCAGTCCCCAGAATTCCTTTTGCCCGAGGATGCGCGCGACCGGCTCGCCGGCGAGGCGACGGCGCGCGAACGCTTCCAATTGTGCTGCTTCATTCCCGGTCAGCGTCCGGCTCGCTGCCGTGATCATGCCGGTGAGATCGAGCTTGAGCACCGCGCCGAGTAGCACGCGTGCATCGAGCTCGGCCGAATCGATCGCCGCCGATTTGAAGCGTGCGCCGAGTTGTCGGCGCGCCGCATCGACATTGAGACCGACAAAAGCGCTCACACCCTCACCGTCGTCCCTGCGAAAGCAGGGACCCATAACCACAGGACGGAGCGATCCCGCGTAGCCCGGATGGAGCGGAGCGCAATCCGGGATTCGTGCAGTCCGGCCCGCTGCCCCGGATTACGCTGCGCTCCATCCGGGCTACGGGAGTCCTCACGCCGCCGCACCCTGCGCGGCGAGTTGCGCTGCCTGGTGCTCCGTCGTCAGCGCGTCGGTCAATTCACCGAGTGCTTCACCTGATATCACCTGCGGCAATTTGTAGAGCGTCAGGTTGATGCGATGATCGGTGACGCGGCCTTGCGGAAAATTATAGGTGCGGATGCGCTCGCTGCGGTCGCCGGAGCCGACCTTCTCCTTGCGGTCGGCGGAACGCGCCGCCTCCACGCGCTGGCGCTCGGCATCGTAGATGCGCGAGCGCAGGATGTTCATCGCCGACGCCCGGTTCTTGTGCTGCGAGCGGCTGTCCTGCATCATCACCACGATGCCGGTCGGGATATGGGTGATGCGGATCGCCGATTCCGTCTTGTTGACGTGCTGACCGCCGGCGCCCTGCGCCCGCATGGTCTCGATCCTTAAGTCCTCGTTCTTGATGTCGACGTCGACATCCTCGACCTCCGGCAGCACGGCCACCGTCGCGGCGGAGGTGTGGATGCGCCCCTGCGTCTCGGTGTCGGGCACGCGCTGCACCCGATGCACGCCGGATTCGAATTTCAGTTTCGCGAATGCGCCGCGGCCCTGCACCTCGGCGATGATTTCCTTGTAGCCGCCGACCGTGCCCTCGCTGGCCGAGATCACCTCGACCTTCCAGCCCTGCAGCGCGGCGAAGCGTTCATACATGCGGAACAGGTCGCCCGCGAACAGCGAAGCTTCGTCGCCACCGGTGCCGGCGCGGATTTCCAGCACGACGTTGCGATCGTCCATGGCGTCCTTCGGCAACAGCGCGATGCGGATCTTCTGCTCGAGCTCGGCAAGCCGCGCATGCAGCGTCTCGAGCTCGGCCTCCGCCATGCCGCGCATGTCGGGCTCGGTTGTGGGATCGGCGATCAGACTCTGGGTGTCGGCGAGCTCGGTGCGCGCGGCGCGATAGGCCTTCACCGCCTCGATCAGCGGATTGAGCTCGGCGAGCTCGCGGGTGATCTGGACATAGCGTTCCGAATTCACCTGGCCGAGCAGTTCGGCCTCGAGCGAGGCATGATGGGCGAGCAGGACATCGAGTTTGGCTTCGGGCAGCATGGATGGTTCTCAAATAACGGAAAGGGCAGGGGCGGCGCCGTCGAGGAGAGCGTCGCTACAAGGTGAGCCCTTCGGCTTCCGCAAATTCCGTCAGCTTCTCGCGGATCGAAACGCTGCCGGCCGGTGCGTCCAGAAGCGGGTTGATTATCGCTTCGGCCTTTTTCGCGTCGAGCTCGAGGATCATCGCTTTCACCGGACCGTGCGCGGTCGCCGACAGCGACAGCGAGCGGTAGCCGAGCGCGATCAGCACCAGCGCGCCGATCGGCTTCGATGCCATCTCGCCGCACAGCGAGGCGACCTTCCTGCTTGCCTGCGCCTTGCGAACGATGTCGCGCAGCGCGCGCAGGATCGGCGCGGACAGGGTGTCGAACCGTTCCGAGACCTTGGCGTTGCCGCGGTCCACCGCGAACAGGAACTGGAACAGATCGTTCGATCCGACCGAGAGGAAATCGACCCGCTTCAACAGCTCGTCGAGCTGGTACAGCAGCGCCGGAACCTCGATCATGGTGCCGACATCGACGCGCTCGGGCAGCGAATGGCCGTGCTGGCGCAGATAAGTCAGTTCCCGCTCGACAATCGCCTTGGCCTGATCGAACTCGGCAACATCAGAGATCATCGGGAACATGATCTTCAGCGCGCGGCCGCCGGCGGCGCGAAGCAGTGCGCGGATCTGACCGCGCAACAGTCCCGGGCGGTCGAGGCCGAGCCGGATCGCGCGCCAGCCGAGCGCGGGATTTTCCTCGACGAACGTCTCCATATAGGGCAGTGCCTTGTCGCCGCCAATGTCGAGGGTGCGAAAGGTGACGGGCTTCGATCCCGCCGCATCCAGCACGGTGCGATAGAGCGCGAGCTGGTCGCTGGAGCGCGGCAGGTTCGGGCTCACCATGAACTGCAGTTCGGTCCGGAACAAGCCGATGCCGGCGCTGCCGGTGTCATCGATATGCGGCAGGTCGATGGTCAGGCCGGCGTTGATCAAGAGTTCGATCGGCTGGCCGTCCTTGGTCACACAAGGCTTGTCGCGCAGCGCCGAATATTGCGCCTGCCGCCGCGCGCGGAAGCGGACCCGCTCGGCGTAGGCGGATTCGATCTCCGATGACGGACGGACATAGATCTCGCCCGAGATGCCGTCGACGATGATGGCATCGCCGGGATCGGCGATGCCGGGCGCGTTCGGCACCTCGCCGACGGCGGGAATGCCGAGCGCGCGTGCCACGATCGAAACGTGGGAATTGGCGGTGCCTTCTTCGAGCACCAGTCCGCGCAATCGCTTGCGGTCATAGTCGAGCAGCGCCGCCGGGCCCATCGCGCGGGCGATCAGGATCGCGTTGTCGGGCAATTGTTCGCGTGATGGCGCGTGGTCCTGGCCGACCAGTTGCCGCATCAGGCGATGGCCGAGATCCTCGAGGTCGTGCAGCCGGTCGCGCAGGTAAGGATCGGTCGAGCGCAGCATGCGCGCGCGGGTGTCGGACTGCACGCGCTCGACCGCGGCTTCAGCGGTGAGGCCGGTGGCAACCGCCTCATGCAGCTTGTGCGACCAGCCCTGGTCGTTGGCGAACATGCGATAGGCTTCGAGCACGTCGCGATGCTCGCCGCCGTCGGCGACGTCGCCGCGCTCCAGCAGCCGGTCGAGATCGGCGCGCAGCTTGGTCAGCGCCGCATCCAGCCGCTTGATCTCCTTCGGCAGGTCTTCGGCGATATAGTTGGTGATGACGACGCGCGGCTCGTGCAGCACGACATGGCCGAGCGCGATGCCTTCGGAGAGAATGGCGCCGGTCTTGTGTAGGGAATGCCGCGCCGCAGGTTCGGCGCCCGGCTGCGCCAGCGCCGCCAATTCGCCGGAGGCGATCATCTCCGCCAGCACCATGGCGGTGGTCTGCAGCGCCTCGACTTCTTCCTCGACATAAGTGCGTTTGGCGCGGTTTTGCACGACCAGCACGCCGAGCGTGTTGCCGGCGCGCAGGATCGGCACGCCGAGGAAGGAGTGATAGATCTCTTCGCCGGTTTCCGGGCGATAGGAGAAGGCCGGGTGGCTTTGCGCGTCGCTCAAATTAAGCGGCGTGGCCTCGCTGGCGACGAGGCCGACCAGGCCCTCATGGGCGCTGAGCACCGTCCTGTGGACGGCGTCGCGGTTCAGACCTTCGGTGGCGTAGAGCTCGAGGGTGTTATCGACGCGCAGCACATAGACCGAGCAGACTTCGGCCACCATATTGGCCGCGATCAGGACCACGATCTTGTCCAGCCGCTCCTGGGCTGAGACCTGCTCCGCCATGGTTTCGCGGAGCCGTCTCAACAGGACGCGGGGACCTCCCGAAGCGCTCCGCATAGGTTGCAACCCTCCCCCACATGACCAGCAGGCCGTGTGGCCGGCAACTGGCGAGAAACTCGATTAATCCAACAATTTTATCCATCGGCGCCGCCGCAACCTCGCAACCCGGCCGAATCGGATTCGCCAAGACTGTGACACAGTTTGCGGCACCCTCCGATCAGGCCGTATAGCCAATCGAGGCTTGTTTTGCCAAGCAAAACGCCTGCCAAAAGATATAACGTCTCTGTCAGCCCAATGCTGCGGTAGCTAAGAGAAATTCTTACTCGCAACAGCGAGAAACGTGGGCTTGAGCTGTTCCACCTCTCCTACAGGGAGGGGCCCTTTACCCTCCCCTTTCAGGGCAGGGCTATCGCCTATGAAATAGAACTTGGCGGGCGATTCCTTCGTGGCCCATCCTTCGAGACGCGCTGCGCGCCCCTCAGGATGAGGTCTGGTTTCGCGGCGGAATCTTAGACCCTCATGGTGAGGAGCGCCGCTTGCGGCGCGTCTCGAACCATGAGGCCCGCCCCGTGCGGAACCTCTCCCTTCAGGAGAGGTGGCCCTCAAGCCTGGTCGAGACCGTACAGCGTGTGCAGTGTGCGCACCGCGAGCTCGGTATAGGCGGCATCGATCAGCACCGAGAACTTGATCTCGGACGTAGTGATGGCGCGGATGTTGATGTTGCGCGCGGCAAGCGCGGCAAAGGCCTTGGCGGCGACGCCGGCATGGCTGCGCATGCCGCTGCCGATCACGGAGACCTTCGAGACGTCGGTGGCGCTGTCGAAGCGCTGATAGCCGATCTTGCTCTTGGCCGCGGTAATGGTGTCGCGGGCGCGGCCATAGTCGCTCGCCGGAACCGTGAAGGTAAGGTCCGTGGTCTTGCCGTCCTCCGAGACGTTCTGCACGATCATGTCGACATTGATGTTGGCATCCGCGAGCGGGCCGAAGATCGCTGCTGCCACCCCCGGCTTGTCCTCGATCTGGCGCACGGAAATCTGGGCTTCGTCCTTGGAGAAGGCGATGCCGGTGACGACGTGCATTTCCATGATTTCCTCCTCGCTGCAGATCAGCGTTCCCGGCGGCGTGCCGTGCGGGTCGATATCTTCAGGCTTGTCGAAGCTGGAGCGGACGAAGATTGGCATGTTGTGCACCATGCCAAGTTCCACCGAGCGCACCTGAAGGACCTTGGCGCCCTGAGAGGCCAATTCCAGCATGTCCTCGAACGCGATCTTATCGAGCCGGTGCGCCTTCGGCACCACGCGTGGGTCGGTGGTGTAGACGCCGTCGACGTCGGTATAGATGTCGCAGCGGTCGGCCTTGACCGCCGCTGCAATCGCCACCGCCGAGGTATCGGAACCACCGCGGCCGAGCGTGGTGATGCGGCCGGTCTCGGGATTGATGCCCTGGAAACCGGCGATGACCGCGACCTCCTTCCGCTCCTTGAAGCGCTTCATGAGCTCGGTGCCGTCGATATCGAGGATGCGCGCCGAGGCGTGCGCGTCGGAGGTCTTGATCGGGATCTGCCAGCCCTGCCAGGAGCGCGCCTGGACACCCATGCTCTGCAGCGTGATCGCCAGCAGGCCCGAAGTGACCTGCTCGCCGGAAGCGACGACCGCGTCATATTCGCGTGCATCGTGCATCGGGGAAGCCTCGCTGCACCAGGCCACCAATTCGTTGGTCTTGCCGGACATGGCGGAGACCACCACGGCAACATCGTGCCCGGCATCGACCTCGCGTTTGACATGGCGTGCGACGTTGCGGATTCGGTCGATATTGGCGACGGAGGTGCCGCCGAACTTCATCACGAGGCGGCCCATGACGACGCGTGCATTCCCTGTGAGGATAGGTAGATTGCCCGCGCTTAACCCAAGCACGGGGGCTGAAACGCGCGTATACATAGCGAAGCGGCCGGGGGCAAGCGGGTTCCTGGCGCCGTCCGTGGTGGGGGCGCGGCGGTAACTGAGGCGTTTGTATGGGGCGGTATATCGACGAGATCCTGCAGCCCGGTGAGAGGGTGCTGTATTCGACGAACGCGCACTGGATTTTCTTCCTGCCGGCCATTGCCGGCTGGGGCGTGGCGATCGTGTTCCTGATCCTGGCCTATATGGTCCCAACCGGCGCGCCGGCGGTGCTTTGCCTGGCGCTGAGCGGAATCGCGGCGCTCGCGGCGTTGTACAAGACGGTGACCGCCTGGTTCCATCGTTGGACCACCGAGACCGATGTGACCAATCTGCGGATTGTGCACAAAGAGGGGTTCATTCAGCGCGAGACGTTTGAAATGAGCCTCGACAAAGTTGAGAGCGTCGACGTCTCCCAGAGCATTCTTGGCCGTATCCTCAACTACGGCAATGTGAGAATTCTCGGCGTCGGCGAGGGGCAGAAGACGATCAAAATGATTGCTTCGCCGCTCGCATTCCGTAGTTACATCACGGCGCGATAGGGGCGCGCGCATCATGGCCATGCAGTCTGACTTTTCCGGCACCACGGTCGATCCGGCCGAGGTCGCAAAATTCTCAAAACTCTCGGCGGAGTGGTGGGATCCGCGCGGCAAGATGGCGCCGCTGCACAAGATCAATCCGTTACGGCTCGGCTATATCCGCGATGCCGCGTGCCGCAAGTTCGACCGCAACGTCAGGAGCCTGAGCTGCCTGTCCGGCTTGCGCATCCTCGATATCGGCTGCGGCGCCGGGCTATTGTGCGAGCCGCTGGCCCGGCTCGGCGCCCAAGTGATCGGCATCGATCCCTCGGCCTCCAATATCGCCGCCGCGAAACTGCATGCCGACAAGGGGCATCTGGCGATCGATTATCGCTGCACCACGGTGGAAGAAATGGACGCGCGCGAGCGCTTCGACATCGTGCTGGCGATGGAGGTGGTCGAACACGTCACCGACGTCGGCGTGTTTCTGAAACGCTGCACGGCGATGCTCAAACCCGGCGGGCTGATGGTGCTCTCGACGCTTAACCGCAACTGGAAGAGCTTTGCACTCGCGATCGTCGGCGCCGAATATGTGCTGCGGTGGCTGCCGCGCGGCACCCATCAATGGAGCAAGTTCGTCACCCCCGACGAACTCGCCCACTACCTGCAAGACAACCGCCTCACCATCACCGACCAGGCCGGCGTGGTCTACAACCCGCTCGCCGACCAATGGAACATCTCCTCGGACATGGACGTGAACTACATGGTGGTCGCGGAGGAGGGGTAAGCATTTCCCGCGAAGCCGTCATTGCGAGCGGAGCAAAGCAATCCATAGTGCCACTCGCCGAAGCATGGATTGCTTCGCTCCGCTCGCAATGACGAGGCGCCGCAGCGCAATCCTGTCATGCGCTGTTCCGGTTGACCGCGCGCGCGGCGCCCGGCACGGTGAGAGCGTTTTCCCCGCCCGCCCGCGATTCTTGCGCACATGCTGACGATTTCCTGGCTCTGGATTCCTTTCACCATCGTCGCTGCGCTCGGGCAGGTTGCGCGCAATGCGATGCAGCGGTCGCTGACCGGGCCGCTCGGGACCTGGGGCGCGACCAATATCCGCTTCCTGTTCGGCTTTCCGTTCTCGATCCTGTTTTTTGCGCTGGTCATCGTGGTGACCGGCGATTCCGCTCCGTGGCCGCCGGTGGCGTTCTGGCCGTGGCTGCTGCTCGGTGCGCTCAGCCAGATCGTCGGCACCGGCCTGATGCTGCTGGCGATGAACGAGCGCTCCTTCGTGGTGACGACGGCGTATCTGAAGACCGAGGCGATCCAGACCGCGATCTTCGGCTTCGTCTTCCTCGGCGATCATCTCACCTTGCTGAAGGTGATCGCGATCCTGATCGCGACCATCGGCGTCGTCATCACCGCACTTCGGCCCGGCGGCGAGAAGGGGTTTGCGGAGCTGAGGCCGACCATCATGGGCCTGGTCGCGGCGGCTGCGTTTGCGCTGTCGGCGATCGGCTTCCGGGGCGCGATCATCGCGGTGCCCGGTGTCTCCTTCGTGACGGCGTCGTCCTATACGCTGGTGTTCGGCCTGTTCGTGCAGACGCTGGTGCTGTCGATCTATCTGTTGCTGCGGGCGCCCGGGGTGCTCAAGGCGATCCTCGGATTATGGCGGCCATCGATGCTGGCGGGCTTCATGGGCGCGTTCGCCTCGCAATTCTGGTTCCTTGCCTTCGCACTGACAGCGGCGGCGAACGTGCGAACGCTGGCGCTGATCGAAGTCTTGTTCGCGCAAGGCGTGGCGTATTATTCATTCAAGCAGCCGATCTCGCCGCGCGAGTTTTCCGGCATCGTCCTGATCGTGATCGGTGTGGCGCTATTGATCGCGGCGTGAGGATCAGTTCCGGTCGTCCGGCAGCACCGGCAGCGGCGAGACCTCGACGCCTTCCTCGATCAGCGAGCGGGCTTCCTCCGGCGAAGCTTCGCCGTAGATCGGACGGTGCTCGATATCGCCGTAATGCATCTTGCGCGCCTCGTTGGGGAAGCGGTCGCCGACATTGTCGGCGTTCTTGACGATGTGGTCGCGCAATTCCTTCAGCTTGGCGCGCAGTTCGCGCTCCTGCGCCATCATCAGCGGCGTGGATTCGGCTGGCGCTGCCGCCGGCTGCTCGGCCGGCACAGGCGCTGCGCTTTCGCGGCCTTTCTTGCCGACGATCTGCGGCGCCATGATTGCCTTCTCGATCTTTGACGAGCCGCAGGTCGGGCAGGTCACGAGCTTGCGGCGGACCTGAGAATCGTAAGCCGACGAAGTCTGGAACCAGCTTTCGAAAGCGTGGCCCCGTTCGCAGCGCAGGTTGTAGCGGATCATGCTGAGCCCCGGACGAGGTGCAGATGCTCCGGACCTGCCTTGGGGTCGGCGACGGTGAAACGCCGTCCGTGCTGCAGCGAGGGGATCGCCCTGCGCGCGGTCTCGACCTTGGCCGGATCGATCTTCGCCAGGAACACGCCCGGCTCGACGCCGCCCTCGGCGAGGATCTCGCCCCAGGGATCGATGATCAGCGAATGACCATAGGTCTCGCGCTTGTTCTCATGCAGGCCGGCTTGCGCGGCGGCAAACACGAAGCAGCCGGTCTCGACGGCGCGCGAGCGGAGCAGAATGTGCCAATGCGCCTCGCCGGTCTTGCGGGTGAAGGCAGACGGTACGGTCAGGAAGGACGCGCCGCTTTCGGCCAGCGCGCGGTACAGCGCCGGGAAGCGCACGTCATAGCAGATCGTCAATCCGATCCGGCCCCAGGGCAGATCGGAGATCACAGCAGTCTCGCCCGGCTGGTAATTGGCCGATTCGCGGTAGCTCTCGCCGCCGGGCAGATCGATATCGAACATATGGATCTTGTCGTAGCTGGCGAGCAGATTGCCGTCCGGGCCGATCAGGAAGGACCGGTTCACGGCCTTCTCCGGCGAGAAGCGCAGTGCCAGCGAGCCGATATGCAGATGGATCTTCAATTCGGCTGCGAGCGCGCGATAGGCCTTCAGCGACTTGTCGTCCTCTTCCGTCGCCAGATGCTCGAACAGCGCCTTGCGGTTCAATTGCATCATGTTGCTCACTTCGGGCGTGAGCACATAGTCCGCGCCTTGCGCCGCCGCCTCGCGCACCAGCTTGATGCCCTGCTCGAGGCTCGGCTCCGGCAGAAGCGAGGTGCGCATCTGCACCATGGCTGCGGTGAAGGTGCTGTCGGCACTCATCAGGCCACGCCTTCGCTGGCTAAGAGGCCATCGAGCTTGCCCTCGCGGTCGAGCGCATAGAGCTCGTCACAGCCGCCGACATGGGTGCTGCCGATGAAGATCTGCGGAAAGGTCGAACCGGCGCCGGCCCGCTTGTACATCTCGTCGCGATAGGCCGCGTCGCTGGCCACGTTGAATTCGGTGAACGCCGCCTTCTTGCGGGTCAGAAGCGACTTGGCCGCGCTGCAGTAGCCGCAGCCCGGGCGGGTATAGATTTCAATCGCAGCGGTCATGGTGCGCTCGGTTGTGATTTTGTCCGGGATTATATGGGAGTTTTGTGGCTATCGACAACCCGGGCGAACACCAGCACATCGACCTGTGCCGCCTTGGCGCGCAGAAGCGCCCGCGCGCAGGCGTCGACCGTCGCTCCCGAGGTCAGGACGTCATCGACCAGGATCACGCGGCGGCCCTGGATTTCGGCCGCGCGGTCCGGCCCCACTTTGAAAGCACCCTGGACATTGGTCGCCCGCTGCGCCCGCGACAATCCGACCTGCTGCTCGGTCGAGCGCACCCGGCGCAGCGCATCGGGGGCAAGCGCGACGCCGCTCTGGCGCGAAATGACGCGGGCAAGCGCGCCGGATTGATTGTAGCGGCGGCTCCAGCCGCGCCGCCAGTGCAGGGGAACTGGTACCAAAATATCGGCGTCGCGAAGCAATTCCTTCCCCGCGCGCGCCATCCAGCGGCCCATTGCTGGCGCGAGGTCCGTGCGGTCCTGGTATTTCAATGCGTGCACCAGCGTGCGCGCGACGTCGTCATAGCGCACCGCGGCGCGGGCGCGCTGGTAGGCCGGCGGACTGGCGATCGCCTCCATCGACAACAGCTCCGGACCGGGGTCGTAGACGAAGGGAATGCCGAGCCGCGGGCAGAACGGTGGTGCAATGAACGACAATTTGGCCCAGCAGGCGGCGCAGACGCCCTCGCCATCGACCGGCTCGCGGCACGAAACGCACAGCGTCGGCAGCGCGATGTCGAGCATCAGCCGTACTGCATGCGTCCATGCTCCCTGCGCAACGCTCAGCGCGCCGCGCAGATGGCCTGCAATGGAGCGGGATGGTGATGCCTCGGCGCCCATGGACCGAGGCTAGCCTCATGATCGTGTCAGCTCAAGCATTGCGTTGCCAGAGGTGAAGGCAGGGCGTAACCAGCGGACATGGCCGCAAATCCGACCACACCTGTGTTGTTCGATCGTTCGCTGCTCGCGGCGCGGCTGAAGCGCGCGCGGCGCGATGCGCCGGTCACCTTCCTGCTCGAGCGCGTCGGCGAGGACATGGCGGAGCGTTTGCAGGCGGTCACGCGGGAGTTTGCCGATGCCGCCGACATCTGGACGCCGGGCAATGCGCTCCATGATCTCTTGCGCGCGCGATGCAAGTCCGTCCGCGAGGTTGCGTTCGAGGCTGCCGAAGTCCTTCCGCTGCAGCCGGCTTCGCTCGATCTTGCGGTCTCCGCGCTCGCTTTCCAGTTCGTCAACGATCTTCCCGGCGTGCTCGCGCAGGTGCGTCGCGCGCTCAGGCCCGACGGGCTGTTGCTCGCGGCGATGATCGGCGGCGATACGTTGACCGAGCTTCGGCAATCCTTCGCCGCCGCCGAAGCCGAATGCGAGGGCGGAGTGTCGCCGCGCGTGGCGCCATTCGCCGATTTGCGCGACATCGGCGCGCTGTTGCAGCGTGCCGGCTTCGCGCTGCCGGTGACCGACGTCGACCGCATCGTGGTGCGCTACGCCAACGCCTTCGCGCTGATGCAGGAATTGCGGCGCATGGGCGCCACCAATATCCTGGTCGAGCGGCGCCGCGCGCCAACCCGCCGCGCCACGCTATTGCGGTTGGCGCAAATCTATGCCGATCGCTTCGCCGATCCTGACGGCCGCATCCGCGCCACCTTCGACGTGATCTGGCTGTCCGGCTGGGCACCGCATGAAAGCCAGCAAAAACCGCTGCGGCCGGGTTCGGCGAAAGCGAGTTTGGCAGAGGCGGTGAAGCGGGCAAAACGCGACTGACGCCGAATACCGCAGCCGACATCGCCGGGCTTGACCCGGCGATCCATCGATCTGGAAAGAGCCTTTTTCGAAGATGGATGCGCGGGTCAAGCCCGCGCATGACGAGTGAGGGTGCGGCGGCCCTGTCGCGAGCAAACCTACAACAGCAGATCAATCAGATGCGGGATCAGCGGAATGTCCGCCGCCGGCATCTCATAGTCGCGCAATTTGTTGGCGCGGACCCAGGCGAGGTTCTGTCCCTCGCGCGCCGTCACCATGCCGTCCCAGCGCCGGCAGATATAGAGTGGCATCAGCAGGTGAAACGTCTCATAGGCGTGGCTCGCGAAGGTTAGCGGCGCCAGGCACGGCTCGGCGACGGTGATGCCGAGTTCTTCATGCAATTCGCGGATCAGCGTCGCTTCCGGCCGTTCGCCGGCCTCGACCTTGCCGCCCGGAAATTCCCAGAGCCCCGCCATCGGCTTGCCGGCAGGCCGCTGCGCCAGCAGCACGCGCTTGTCGGCATCGATGAGCGCGCAGGCAACCACGAGGGTGAGTTTGATATCGGTCATGCGCGGCACGCCTGCTGAATCGTAGGATGGGTTTCGCTGCGCTCTACCCATCCTACATAGAATTACGACCGATAATCGCCGTTGATCGCGACATATTCCTTGGTGAGATCGCAGGTCAGCACGCGGTCGCGGCCCTTGCCGAGGCCGAGATTGACCTTGATCTGGATCTTCGGCTCTTTCATCGCCTGCGACACTTCCGCCTCGTTGTAGGAGGGATCGCGGGCGCCGCTCTTGGCGACGCGGATGCCGTTGAAGGAAATCGAGAGCTTGTCGCGGTTGGCGGGCTCGCCGGCCTTGCCGACCGCCATCACCACCCGGCCCCAATTGGCATCCTCGCCGGCGATCGCGGTCTTGACCAGCGGCGAGTTCGCCACCGACATCGCGATCTTGCGAGCGGAAGCCTTGGTCGTCGCGCCATCGACGATGATCTCGACCAGTTTCCGCGCGCCTTCGCCGTCACGCGCCACCTGCTCGGAAAGATCGGCGAGCACATCGCGGAACGCCTTTGCAAACGCTTTCAGGCGCGGATCGCTGGCGCGGCTGATCTTCGGCGCGCCGTTTGCCGCGGCGGCGCCGGTCGCGAATGCCAATAGTGTGTCCGAGGTCGAGGTGTCGCCATCGATGGTGACGGCGTTGAAGGTGTCCTCGACCCCGCTCTTCAGGAGCTGTTGCAGCGCGGCCGATGACAGCGGCGCATCGGTGAAGATGAACGACAGCATCGTCGCCATATCAGGCGCGATCATGCCGGCGCCCTTGGCCATGCCGTTGATCGTCACCTTAGCCTTGCCGAGCTTGACGGTCGCGGTCGCGACTTTCGGGAAGGTGTCGGTGGTCATGATTGCCTTCGCTGCGCTCATCCAGTCGTCGGGCGTCGCCGTCTCGGCCAGCGTCGCCAGCACGCCGTCGAACTTGGTCGCATCGAGCGGCTCGCCGATCACGCCGGTGGAGGCCAGGAACACCTCATTGACGCCGCAGCCGACCGCCTTAGCGGCGATCTGCGCGGTCAGCGCGGTCGACTGCTTGCCGGTCTTGCCGGTGAAGGCGTTGGCGTTGCCGGAATTGACCACCAGCGCGCGTGCAAATCCTCCCTTAGAAGATCCGCCTTTGCCGAGCTTGGCGCGGCACCACTCCACCGGGGCTGACGGGCATTTCGACTTGGTGAAGACACCGGCGACGGTGGTGCCCTTGTCCATCACCGCGAGCAGCACATCGGTGCGCCCCTTGTAGCGGATCCCGGCCGCCGCCGTCGCAAGCCTGACGCCCGCAATCGCGGGCAAATCGGGAACGTCTGTCGGGGCGAGGGGAGAAACGGCGGTGGACATGGCGGATTCCAATCAGGCAGGCGCAATCGTCATGGCCGGGCTAAAGTGCGAAGCGCGTCTTCGCGCAAGATGTCCCGGCCATCCACGTCCTTTTCCCGGCCGGCGAGGCGCCAAGACGTAGATGGCCGGGACAAGCCCGGCCATGACGAGTGTAGATACTATTGGCTTCGCTGAAGTGACAGCGAATTCTTACTTCTTCGCCGGCGGCGCCATCTTGGAGTCGGACGGCTTGGCGGCGGGGGCCGTCGTATCAGCAGGCTTGGCGTCGCTCTTGGCGGTCTCTTCCGGCTTGTCCATGCGCTCGATCTTGGCGGCCTCGCGCAGCTTGGCGACATAGTCGGCCTGCGCTTTGCGGGTCACATAGGTCTCGATCTGGCTCTTGACCTGGTCGAAGGGCGGCGCGGTGCGGTTGCGCTTTTCCTCGACCTTGATGATGTGCCAGCCGAACTGCGACTTCACGGGGTCGGAGATCTTGCCCGGCTCGAGCGAAAAGGCGACGGCAGAGAATTCCGGCACCATCTGCTCCTTGGTGAAGAAGCCGAGATCGCCGCCATCGGAGGCGCCGGGATCCTTGGACTTCTTCTTGGCGAGCTCGGCGAAATCGGCGCCCTTGGCGAGCTCGGCCTTGATTGCCTTGGCCTCGTCCTCGGTCTCGACCAGGATGTGGCGGGCATGCACTTCCTGCTCGCCGGTGATCTGCTTGGAGGCCTCTTCATAGACCTTCTTCATGGCGTCGTCGTTGGTCGCCGCCTTGCCCTCGCTGGCAAGCAGGCTATCCATCAGGAGGCGGTTGCGGGTGAAGGCGAGGCGCTTCTTGAACTCGTCGGTATTGTCGACCTTCTTGTCCTCGGCGGCCTTGGCGACGATCTTCATGTCGATCAGGAAGGCCAGGAGGTTATCCTTCCGCGTCGCAGGGTCCATCTGCTGCAGGCTCGGCCCAAGTTCCTCTTCGGCGATCGCCACATCGCTTTGGCGGATCTCCTGCCCGTTGACCTTGGCAAGCACCGGGTTGGAATCCTCAGCACGGACCGGCAGACCGAAGGCGAGAACCGCGGCGATCGAGCCGGTCACGGCCAGGGATGCGAGGCCGATACGCAAGCCGGGTTTCATTTCCGCGAACGACGTGGTCATGCAAAATCCTTAACTTGTCTCGAACAGGGGGAACTTCTCTTGAGCGGGGCGGACACTCGCCCAATCAAGCCGCCTTGGCAACGCGAAAAGTCTGACAAAATGATGAATTCCTTGACATCCTGCCGAGCGTTGACAACCCCCGGAGCGGGCCATATCTCTGGCCCATCGTGTCAATGGCGATAGCGCTCATTTTGCTTACGTTTTTGGCCGTTGAACCTTGGATTGCTTGCTTCCCACTTAATTGGCGGATCGGGCCCCAGGTTGGGGCCGTTGCCGGGGTGCGTCACGGTGAGTTGATAGACAATCGGCGGCACCACGCTCTGGTTGCAACGCAGAAGAACAGGAACTACGCATGATCGGCGCGCTCGCCCGCAAATTGTTCGGCTCCGCCAACGACCGGAGGGTGAAGGGCTATCAGGCCCGCGTCAACGCCATCAACGCATTGGAGCCCGAGCTCGCAAAGCTTTCGGACGAGGCGTTGAAGGCCCGCACCGCCGAATTCCGGCAGGAGCTGGCGAACGGCAAGACGCTCGACGACCTCCTGGTTCCGGCCTTCGCCACCGTCCGCGAGGCCGCCAAGCGCACCCTCGGTCAGCGCCATTTCGATGTGCAGCTCATCGGCGGCATGGTGCTGCATGAGGGCGACATCGCCGAGATGAAGACCGGCGAAGGCAAGACGCTGGTGGCGACGCTCGCGGTCTATCTCAACGCGCTCGCCGGCAAGGGCGTCCATGTCGTCACCGTCAACGATTACCTTGCCCGCCGTGACTCCGGCTGGATGGGCCAGATCTATTCCTTCCTCGGCATGAGCACCGGCGTCATCGTCCACGGGCTCGACGATGCCGAGCGCAAGACCGCCTATGGCTGCGACATCACCTACGGCACCAACAACGAATACGGCTTCGACTACCTCCGCGACAACATGAAGTACCGCCTGGAGGACATGGTCCAGCGCGGGCACTATTACGCCATCGTCGACGAAGTCGACTCGATCCTGATCGATGAGGCGCGGACGCCGCTGATCATCTCCGGCCCGCTCGACGACCGTTCGGATTTCTACAACACCATCGACACGTTCTTTCCCAAGCTCGACAAGTCGGACTACGAGGTCGACGAGAAGCAGCGCACGGTGACGCTGACCGAAGGTGGCATGGAAAAGCTCGAAGGGCTGCTGCGCGATGCCGGCCAGCTCAAGGGCGACTCCCTCTATGACGTCGAGAACGTCTCGGTCGTCCACCACGTCAACCAGGCGCTGCGCGCGCACACGCTGTTCACCCGCGACAAGGATTACATCGTTCGCGACGGCGAGGTCGTCATCATCGACGAGTTCACTGGACGCATGATGCCGGGTCGCCGCTACTCGGAAGGCCTGCACCAGGCGCTGGAAGCCAAAGAGCACGTCCAGGTCCAGCCGGAGAACCAGACGCTGGCCTCGATCACCTTCCAGAACTATTTCCGGATGTACGAGAAGCTGGCGGGCATGACCGGCACGGCCGCGACCGAAGCCGACGAATTGTTCGACATCTACAAGCTCGAGGTCGTGGAGATCCCGACCAACCTACCGGTGGCGCGCCTCGACGAGGACGACGAGGTCTATCGCACGCAGACCGAAAAATATGCCGCAATCCTCGCAGAGATCGAACGCGCCAACAAGCGGCTGCAGCCGGTGCTGGTCGGCACCGCCTCGATCGAGAAATCCGAAGTGCTGGCCGAGTACCTGCGCAAGCACGGCTACAAGCAGATCGACTTCGGCAATCACGGCGCGCTCGACAAGCTCTATGCCGCGGCGCGCGCCGGCAAGCCGGCCAAGCTGTTCGCGGTCTTGAATGCGCGCTTCCACGAGCAGGAAGCCTATATCGTCGCCGAAGCCGGCGTGCCCGGCGCGATCACGATCGCGACCAACATGGCCGGCCGCGGTACCGACATCAAGCTCGGCGGCTCGCTCGAGATGCGGATCCAGCAGGAGACGGCCTCGGTCGCTGACGAAGCCGAGAAGGCGCAGAAGATCGAGCAGATCAAGGCCGACATCGAGCGCTTCCGCGAGATCGTCTTGAAGGCCGAGGAGGTTGTCGAGGTCGAGCCCGCCAAGGGCAGCAAGCCGGCGAAGACGGTGACCAAGCCCGGCGGCCTCTACATCATCGGCTCCGAGCGGCATGAATCCCGCCGCATCGACAATCAGCTCCGCGGCCGTTCCGGCCGCCAGGGCGACCCCGGCCGCTCGAAATTCTTCCTGTCGCTGGAAGACGATCTGATGCGCATCTTCGGGTCCGACCGGCTCGACAGCATGCTGACCCGGCTCGGCCTGAAAGAGGGCGAGGCGATCATCCATCCCTGGATCAACAAGGCGCTGGAAAAGGCGCAGCAGAAGGTCGAAGCGCGCAACTTCGACATCCGCAAGAACCTGCTCAAGTTCGACAACGTCCAGAACGACCAGCGCAAGGTGATCTTCGACCAGCGCGTCGAATTGATGAAGGACGAGAGCGTCGCCGAGACCGTCACCGACATGCGCCACGCCTTCATCGAGGATCTGGTGGCCAAGCATATCCCGGAGCATGCCTACGCCGAGCAGTGGGATGCGGCTGGCCTGAAGGACGAATTGAAGCGCGTGCTCGATATCGACCTGCCTGTCGACGAATGGGCCAAGGAAGAGGGCATCGCCGACGAGGAATTGTTGGCGCGGATCGAGAAGCATGTCGACGAGCGCATGGCGGCCAAGGTCGCGCAATGGGGCCCCGACGTGATGCGCTACGTCGAGAAGACGATCCTGTTGCAGACGCTCGACCATCTCTGGCGCGAGCACCTGATCATGCTCGACCATCTGCGCCAGGTGATCGGCCTGCGCGGATATGGCCAGCGCGATCCGCTGCAGGAGTACAAGACCGAAGCCTTCAACCTCTTCCAGGAGATGAGCTCGCATCTGCGCGAGGCCGTCACCGCGCAATTGATGCGGGTCGAGATCATCCCGCCGGAGGAGCAGCAGCCGGTGTTGCCGGCGATGGAAGCGCACAAGCTCGATCCCAACACCGGCGAGGACGAGATGTCCTTCGCCAACGCCTCGCTGGTGCCGAAGGCCGCCCCCTCCGACCGCGATCCCAACAACCCCGCCACCTGGGGCAAGGTCGGCCGCAACGAGGATTGCCCTTGCGGCAGCGGCAAGAAGTACAAGCACTGCCACGGCCGGTATGCGTGAGATGAGCCGCCCGTAGCTGCGGGCAGCATTCCACGCTCTCGGTCGTTGACCGACAACATCGGCGCCACCTCCGTCGTCATTGCGAGCTCGACGCTTAGCGTCGCCCCGGAACGACAGTCCCGTCATTGCGAGCGCAGCGAAGCAATCCACGTCTCCACAAGCGGCGCTATGGATTGCTTCGCTGCGCTCGCAATGATGTTGTGGCTAGTTTGGGTGCGACATAACAACCCGACGGGCAAATCACCGAAAGTCTGTCCAGCCCTCGCAGAAAAAACATTCCGCTTTCGCCGTCGGGCAAATCAGTGATTTAACTCCGCGCGTCTCACCCGAATGAGGGGCGGCTCGCGATCGTCACGAACGTTGCGGTGAGATGCGGTGGACGTGATGGATGTGACTGACGAGCATACGCATCACGGACGGTGAAGTCGTGTGGTCCTGGCGCCCCGACGCTGGCGCTAAGCTTCTATGAAGTGACGGTGGCAAAAGAGCCCGGTCACCGGCTATCCGATTCACACGTTTTTGAGCCTCAAAGTGGTGCCGTATTTGATGCGACGGAAGGCTTCGAGGCCCAGGCGCATCACCTTTGGACCAGGCTTTCCATAGTAGGCGGTCCATCCTCCAAGCCGAGCAATGACCCACGCAG